>CALCWC010000021.1 GCA_937905985.1 uncultured Verrucomicrobiales bacterium | reverse complement strand
CTTGGGACCTTCTCCAGCCCCAGGATGCGACGAGCCGACATCGAGGTGCCAAACCACGCCGTCGATATGAACTCTTGGGCGTGATCAGCCTGTTATCCCTAAGGTACCTTTTATCCGTTGAGCGACGGGGATTCCACTCTCTCCCGCCGGATCACTTGGGCCTGCTTTCGCATCTGCTCGACTTGTTGGTCTCACAGTTAGGCGGGCTTATGCCCATGCACTCGACACCCGGTTGCCATCCGGGTTGAGCCCACCTTCGCACTCCTCCGTTACTGTTTGGGAGGATACCGCCCCAGTAAAACTGACCGGCTGACACGGTCCTTCCGCCTGGTTCAAGGCCTGAAGTTAGATTCTCCAGCTTCAAAGGGTGGTGTCTCATTGATGACTCGGATGCCCCCTAAAGGGCATCTTCAGCGTCTCCCACTTACTCTGAGCATTAAAGCCGAAGAAACAATGACAGCTTACAGTTAAGGTCTATAGGGTCTTTCCGTCCTTCTGCGGGTGGCCGGCATCTTCACCGGCGTTACAATTTCACTGAGCGCCCGGTTGAGACAGTGCCCAACTCGTTTCACGATTCGTGCAGGTCGGAACTTACCCGACAAGGAATTTCGCTACCTTAGGACCGTTATAGTTACGGCCGACATTCACCGGGACTTGGGTTCACAGCTTCGCCTTGCGGCTAACCGCTCGCCTTAATCTTTCGGCATTGGTCACGTGTCACACCCTATACGTCGACTTGCGTCTTTGCAGAGTGCTGTGTTTTTGATAAACAGTCGGTTGGGCCATTTCTCTGCGGCCATGTCGCCATGGCACCCCTTTTTCCGAAGTTACGGGGCTAATTTGCCGAGTTCCTTAACCGGGGTTCACTCTTGCGCCTTGGTATATTCTACCCACCCACCTGTGTCGGTTTGCGGTACGGGTTCCTTAGCATACGGAGGGGCTTTTCTCGGCACCTTGTCCGGTACTGCGCTTCGGCCGAAGCCTCTGCTCGCAATCCATTAAGCTGTGTACCTTTCTTGATGCGTCCCCCCTCTTTAAGGGTCGGAAGCTACGGAATGTTGACCGTATGTCCATCGCCTACGCCTCCCGGCCTCGGCTTAGGTCCCGGCTGACCCAGGGACGTACATCGTGGCCCTGGAAACCTTGGGTTTACGGCGGATACGTATTTAACGTATCTTTACGTTACTCATGTCTGCATACTCACTCGCGTGCGCTCCAGGTTCAGTCGCCATCCCCCTTCGACGTGCACGCGACGCTCTCCTACCACTCCACCGAAAGGTGAAGTCCGCGGCTTCGGTATCATGCTTGATCGCCAATCATTTTCGGCGCAGGACATCTCGATGAGTAAGCTATTACGCATTTTTTAAATGGTGGCTGCTTCTAAGCCAACATCCTCACTGTCTGGGACATCCCACATCCTTTCCACTTAGCATGATTGAGGCACCTTAGCCGGCGGTCTGGGCTGTTTCCCTTTTGACGACGAAGCTTATCCCCCGCCGTCTCACTGCCACACTCCATTGAACGGTATTCAGAGTTTGATAAGGGTTGGTAGGCGGGTGTGCCCCCTTGCCTTGTCAGTGCTTTACCCCCGCTCATCAGCATGTGACGCTGCACCTAAATGCATTTCGGAGAGAACCAGCTATCACGGGGTTTGATTAGCCTTTCACTCCTACCCTCAGCTCATCGGAGAACTTTTCAACGTTCACCCGTTCGGTCCTCCACATGGTTTTACCCATGCTTCAACCTGGCCAAGGGTAGGTCACCTCCGCTTCGGGTCCGGTACCCGCGACTTGACGCCCTGTTCGGACTCGCTTTCGCTGCGGCTGCGCCCCGGAAGGGCTTAGCCTTGCCACGAACACCGACTCGCAGACTCATTAAACAAAAGGCACGCCATCGCGGCAAAGCCGCTCTGACACTTTGTAGACTTACGGTTTCAGGTTCTGTTTCACTCCGCTCGCAGCGGTTCTTTTCACCTTTCCCTCGCGGTACTTGTTCACTATCGGTCGCCGACTAGTATTTAGCCTTGCGCGGTGGTCCGCGCGGTTTCGCACATCGTTCCACGTGTGATGTGCTACTCAGGATACTCATAGAATCCGAAAAGGATTTCGCCCACGCGGCTTTCACGCTCTCTGGCCTACCTTTCCAGGTAGCTAGGCTATCGATTCCGGTATTCACGTCTGAGTCCTACAACCCCGGAGGAGTACCTCCGGTTTGGGCTCTACCGCTTTCGCTCGCCACTACTTACGGTATCGATTTCTCTTTCTCTTCCTCCGCTTACTGAGATGTTTCACTTCAGCGGGTCTCGCGTTCACAACCCTATGTGTTCAGGTTGTGACGATACGGCTCGTCCGTATCAGGTTACCCCATTCGGATACCCCCGGGTCTTAGCTCGCTTGCAGCTCTCCGAGGCTTTTCGCAGCTTGCTGCGTCCTTCTTCGCCTGTCGGCACCAAGGCATCCACCATAAGCCCTGAGGTTCCTCATCAGAACCCCGGGTGACTCACTTAAAATTTTCGTTCCAAGTGAATCGCTTTGTATGCTTGATTCTTGTATTGTGCTCTATTCTTGGAAATTGTGTTTCCCACAAAATTGTTGGAGATTGCCAACCTTTTCAGGCTGGCCAATCTGTAATTTTGCCATGCGGATGTCAATCTGCCGCCTTCCGGCGTTCGGCTCACGGTTTCGGGAGGAAGTTGCTCAACACTTCAACGGTATACGGCTGATAGGACTTGAACCTATGACCCCGCGCTTATCAAGCGCGTGCTCTAACCAACTGAGCTACAGCCGCATGCTTGATTTACTAGGTACTATGTACTAGGTACTATTTTTAGCACCGCGCACGCAGTACTCAGTGTTTCTGTGTTTGAAAGGGAAAGGGCCGTGACGCATGCCGCCGCCCCTGCCAACGCAGGGTCGACCTGGATGCTTCTTGTGAGTGCATCCTTGCTCCATAGAAAGGAGATGATCCAGCCGCAGGTTCCCCTACGGCTACCTTGTTACGACTTCATCCCAGTTACCAGTCTCGCCTTAGGGCCATGCCTCCTTGCGGTTGGCTCCTGACACTTCGGGTGCGACCGGCTTCCATGATGTGACGGGCGGTGTGTACAAGACCCGGGAACGTATTCACGGCGCCGTAGCTGATGCGCCATTACTAGCGATTCCGGCTTCATGGAGGCGGGTTGCAGCCTCCAATCCGAACTGGGCCCACTTTTCGGGATCCGCTCGCGCTCGCACGCTTGCCTCCCTCTGTACTGGGCATTGTAGTACGTGTGCAGCCCAAGGCGTAAGGGCCATACTGACCTGACGTCGTCCCCACCTTCCTCCCAGTTGATCTGGGCAGTCCCGCCAGAGTCCCCAACCTAATGATGGTAACTGGCAGCAGGGGTTGCGCTCGTTGCTGGACTTAACCAAACATCTCACGACACGAGCTGACGACGGCCATGCAGCACCTGTCTCCGTGTTTCCGAAGAAAAAACCTGCTTTCACAGGCGGTCACGGGATGTCAAGCCTTGGTAAGGTTCTTCGCGTTGCATCGAATTAAGCCACATACTCCACCGCTTGTGCGGGTCCCCGTCAATTTCTTTGAGTTTTAATCTTGCGACCGTACTCCCCAGGCGGCACGCTTAACGCGTTGGCTCCGGCACGCAGGGGGTCGATTCCCCGCACACCAAGCGTGCACCGTTTACTGCCGGGACTACAGGGGTATCTAATCCCTTTCGCTACCCCGGCCTTCGTACCTCAGCGTCAGTAAATGTCCAGGAACCCGCCTTCGCCACGAGTCTTCTTCTTGATATCTACGCATTTCACTGCTACACCAAGAATTCCGGTTCCCCCTCCATTACTCCAGCCACACAGTATCATGCGCACTCCAGGGGTTGAGCCCCTGCCTTTCACGCACGACTTATGCGGCAGCCTACGTACCCTTTACGCCCAGTGATTCCGAACAACGCTTGAGACCTCTGTATTACCGCGGCTGCTGGCACAGAGTTTGCCGTCTCTTCCTCTTGTGGTACTATCAAGCTTGCGCCTTGCTCCCACATGACAGGGGTTTACAATCCGAAGACCTTCCTCCCCCACGCGGCGTCGCACCATCAGGGTTGCCCCCATTGTGAATGATTCTCGACTGCTGCCACCCGTAGGTGTCTGGACCGTGTCTCAGTTCCAGTGTGGCCGGACATCCTCTCAGACCGGCTACCCGTCATCGCCTTGGTGGGCCGTTACCCCGCCAACTAACTAATAGGCCGCGAGCCCCTCCCCGAGCGCATTGCTGCTTTACTCTTGCGAGACCATCAGGTATTAATCCCAGTTTCCCGGGGCTATCCCTGTCTCGGGGGCAGGTCGCTCACGTGTTACTCACCCGTGCGCCACTCAGTGCCCGAAGGCACTCCGTGCGACTTGCATGTCTTATCCACGCCGCCAGCGTTCGTTCTGAGCCAGAATCAAACTCTCCATAATATTTAATTAGAAATTGCTGGACCGTCGGATCCGTCCTCGCGGACTTTTCCGACAGTGCCGTGTAACCCCTGCTCCGCTCTTCCTAAGAAGTGCATCGCGGCGAGGGCCACGGCACGCGTCACGACCTTTTCCCTTCCTCCCTTTATCCTCTCCGGCACCCCCTCCCGGCAAGGTCTCTTACGGTAAACTCAGAGAGCCGGCGGCGCGCTTCTCAGCGTGCCATGGGTGCCACGGAAAGTCCGTGTCCTGGAAAACTGCCTCGCCCGGCCTTGCATCGGTTGTGGTCGTCTGACCGCCGTTGCCTTTCGGGCTGCCCTGTAAGTGGGGCGTGAGACCGATTATACACGAACAAAAATGGAACGTCAAGCATAATTTTGATTTTTTTTTCATTTTTTTTCAGCGTGCCCGAAATTCCGCGCAAAAGAAGGCCGGCGGACGCTTCACAGCGCCCGCCGGCCAACCAACACAAAACTTACATGAAACTACACTCTTGAAAAGTGGTGGCCCACACTCATGGGCTATGGAGGGTAGACACCACTCGCGGGGAATGTGTTCAATCTTTTTTCACGGAATCTTCTTTGCTGTTGTCGCAGGACAGGAAGAGGGCCTGAACGCGGTCGATGAGCGCGAAGGCGTGGGCGTTCATGGCGCGGGTCTCGTTCAGCAGGGTGAGGTAGAGAATGTTGGTGCGCATGCGGTTCACGTCGTCGGAGTGGTTGAGCAGATGGCTCTCGATGCATTGTGCAAAGAGGTCGTTCAGGTGGTCCCTCTCTTCCAGCAGGGCTTCGATGTCATGGAAGCGCCCTTGCGCCAGCATGTCGGTGAGACCGGGGAAGAAGCGGTCGATGGCCTCCACCATGCGCATGAGGTCGTCGCCCTGTTTTTCGGTGAGGCCCTCGTGCATGTTGTCGAGGTGGTTGTAGCTGCTCTTGACGAGAAGGAGGAGGCTGTGGCAGGTGGCTGCGGAAATCTGCTGGATGCGGTAGATGATCTGGCCGCGGCGTGTTTCCTCCTTGGGCAGGGAAGCCAGCAGGGGAGACACCTCGTTTTCGTCCAGCAGCTCCAGGTTCCGCTTGATGGTGCGGGCGGACTTGCGGAGCCGCTTGAGCGCCTTGTAGTCCTCGGCAATGAGCGCCTTGACCATGGCGCGGTAGATGCCGTACATGCGGCCCAGGTTGTCTGCGGCACCCTTGCCGAATTCGCGCAGGCTCTGCTCCTTGCTGATGTCCAGGATGTGCGTGCCGGAGGTTTCCCCGGATTTTGCAAGGGCGGACTTGAGCAGCAGGCCCAGGGCCAGGACCATCATGACGCCCACGCCCCAGACACCGCCGTACGCCATGATGAGTGCCACGGCAAAGGCGGCAAAGCCGGCAGCCAGGGCGGTGAGGAACCAGCCGCCCACCACGGCCAGCACGCCGGTGATGCGGTACACGGCGCTGTCGCGTCCCCATGCGCGGTCCGCCAGGGAGGAGCCCATGGCCACCATGAAGGTGACGTATGTGGTGGAGAGGGGAAGTTCAAAGGAGGTGGCCACGGAGATGAGCATGGCGGCCACGGTAAGGTTGACGGAGCCGCGCACCTGGTCGTAGAAGGCGCCGGTGGAGCTTTCCTCCTCCGGGGTGAGCGGGGCGAATCGGCGCGCCACGGCCTCGCGCAGGCGGCGGGGGGTGATGCGCTCCACCAGGCGCACGGTTTCCACGGTGCGGCGCACCATGACGCGCGCGGCCAGGCTGGAGCCGAAACGCTCCTTGGCGGTGTTGGCCGCGGAAAGTTTGAGCTCGGTCTCGGAAACCTTGCGCGCCTTCTTGGAGAAGAACAGCACCGCCACCATCAGCAGACCCGCGCCCAGGAGGTAGAGCGTGTCCGCCTGCACGGGCTCTGTGAGCCGTCCCATGTTCAGCTGGGAGAGGTCGCCGCCGCCGGCCACCCACTCCTGCCCGAGAGCCAGTGAGGTCTTGGCCGCCATGAACACGCCGATGAAGTTCACCAGGTCGTTGCCGGCGAAGGCCAGCGCCAGGGAGAAGGTGCCGGCCAGCACGGTGAGGCGCAGCGTGTTCACCCGGCAAATGTATTGCAGGAAGGCGGCCACCACCACCCAGCCCACGAAGCAGGCGGGCAGCACCAGCCCCATGTGCGCTTGAAGCGCAGCCATGAATTCCTTGGGCACCACCGGGCTGGCGGCCATGCCCTTGAACAAGGCGAAGTAGGTGATGGCCGTGAAGGCAAAGCCGCACCACAGCGGGCCTATGTACTTGTACACCCCTTGGTAGCGGAAGGTGAAGATGAGGCGCGACACCCACATGGCCGCGCAGCCCACCGTGAAGGCCAGCGCCACGGAGAGGAAGATGGCGGAGACGATGGTCATGGTGTTGCCCGTGTTCAGGTAGTCTGCCACGCTGTGTCCGTCGCCGGAGGCGTACACCGCCATGCCGAACGCGGAACCCAGCAGCGCAAACACCAGCGCCACCGTGGTGGATGTGGGAAGTCCCAGCGTGTTGAAGATATCCAGCAGGATGACATTGGCCACCATCACCGCCAGCAGCAGAAGCATGATCTCCTCAAAGTTGAACATGGATGGCACAAACACGCCGCTGCGTGCCACGGCCATCATGCCGCTGGAGAAGACGGCTCCCAGCAGCACGCCCGCCGCTGCAACCGCCACCACGGTGTTGCGCCGTGCCGCCTTGCAGCCTAGGGAGGCGTTTAGGAAGTTACAGGCATCGTTGGTAACGCCAACAATGAGCCCAGATACTGAAAGGACAAGGATTAATGCGTAGATAACGTAGTAAAAGACGTCCATAGTTGAGCCCTACGTATCACACCATAACCAGTCTGGCAAGAAAAATTTTTTGACATCTGAAAAAAGAGGGAGAGCGGACGTGTCACCGGCTTTTTTTTCTGATTGACGCGAGAGCCTGTGTGTGCCATGATACGCGAGTTATGTTGAAAGGAATTTCCCCCGTTGTTTCCCCCGATATGCTCAAGGTCCTTTGCGAGATGGGCCATGGTGACGAGATTGTCATCTCCGATGCCCATTTCCCCGGCCACACGTTCAACGACAAGGTGCTGCGCGCCGACGGCCTGGGGGCAGACGCCCTGCTGGCGGGGTTCCGTCCGCTGCTGGAGCTGGACAGCTACGCCACGCCGGTCATCATGATGGAAGCCGTGCCCGGCGACACGCTGGATCCCGCCGTGGAGGCCAAGTACCGCAAGGCTCTCGGCTACGACGGAGAAATCGAGCGCATGGAGCGCTACGCCTTCTACGAGCGTGCCAAGAAGGCATACGCCGTCATCATCAGCGGGGAAACCGCCAAGTACGGCAACATCATCCTGAAGAAGGGAGTCACGCCCATCAATTGATGGGATTTACTATGTACTGGGTACTATTTGAAGTAGTGCTATGTACCGTATATGCAAGCGGATTGAGTTGGAGAGCGGGCATTTGCTCTCCAAGCACCCCGGCAACTGCCAGTTCCCGCACGGCCACACCCGCAGCGTGGAGCTGGTCTTTGCCGCAGACTCCCTGGATTCCCACGAGATGGTGCTGGATTTCAAGGCTGTGCAGGAGATGGTGGGCACGTTCCTGCAGCGTTTCGACCACGCCCTGTGCATGAACACGGACGACCCCAACTACGCGCAGTTCCGCGCCGTGTACGGGGAGCGCATCATCCCCTTCGAGCATTCCGACCCCACCAGCGAGGCGATGGCCAAGACCGTGTTCGACCACGCACAGGCGGCCCTGCAGCGCGCCCAGCAGGGCGCGGGTTCCTACCCTGTGCGGGATTGCGTGCGCCTGGAGCGCGTTCGCGTGTGGGAAACCAGCTCGTCCTGGGCGGAATACGCGGAAGATTGATTTCCCTTCTGTATGCGCCTGAGAGTCCTTGCCGCGTGCGTCCTTTCCTGCCTGGCCTCCACCCTGGCGGTGGCGGCGGCACCGCAGGCCACGCCCAGCATGGAGGATGCGCGCAGCATGTTCGCCCAAGCCAATGCCATGTTGGTGGACACCCGCAACGGCAACGTGGAGCAGGTGACCGAGATGCTGGAGCATGCCGCCCCGGTGTACATCCCCGCCGCCTACAAGCTGCTGGATGTGTACGAGGGCCGCTTCAAGGGCCTGCCGGAGCAGCCGGAGAAGGCTTTGGAGCTGGCGCGGCGCCTGGCGGAGAATGAGGACACGGACAACCCGCTGTCTGCATCCCTGCGCCCCAACGCCATGTTTCTGTTGGCGGGTTTCCTGGAGCGGGGATACGGTTGCGAGCCGAACATCCTGCAGGCCGTGCAGTGGTTGAAGCGTGCGGCAGATGCCGGCCTGGACCAGGCCAAGGTGGAGCTGGCGCGCTGCATCATGCTCGGCAAGGGCGTGAAGCGGGACGAGCGCCGGGCGTGGAAGATGCTCATGGATGTCGCCCGCCGCGCGCCCGACACTCCCAAGGTCTACTTCTATCTGGGCTACATGTGCTACAAGGGGCTCGGACACCGCGTGGATCCCTACAACGCCGCGCGCCTTTTCCGTGAGGGCGTGAAGCACGGCGACACCGACTGCATGAACAACCTAGCCGTTATGTTTGAGCACGGCCAGGGGATTGGCCGCAACACGCAGAGCGCCGCGGAACTCTACCGCCGCGCCGCGGAACTCGGCAACCGGGAGGCTTCCTCCAACCTCCAGCGCCTTGCCTTCAAGGAGAATGCCAAGGCACTCCAAAACGCGGCCACCCCGGCAGGGGAGCGCATCCGCAATGCCGCGCTGCGCGTCGTGGACTCCCTCCCGCTCGCGGATCCTTGGCCGGAGCGGCTTAGAAAGGCCGTCCTCGGCTGGTCTGCATCATGAGTGCCCCCTTTCAGGCGCTGCAATACGCTGCGCGGGAACTCGGTTTTTCCGCCGTGGGCGTTGCACCGGCGGATGCCGACCAGGGGGAGCGCCTGGTGCAATGGCTGGCGGAGGGCATGCACGCCGGCATGCAGTGGATGGAGCGCCACCTGCCCGCGCGCCTCAACCCGCAGCTGGTGCTGCCGGGTGCGCGCAGCGTTGTCATCCTCACCTATGAATACGCGCGGGAGGACTCCCGCACGCAGCCGGGCGCCGTGGCGCGCTACGCGCAGGGGGAGGACTACCACAAGCTGCTGGCGGGCAAGCTGGCGGATTTGGACGAAACGCTGCAGATGTATGGCGGCGTGCAGCGCTGCTTCACCGATTCCGGTCCCGTGAGCGAGCGTTTCTTTGCGTGGCGCGCCGGGCTGGGATGGATTGGCCGCAACGGCCTGCTCATCCGCCCGGGGAGCGGGTCGTACTGCTTCCTCGCCTCCATTCTCACCACGCTGGAGCTACCCTGCGGCACGCCCATGAAAAGCCATTGCGGCAACTGCCGCCGCTGTGAAAACGCATGCCCCGTGCATGCCCTCCACAACGGCGCATGCGATGCCAGGAAGTGCCTCTCCTACTGGACCATCGAGGCCAAGGAACCCATGCCTATGGAAATCGCAGCCGCCCTCGGCAACCGCCTCTACGGCTGCGATGTCTGCCAGGATGCCTGCCCGTGGAACGCATCCGCCAAGCCCGTGCGCATCGATCCCCATCTGCTCATGCCCGCACGTTTGCGCGATATGCCGCTTGCGGAGATAGAAAACCTGTCGGATGCTGCCTTTGCCGAGCTCTTTGCCGGCACGCCCATCCGCCGCATCGGTGTCGCCCACCTGGCCGCCAACGCGCGCGCCATTGCCCCAAACAATGTGGCAAATTGAAAAAGGCCCATCCGGCAGCATGCCGGATGGGCCTTGGTAATCTTCGCGGCTTTGCCGCCTTACTTCCTAAATAGTACCTCAGTAAATCACTTGCGGCGTCTGCGGGCGGCCAGCGCCATGAGCGCCAGCAGGCTCAGCGTGCCGGTCGTCGGTTCCGGCGTGTTGCTGAACTTCTGCAGGCCGAAGCCGTCGGTCGAGTCGAACACGATGTTGAAGTCGCCGTTCAGCTTGTAGTCGCCATCGGTGGCGATGCGGGAGAACATGCTGTCGTACCAGGCGTTGTCACCGTAATCACCGGTGTACTCCATCGTGGTGCCCGGAGCGGCGCCAATCAGCACGAAGGTATCGCCAACGGCCATGGTGTCCAGGGCGCGCAGCGTTGCCTCATCCAGCGCGATGTTGGTGTTCATGGTGAGCACACTGCCGATGGACAGGGCCTTCTGCACGCCGTTGCCGAGCAGAGCGGAGTCATCGGCCATCACCAGGTTGGCGAGCAGGGTGCCGTTGCCGGCTGCAAGCGTCTCCGTGACGGTGACGGTCACCTCGGTTTCCTCCGGTCCGTTGTGTACGAACACTTGGTTGCCGTCCACGATGTTGAGCGCGGCTATGACCACATCTCCCTGAGTGGAGGTGATGTCGATGTCGCCGGAAAGGGCGGAGACAGTCGAGAGAGAGTCCACCACCAGGTTGGTCACCGCGAGTTCATGCACGCTCTCGTTGATGATGTCTTTCACCGTCAGCGCATTATCCACAGACACGGCATCCGTCGCAGTGTTCTGCAGGGTCACCGCGTCGGCCTGAACATCCATACTGCCATTGTCGGTGGTGTATGTGGACGGGTATGCGCCGTTGTTCTTCACATCAACAGTTCCCTCCTCAGTGGTGAACCGCACACCGCTGGCATCATCGATGCCCTGCACAAAGTGCGCGGTGGCATCAATTCCAATACCCACTTCATTGGTATCCAGCTTCTCGCCCGTCAGCGTGCCTTCGTCCGTCACGGTGATGGCAAGGTCCGTAGTCTGGTCCACATTCAGCGTGCCGCTGTGCACGTTCACGTATTCAGTACCGTGTTCAGCACCCTTGGCGGCGATGTCGGAGATGTCCACCGTGCCGTCGTTCACGTGGTAGGTCTCGTAGGAGTAGACATCGCCGTCACCCTTGAGCGCACGTCCATCGCTGGACATGGTATAGACGGTTCCTTCTTGCTCCACCTTAACCTTGCCCTGGACGGTGCCGCCGTTCACGATGGTGAGGTAGCTGTCCGAGTTGCCGGAATAGCCGTTGCCGTCGGAGGAGAACTCACCGTTCAGGTCGTAGTAACCCTCCTCGCTGGCGGTCTCCTGGAAGCCGGACACCTCAAAGCCTTCATTGAATATCACCGTACCGCTGTTGTTGATGGCGGAGGTGATGTGCAGCTCATTGAACGTGGCGGAGGCATCGGTCTTCACGGTGATGGAGGAAGCGGTGACCGCTCCGTTGAAGACGGTGGCAAACTCATCCTCGCCGTTGCCGACAACCAGGTTGAGGGTGCCTGCGTTCAGCTCGATGTTGGCGCCCACTTCCGTGGCGTCGCCGTAGAACTTGAGCGTGGAGGTCTTGCCGTCTCCTCTGGCCTGGAAGGCGCCGTACCATTCGGAGACATCGCCGGTGAAGACGTAGGTCTGGTTGCTGGCGGAGGTGGTGATGCCGTACGTGAAGTTGCCTCCACCCTCCACGCCGCCTGCAAAGATGTAGGTCTTGCCGGAGTAGCCGTCCGTAACCGTCATGCCGTCGCCGGTGAGGCGCAGCGTGGGATTGTAGGTGTAGATGTTGGACGCATCGGTGTTGTTCAGGTGGCTGGCCCAGCCGTCCACCTCCACCACGGAGCCCTCCCTGCCGTAGTTGTTGAGGTCAAGGTTCTTGGTGGTGATGCCGCTGAGCTTGACGGTGCCTCTCCAATCCTCGCCGAGGTCGACCTCGCCGATGGAGGCGTTGCCGCTGCCCAGGTCGTACGTGCCCTCGCCGGAGAGCTCCACGTCTGCCAGGGGAGAGTAGCCCAGGGTCTTGCCGTCCTTAATCTCCACGAAGCCCTTGTCATCCCCGGTGGAGTACACGCCGGAGGAGAGGTCCTCGTCCACAATCAGCTTGGCGCCGTCCGCCAGCATCACGGCTGCGGTGGCGGAAGCCTCATGGATGGTGCTCACGTTCGCCTCGCCCTCATTGACGTAGAAGGCGCCGAGGCTGATAGTGCCGCCGGCCTTGCCGGTGGTGGCATCGTAGTCCACGCTGTAGCCGTCCAGCAGGATGACGCCCTCATCGCCCACGGACACGTTGGCGAAGTTGGAGCTGACGAGCTGGACCTCGCCGGTGTACTTGGCGAAGCCGTTGGCGGTTGCGGGACCGTCGGGATTCTCGAAGTAGGCGATTTCACCCTTCTGGTGTTCGATGTCGCTCACGTCGAACCCGCCTGCGAGCACGATCGTGCCGGCCTGCAGGTCGATGGTGTTGCTGATGTAGTTGCCGTCGCCGGCCAGGATGAGCGCGCCCTCGCCGGTCTTGGTGAAGGTTCCGGTCAGGCTGGAGTTGAGCTGCAGGGTCTTGCCGGCCTCACCGGCGTTGAGGGTCACCGTGCCGTCGCCGAAGGCGAGTGTCTTGTTGATGACGGCCGTGTCGTAACCTTCACCGTAGTAGGCCTCGAAGGTGGAACCGTCTTTCATGTTCACCACCATCTTGGCGCTCTCCTTGGTTTCTGCGGTGTTGTGGGTGGTGCCGGCAGCCAGGGTGGCGCCGGATTCCACGTTGATGGTGATGTCGTTGTCATTGTAGGCGCCTCGGTTCAAGCCATCGCGCATCTCCAGGCGTCCGCCGTTGTTCACGTTGATGACGCCCTTGCCGTCACAGGAGGAAACCACCACGTCGGAAATGAGCGTGCCGTTCACGTTCACGGTATTGGTGGCACTCCAGTGGGAGAGCGAGAAAGAACCCTTCATGCGGGAGTCGCGGTCCTTGGCCACCGTGGTTCCCACGATGTGGACGGTGGTGCCGGCCTCCACGTTCACGGTGGAAGCACTGCCGCCCTCCTGGGACAAGCCCAGGTCGGTGAGCGTGTGGGTGGTGCCGGTGCCGCCGAACGTGATGGAGCCGCCCGTCAGGTGGGTGGTGCCGATTTCCGTGCTGGAGTCGAACTCAATGCTGCCGCTGCCGGAGATGGTGACGGCCTCCACGGCAAGCACGCCGGGTCCCGTGCTGAACACGCCCATGGCGGAGTTCACCGTCAGGCTGGGTACGGCTGCGCGGGCTCCCGCATGCAGGTTGAGCAGACCGGTTCCGGCAAGGCTGGAGATGGTGCCGGTTCCCTCGATGCCCGCCACGGCGCCCGCCGTGTCAAAGCGCAGGCTGGCCACGGTGCCGCCGTTCAGGTTCACGGTGCCGCCATCGGCAACCCTGACGGTCGCAAGGTCGTACTGGTGCTCGTCGGCATAGGCCTTGTAGGCGGCGTAGTCCACCGTGTCGCCCTTGTTTGCCCAAAGCGTGGTGTAGTCGGTGGAGCCGGCAATCATGTACTTGCCCTGCTCGTTCAAATCAACGGCCTGGCCGCCCACCGTGAAGGTGGCGCCCGTGCGGTCCACAGAGGCGTCCTGGGCCACGGTGTAGGCGGACTTGGCGCCGGCCACGTTGCGGAAACCGCTCGTGCCGCCGGCCGCGCCCGTGCTGTCATAGTAGATGACGGTGCTGTCCGGATCCAGCGCGATGTCGTCAATCGCATAGGTGCCGCTGAGCACCAGGGAGCCCTGCTGCACGGCAATGGACTTGTTCAGGGAGCCGGAGGCGGTGATGGTGGCCGTGCCGGCCCCGGTCTTGGTGATGCCCGCCACGTTGGTGATGGTGCCGGTGAGGGTGAGATTGGCCGCGCCGTCAAGCGTCAGGCCGTGGCCTTGGGCATTGATGCCCACGGCGGAGCTGGCATTCTGCAGGGCCGTGAGCGTGATGTCGGCGGTCAGGTTCATGGCGCCGGTCACATCGCCGCCGTTGAAGGTGATGTTGGCGGCGGAATTCGCCGTGCCGTGCGCGGTGTTGAACTGGAAGGTGCCTTCCCGCACCTCAATGGTGCCGGCTGTCACGGTGGTGTTGAAGAGGCCGAACAGGCCGGCGCCCGTCTTCACCAGGGTCTTGCCGCCCAAATCCAGGGAGGTGGCTGCGAAGCCGCGCCCGAGGAGGCGGAAGTCATGGCCGCTTCCGGCATTCACGGTGGAATCCTTGGTCAAGATCAGGGCCACGGTCTGCGAGCTGCCGTCACCGATGTTTCCACCGCTGTTGGTGATGGTGCCGCCGGCCAAGGTGTACTTGTAGTTGCCGTCCGCCTGGCCGTTCAGATCCACGGTGCTGCCTGCGCCGATGGTGAAGGTGTTGTCCGTGCTGCCGAACGCCGTCTTGTTGGTCAGCGTCAATGTCGCGCCGTTCTGGACAATCAAGTTGGCCTTTTCTCCCGTGATGGTGCCGGAGAAAGCCGCGTTGTCCAACGTCACCGTGGCGTCCGCTTTGTTGACGACCAGCTGGCCGGAGAAATCCTCGCCCAGCGTGGCGGTGGCTGCGTTCACATAGAACTTGGAATGGTCGGTCACCTCGCCGGCGGTGAAGTAGTAGTTGCCGGAGGATTCTTTTTCAACCCCGGTCGCAGAGAAGCCCGTTCCCTCCGTTGCGCCCTTGATGACATAGAAGGTGGAGCCGGTGGACTTCTTGAAGCCCTGCTGGTTCGCCTCGTCGGACCACACGACATCGCCCTCCGTCCTCGTTACGTAGTTGCTGGCGTCCGTGGTGTCGAACGTGTAGGTGCCATTGAGGGTGAGGGTGGCGCCGCTGTTGTTCATGATGGCGCCGGAGGCGTTAATGGTGCCGCCGTCCGCACCCAGGGTGAGCACGCCGTAGTTCTGTACACCGCCCAGCGTGCCGTTGATGCCAAGGACGGTTGCCGTGCTGTTTGAGGCAGCCTGGCTGTCGTTGTACTTCTCCGCATTCACAAACACCGTGCCAGAGCCGTCGCCGGCCTTGATGCTGTCGATGGTGAGCATATCGAACGCACGTCCGTTTCCCCAATGGTTGCCGCCACGCACGCGAACGGTGGCCAAATCCTTGACCACAAGTTCGGCAATGCCTGCCGTGACGTGGTTCTGCTCAGCGGTGAACGTGATGAGGGCATCGCTGGTGTTTGTCAGGTGCAGGTTGGTTCTACCCGTGTTCGTGTAGTATTCGCTGCCTTCGTTGGCACCACCCTCCCATGCGGCTTGAGCCTGCGTGAGGGTGAATCCCACCGCGGTGATGGCGGCGATAAGCGCCGCCCTGAGCTTGGTATTGATACGTAACTTCATATCCGGTTGATTTTGATTGAAAAATATTTGGTTAAACAGCACCGAGGGGCAACAATATCCCCCTATGGATGCATTCTAGCGAATTCTTGGCGCTGTGGCAAGGTGAAAATCATTCTATTCGTATATTGTGGCGTTCAATTTGATGCTAATTATTGAGAAAACGGGTGCAAAAAAAAGCTGCGTGCGGCAGCTCGTGGAGCAGTGTGCCAACAGCATCACTCATGCAGGTTTGCCCCCTCCACCACCGGGGCGGGCAATTTTTCCGTCTCCTCTTATGGGTATGGAGGGTGACTAGATATCCTCCTTGTCCGGTAGGGAGACAATGCGCTCTGCCGTGGAGGCGAGAAGGCGGAGGGGATAGAAGCCCGCAGCGGTGGCCAGAAGGGCGAAGCACGCTTGCAGGGGGATGGGTTCCACCATCATAGAAGCCAGCAGGAAGAGCGGGAAGAGGACAAGCTGGACGCGCAGGGGGATGGGCGCGGCCTTGATGTTGGGAAGGTTGATGAGCACCGCAACGAAGATGATGGCTGTGATGTAGAGCGGGATTTCCGCCTGGCGCGCCAGCAGGGGTTCATGCATGACGAGCGCGTACACGGCGCAGACGGGGATGAGTACAGAAAGGAACGCTCCCAGCTGGGTGAAAAAGCGGGTGAAGATGCTGCCGCGCCCGGCAGGCAGCACCAGGTGGCACCATGCCGCCAGCGGTCCCAGGCTGGTGACGGCCACCAGAGGAAACAGAATGGAGCCGTAGCCGCACAGCACGGCTGCCATCAGCACGCCTTTGCTCTGCAGCGCCTCCGCCAGTGCGGAACACGCAATCTCCAACACCGCGCAAAGAGACCACGCCAGCATGCCCACCAGCGCTATGCGCGCCAGCACCGCCGCCGTGCGTTTCACACCGGGATAGATGAGCCAATCCTCATTCATCATGGTGCGGCGTTTCCTCCTGCGGCTCCTCCTTTCGCTCGGGAGCGCGGCCGATGGGGAAGCGGGGCTTGCCGCTCATGTCGGTCAGCACCTCGGTGTCGGTGAACCCCAGGCTTTCCATGAACGCGCGCACGGGTTCTCCCTGGTCGTGCCCCACCTCCAGGGCCACAAGCGCGCGGCTGGCGAGGTGCGGCAGGGATTCTTCCAGGAAGCGGCGCACCACGTCCAGGCCGTCCGGCCCGCCGTAGAGGGCGGTGGCGGGGTCGTGCGCCACCTCGGCGGCCACGGGCTCGGCGTCCGGCACGTAGGGCAGGTTGGCCAGCACTAGGTCAAAGGGGGTGGGCGGGGTGATGGCGCTTTCCGCGGTGTCGCTCCAGGCGGAGAACAAATCGCTGCGGTAGGTCTGTACCTTGGCGCCGAGGGAGTTTGCGTTCTCCAGCGCGAGCGCGAGCGCGGCGTCGGAGATGTCGGCCATCACCACCATGGGATGGTGCGGCGCCAGCTCCAGCGCGAGGGTGATGCCGATGATGCCGGAGCCGCAGCCCATGTCGAGCACGCGCATGCCCACGCGCTTCTCTGCGCGTGCCAGTGCCAGTTCCACCAGCTCCTCCGTCTCCGGGCGCGGGATGAGCGCGCGCGCATCCGTGCGGAACTCGCGGCGGTAGAATTCCGTGCTGCCCAGCAGGTGCTGTAGCGGCACGCCCTGTCCGCGTTGCTTCAGCAGCTCGCGCAGCGGCGCCAGGCGCTCCTCCGGCAGAGGGTCGTCGAAGTGCAGGTACAGCCAGGTGCGGTCACAGCCCAGCACGTGCACCATGAGGCTTTGCATGGAGTGCCGTGCGCCCTCGATGCCGCGCGCCTCCAGGTACTGCGTGCCGCTTGTCAGGACCTCGTTGACGGTTTTCATCATATCATGCAATCATTCATTAAACCCCTCGAATTCGAGGGGTTTTATTTCAATTCGTCCATGCGTTCCTGCATTTCGGTGTGCTGCATGCGGGAGATGATTTCATCCAGGGCGCCAGTGGTGACGACGATGTCCAGGTTGTAGGCGGTGTACCCGATACGGTGGTCGGTGAGGCGGTTTTGGGGGAAGTTGTAGGTGCGGATTTTCTCCTCCCGGCCGCCGGAGCCGATAAGGGCGCGGCGCTTTTCGGAATAGCTCTGTTGCGCGGCGCGCTGCTTCATCTCGAAGAGGCGTGCGCGGAGGATGCGCATGCCTGTTTCCTTGTTTTTGATTTGGGAGCGCTCCTGCTCGCAGCGCACCATGATGCCGGTGGGCAGGTGGAAAATCTGCACGGCGGATTCCGTGCGGTTCACGTGCTGGCCGCCCGCGCCGCCGGAGCGGCAGGTCTCGATGCGCAGGTCCTCCGGGCGGATTTCCACGTCCACCTCCTCGGCCTCCGGCAGCACAGCCACCGTGGCGGTGGAGGTGTGGATGCGCCCCTGGGTCTCCGTGACGGGCACGCGCTGCACGCGGTGCACGCCGCTCTCGTATTTCAGGTAGCGGAACACCTCTTCCCCGGACACGCGCGCGGTGACTTCCTTGAAGCCGCCCACATCGCTCGGGCTGGCATCCAGAATCTCGAACTTCCAGCCGCGGGAGTCTGCATAGCGCTGGTACATGCCCAGCAGGTCCCCCGCAAAGAGGGATGCCTCATCCCCGCCCGTGCCGGCGCGGATTTCCACCAGGGCGTCGCGGTC
The DNA here is from genome assembly GCA_937905985.1 of uncultured Verrucomicrobiales bacterium. Lineage (GTDB taxonomy): Bacteria > Verrucomicrobiota > Verrucomicrobiia > Verrucomicrobiales > Akkermansiaceae > Akkermansia. Next base: position 33,365 of record CALCWC010000021.1, on the reverse strand, counting down.
TTCGGTGGCATCGCGCGGCAGCAGGCTGTACTGGATGCGCTCCTCCAGCTGCTCCACACGCGGCTCCAGCTCTGCCAGGTCCGCCTGCGCGAGCGCGGCAAGCTCCTCGTCCTCGCCCGCAGCCAGCTCGCGGTTTTCCTCCAGCTGGCGGAGGACGGACTGCAGCTCGTCCCAGTCGCGCATCAACTCCTGCGCGCGGCGGTGCTCGCGCATCAGCTCCTCCGCGCGGGCGCAGTCGTTGAACAGGGCTGGGTCCGCAATCTGCGTTTCCAGCTCTGCCAGCCGTGCGCGGCGTTTCTCAATGAGCGGCGCGTAATCCATCATACGCGCCCATTCTATCCCAGGCGCGCCTGCGGCGCAAGCGTCAAATATCGAGCCAGCTGTACATGCCTTCCTTCATGTACTTCTCAACCTCGGCCTTGTTGTCGGGATTCTGGATGTACTCCATGAGTTGCTGGTTGGTGAATTCGGGGTGGTCGCGCTTGATGGCCTCCATCATCTCCTCGGTGGTTTCCATAGTCATGCAGACAGCCAGGACAGAGAAGGCCGTGACGATAACGAAGATGGCGAGGCCAATCCAGCTGAGCACGCGGCCCGTGCTGCCCTTGCGGTACTTGCACAGGCCGATGATGGAGAGGATGAGGCCGACAACCCAGCAGAACAGGGAGCCGACGATGGCAAGAACGCCCCAGACGATGGACGTCTGCTGCTCTTGCGGCACCTGCACTTGTTCGGGAATGGGAGGGAGGTTTTCTTCTGACATGGTAACGGAGGGGGGGGTAAGCAGGTTGCATTCTAGCAGAGTCCATGAGCCGCGGCAAGCCAATTCCGCATGGCCCGTGCGCGCTCCTTGACTTGGCGCGCGATTTCTGGTGTAATACCGGCATGGCCGCAGACTGCGCCAGCTTTGTGTTCTTCGGCAGCGACGAGGGGGCTTCCGCCGCCGCCGCACAGAAGAAGTACGCCGAGCTCACCGAGGGAACCGACGAGTGGGGCAACGAGACTATCGACGGTGCCGCCGCAACCGTGGACGAGGCCGTGGGCATCATCCGCCACGCCATCGACAGCCTGCAGATGATGAACATGTTCGGCGGCCGCAAGGTGGTGTGGCTGCGCGGCGCCACCTTCATGGGCGACACGCCGCAGGGCGTGCGCAGCGAGGCCGTGCAGGACGCCCTGGCGCGGCTGGTGGACTGCCTGGGCAACCTGCCGCCGGAGACGTTTTTCCTGCTGAGCGCATCCGAGATGGACAAGCGCCGCACCTTCTTCAAGAAGCTCTCCGCCACGGCGGAGATGAAGGAGAGCAGCAAGATCGACATCTCGCGCCCCGGCTGGGAATCCGAGGTGGCCGCCCTGGTGGTGCGCACCGCCAAGCCCTACGGCATCACCTTCGACACCGACGCGCTCGACCTCTTCGTCAACCGCGTCAACGAGAGCTCGCGCCAAATCGCCAACGAGGTCGCCAAGCTGGACGTCTACCTGGGGCCGGACCGCCGCAAGGTCAACCTCCAAGATGTGGACCTCATGGTGGCGGTCTCCCGCAACGGCATCATCTTTGAAATCTCCCGCGCCATCGAGAGCAGCAGCTGCCACCGCGCCCTCCGCCTCGTCAACGAGCAGCTCGACAACGGCGAGCAGGCTGTCTCCATCATGCGCGCCGCCATTGTCCCCACCGTCCGCAACCGCTTCTGCGCCCGCCTGCTGCTGGACACCTACCAGCTGAGCGCGCGGGACTACCGCTCGTTCGAGAAAGCGCTGAACTCCCTGCCGGAGGAGGGGCGCAAGCTGCTGCCCACCAAGAAGGACGGCGGCGTGAACGCGTTCGGCATGTTCAACGCCGCCAAGTCGCTCGGCAGGCTCACCCTCAAGAAGGCGCGCCGCGACATGCAGGCCTGCGCCGCAGCCGACAAGCAGCTCGTCTCCACCCAGCTGGACACGCGGGATGTCCTCCACAAGCTCATTGTCACCCTCACCACCGCATGAGGGAGAACCTGGAAGTAACCCTGCGCCCCTGGCAGGAGAGCGACGCCCCGCGCCTGGCGCAGATATTGAACGACCCGCAGGTGCTGGCCAACCTGGCCGCCACCATGCCCTATCCCTACATGCGGGAGCACGCCGCGGATTTCATCTCCCGCGCGCAGCAGCCCGGCATGATGCAGTGCGCCGTCTGCGCCGGCGGGGAAGTGGCCGGCAACATCGGAGCTGTGGACCGCGGCCCGGAGATTGAGCTCGGCTACTACATTGGCCGAGATTATTGGAACCGGGGCATCGCCACCCGCGCCCTCGCCCTCTTCCTTCAAAAAATCCGCCCCCTCGGCAAGCCCATCTCCGCCCACGTCTTCGCCTTCAACCCGGCCTCCGCCAAGGTCCTCTTCAACAACGGCTTCAACAAGCGCTCCGGATACCAGATGGAACCCTCCTTCCATGGCCCGCAAGCCCCTATCTTCATCTACGACCTCCCCAACCCGGCGTGGTGAGGCTCGTTTTCTTTTCTGAAACTATTGGTTTTCAGTCGTTTACTATAATATGAAAGTATACTTTCATGTTAACGCTGCCTATTGATAACTCGTGTTTAGCAATTGGCACAGAGTGAATGATGAGTGGGTAATGGAGACTGTTTGTATGGCGAAAGCTGGAAATGTGGTGAAATATCCCGTAAATTTGCTGGCTAAGAATGCCTGCAAACCAAATCAATACGCTCTAACGATTGAACATAAGTTCTATATACTATAATGAAAGTATACTTTCATGATGACGGGCATTCACATGAAAGTATGTTTTCATGTTAACGCTAGACATTGGATGCCACGAGTTACAAGCAGAAGTGCAGTGGATCGTTGGGGTGTTCGCGATTGAGGCGGTCACATGAGTAGCTGGCGCTGAACGCGTGGTTTGAGGGTGTCTTCATGGGTGGTGAATAGGGTGTTGCAGGCATGCTAGCACCACCTGGCTTGCTGGCGCCAGCCTAATTTACAACATTGCCATCCCATAAAAACGCTCGTAGTGCAACCCTTGGCGCTCATACGCCCCGCCATTCGGCGGGACTCCGGGCCGAACATATCAACGTGGTCAATCCCCACCCTCGAGTGGGCTACCCCTTGAGTCGCCATCCCGATGGCGATACAAAGTTAGCCCAGGCCGGAAGTCACAGAAAGCGCCCGACGGCCCCCGAAGGGGCGCGCCGCTTGCGGCGCGGTAAGGGCGTATTAGCGCCAACGCACGCTAACCCACCACGCCCGTTACCTCCAATCATTGCACACCCACTGTGTTCATCCCACACTGCTTTGGGATACATGTGGCGGCGTGGGAATTTTTGATGGAAAAAAGGGTACGGCCGACGCGCGCGGGCTACTTCTTCTTGCCCTTTTGCGGCTTTGCGGCAGCCCCCTGGAAGCTGAGCCCGTCGACTTTGCGCTGGGACCAGTCCCTCATAAACGCCTTCTGCAGGTTCTCACCGCCCTTGTAGGGGGCCATAAGGGTATCCACCGCTTCATCCTTGGGCTTGCCCTCGCGCAGGGCCTTCATGTAGGCGCGTATGGCGTTCACGCCGCGGTTGCCGTCCAGGTGGACGAAGAAGGTGATGAGCATGGCGGAGAGCAGGTAGCTGTTCTGGCCCTTGCCCATGCAGGCGTACATCTCCTGCTGGGGCATGCGGAGGAACTGCTCCAGGGTGCAGGTGAAGTGCAGGCCTCCCTGGCCGGAGACTTTCTGGGCCTCGTGCAGGATGACGGCGAAGCAGCGGTCGAAATCCAAATCCTCGCCCACATAGGGAACGTAGCCCACGTATTCCGCCCATCCCTCGTCCCCCCAGGTGTTCAGGCGGTTGAGGGCAAAGTTCTGGTGCGTCAGCTCGTGCACCAGGGTGTGCGTCTTGATGTCGTTTTTGACAATCTTGCCGTTCTCGTCCATGCCGAGAGCTTCGAAAGGCACCAGCACATAGTCGTTCTGGATTTGCTCTTCGTTCAGCGGCGCGGCGTCGGGCAGTTGGGTGGGAGTCTGCGTCAGGGGGATGGTGGCCTCGCCCTTGCCGTATTTCTCAAGGAGTTCCTCCGGGGACATCCCGGTGATATCCCCGCTGATGGGCGGCATGGAGGCCTGCATGGTGAACATGCCGTCCGACCCCTGGGAGCCGCCGCGTGAATAATACTCAGCCCTGGTGCGGCAGAGGATGACCTTGTACTTTTTCTCTGTGCGCTCCTTGCTGGCGCGCTCCACGGGGAGCACCTTGGCGATGGCCCTGTTGGCGGCAAAGGCGCATTCGAACAGGCGGCCGATGGTCTTGCAGCTTTCCGGGCCAATGGGCACGGGGGAGTGGAAGCTGTAGTTGTTGCTCTCGTAGACGTATTCCTTGTCGCCTTCCTTGTGGGGGAGGGCGGTGAGTTCCGTGTTGGCGGGCACGGGTATCTTCTTGGGCCAGCAGTCGGGGGATTTGACGCGGATGTTCTTCACGCCGGCATCCTTGAGCTCCTTGCGCTTCTCGCGTGCGGCCTTTTGCACGTTGCGCTCCTTCTCCTCATCCGTATCCTTGGCCTTGGCGGGAGATTTCTTGGGAGCCTTGGCGGCGGGTTTCTTGGCGGCCTTGGCCATAAATCCTGCCACAGGCGCGGCATCCGCCGGGTTCGCCCAAGCGGTTGTTCCCAAAACGGAGAGCAGCAGTGTTGCGGTATAGATCAGTTTCATGACATATCCCCCAGGGGGCAGATTCGAGGTTAAGGAAGCGGTGTTTGGCCATGTTGCCGATGACGCTCTTCATCGGCGCGTCATCCATCTGCCAAACACTAAAAGGAAGACTATCAGTTCTTGGACGGATTTGCAAGCATATGGTTCAGCATGATGACCTCGGGGTGGTGTGCCGGGGCGTTCACGGGAAGGACGGCCGCTCCGGGCTTCAGACCGGGCAGAACGCGGTTTTCAATGTGGAATGCGATATGGGACATGGTTTGTTTCCTTTTTATGTTTGATGAGGTGGCCCCTGCCCGCCGCACCGGCGGCAGAACGGCTCTCTCTACCCTCCTATAAGCAGGGAAACGGAAAAATGCCTAAATTTTTTCAAAAAAAATCACATTGCTCGCATTTTTTTGCTCCGAGCGGCAAGAAATGTGTGAAACACAAGGATTTTGCCCGTTGCATCCCCCCGCGTTTGCAAAGGAAAGCACCGGCGTATGCCGGTGCTTTGAGAGAGTTTGGGGATGGCAATGGTTTGACGGCGCTGTCAATGTGTGAGGCCGTCTTGCTTGGCCTGGTTCCAGTAGGCGTACTCGGAACGGTTGAAATCCACGTATTCCGGGGAGAGGTCCGTGGTGTACACCACGTATTCCTCCTTGCCCATGTTGAGGTTGATGAGCACCTCGAACTCGCGAGCCTGCACGCGGTCGCGCAGGTCGTCGCTCTTGGTGGTGGTCTGCATGCCGCCGCGGCAGGCCGGCAGCCCCGCTATGTCGATGTCCACCTTCTCTTCCTTCACGCGTGCGCCGGAGTAACCCACGGCGTGGATGATGCGCCCCCAGTTGGGATCGCCGCCGTTCCAGGAGGACTTGACGAGCGAGGACTTGGCAACGCCCTCCGCCACGCGCTTGGCCTCTTGCGGGGTGGGCGCGCCCTTCACGCGGACGGTGACGAATTTGGTGACGCGCTCGCCGTCCTGCACGATGTGCTTGGCCTGCTCCATCATGACGTGGTGGAGCGCGGCGGTGAACTTCTTCCAGCCGGGGCGGCCGGGGGCGAGCTTCACGCCGGAAGCGCCGTTGGCCATGACCAGGCAGGTGTCGTTCGTGCTCATGTCGCCATCAATGGTGATGCGGTTGAAGGAATGCTCCACGCCCTCATGCACGGTGGCGTCCAGGTGTTCGCGAGCCACGGCGGCATCCGTGGTGATGAGGCAGATCATGGTGGCCATGCACGGGGAAATCATGCCCGCGCCCTTGCAGCAGGAGCCGATGCGCACCGGCTTGCCGTTCACGCTGATTTCCACCGCCACCTCCTTCTCGCGCGTGTCGCTGGTGATGATGGCGGACGCCACATCATGCCCCTTCTTGGCGGAAAGGTGGGAACAGAGTTCCGGCAGGCGCGGCTCGATGCGCACCATCGGCATTGGCAGGCCGATAACGCCCGTGGAGCACACCGCCACCTCGCGCGGTTGCAGGCCAAGCTCCTTGGCCACGATGGAGCACTCCTTGCGGGCCACGGCCACTCCGGGAGCGCCTGTGCAGGCGTTGGCGTTGCCGCTGTTGGCCACCACGGCGCGGATGTTGCCGCGCTTCAGGTGGGCCTGGCTCACGCGTACGCAGGCGGCGCGCACGCGGTTGGTGGTAAAGGTGCCGGCGGATGTTGCAGGAAGCTCGGAATACACCAGCGCCAAATCCAGGCGCGTGGCTGTGGGCTTCTTGATGCCGCAGCTGATGGCGTTTGCTACAAATCCCTTCGCGGCTGTCACGCCGCCCTTCACGCTTTTCATCTCCTGTTCTGCCATGGTGTTTATCTGGGAACGCTGTCCAGTCTGCCACAGGTGCCCGCCCGTTTCAAGCAGAAAACATGCGCCCGCGGCAAGCACTTTAATTGCCGCCCAGCTGGCGCCGCATGGTAAAGTATAGCGTTTGGTCAAAACGCCTTTCAGGACTGAGCTTTTCTACGTAGCCGTCCGTGATGATGTTCCGCAGGACGGCTTTGGGTAGGATTGGGCGCAATATACGCTCGGAATCCACATAGTTCTTCCATTTCATGCCAGCTATGGCAAATTCCTTGTCCGTCTGATTCCCAAATGCCATCTGCCTGTATATTTCCGGAACATGGATTTTCTCTGATTTGCTCAATTCCCACAAACACCGGGCCAATCGCGCGGTGGCACGCATGGGTCTGCTCATCTCATCCTCTATGACGCGCGAATCATCGACAAATAGACGCGAGAATGCATAATCACTCCACACTACCACGTCGAACGCATTTTCTGCCAAGAGATGCGACATACCCTGCGTCTTCCATATCGTTTGCATGACCAAAGGCTTTTGCTTGCTGAGAAAACGTTGTTCAAATTCATCTACGCAGCGCGACAGCACAGGAGTTTTGTGCCTCATTTCAAAGTCGTTATCCCATGCGCGGATTGATGAGCATTCCGTCTCAAATATCTCTCGGATTTCACCGGCCTTGCTTCTGGCAGCATCGAACATACCCAAGGCGCAATACGATGTCGTTGCCGACCGTATCACCATTTCACAGCCCCACTCTGATTCTGGTCTCGTACTTGTTTGAGACGTGGGCAAGACTGTCAACTTTACTTCCAGCGCGGACAGGTATTTCTCAGCCTGCTTCACGACCAAGTCCATGCGGTCGATTTCATCGAAGGAGTAGCGCTTGTACGGGGAATATACTGATTCGAAGTCAAAGGTCAACTGGGACGCAGGGGCGGTTCCGCAGTTGAACACTTTCCTCATCGGTATCTTTTTCGTTTCCACGCACAACCGGCCGTTTTTCTTGACAAGCTGGACATATAGAGCAGGAATATCATGATCCATCATGTAGCACGCAAGAGATGCGGGAAAACTGGAATTGAAGCAGTTCTTGCTCCAATGACCCTCATCGCTCCTATTTGAATGGCAAATGCCGTATAACCCTGAAGCCATGCTTGCATGCTACACCCACCCTGGTGCCACGTCAAGTTTTTTCAAAAAAAAGACGTCAACTACTTGACGCCAGGCAATTTTGTGGTAGACTACGTTCAGAATCTAATCACCCCATGAAAAACTCGATGAAAGTAGTAGATTTGTTCGCTGGTTGCGGAGGCCTCTCCATGGGCTTTCACAACCAGGGTTTCACTATCTGTGCGGCATTTGATTGGTGGGTGTCGGCCATCAAATGCTACCGCGCCAATTTCTCCCATCCGGCCATGCAGGCTGATTTAACCCAGGTGGACGAAGCCGTGGAGCAAATCAAACAGTACGGAGTGGATGGTATTATCGGTGGCCCACCCTGTCAGGATTTTTCCCACGCTGGGAAGAGGGTGGAGTCAACCAGGGCGGAATTGACCGAGTGCTATGCTCGCATTATCGCTGGCATATCGCCTAGGTTTTTCGTCATGGAAAACGTGGATCGCGCCCAGAAAAGCGCGGCCTACCAATCGGCGCGCAAAATTTTCAAAGAGGCTGGGTATGGACTGACCGAAATCGTACTGGATGCCAGCCTGTGCAATACGCCTCAAAAACGCAAGCGTTTTATTTGCTTCGGGGTCAAGGGGGCTGAAGACGGCTTTGCGGAAAAGGATTTTGTGAATGGGCTTTCCGAGAAGCCGATGACGTTGCGTGACTACTTCGGCGACAAACTGGGGTTCGAGTACTATTACAGGCATCCGCGAAACTACAGCAGGCGTGGAGTGTTTTCCATTGACGAGCCTGCACCTACAATGAGAGGAGTGAACCGCCCCATTCCCCAAGGCTACCCTGGAAATCCCAACGATGCATGTCCGATATCCGAAAAGGTACACCCGCTCACCAGCAAAGAGAGGGCCCTCATCCAAACGTTCCCCGCCAATTTTGCATGGGTGGGAAACAAAACCGAAGTAGAACAAATGATAGGCAACGCCGTGCCGGTCAAGCTGGCGGAATACGTGGCGAAAACCGTGAAAAATTCACTGCATGAGTAAGACCTCTATCAAGAATCTAGGCGGGTTCGCATGTTGGCTGGACAGCAAGGGTTACAGTCAGGCTGTTGTCAAGGACATGCAATCGCGGTTGAGGCGGGCCAACCGGATATTGCCGTTCAAAGACGAGGATGTCTACCTGTTTTACCTGAGTCAGGCAGACGATTTCCAAGAATGCACAATCTCTGTGCGTTCTCAATTGCGCCGGGCTGTCCAGCTGTACAGGGAATATCTTCATTGTTGAACGTGCCTCCTACCCGCGCGCGCTTTCCGCGTTTGACAATCGCGGCGCGCGCCTGTATACTGCGCGGGTATGGAGAACCCGACGAACAATATCGATCTCTCGGCGCTCGACACGGAGGCCATGCGCAGCCGTCTTTCCGAGCTCGGGAGCTATCTTTGACCTGGCCGGCATGGAAAAGAAAGTGGCGGAGCTGGATGCCCGCATGAGCGCGCCGGACTTTTGGGACAACCAGGAGGCCGCACGCGCGCTGATGAACGAGGTGAACCCGCTCAAGCGCCGCTTGGAACAGTACCGCTCCCTGGAGAGCGGCCTTGAAGATGTGGAGGTGGCCGTGGAAATGGCCGCCGAGGAACCGGAGATGGCCGTGGAGGCCAAGACCGAGTACGATGCCTGGGTGAAGCGCCTGGAGGAGTTCGAGCTGGTCACCCTGCTCAACGGCCCGCACGATGACGCGGGGTGCTACATCACCATCCACGCCGGCGCCGGCGGCACGGAGGCCTGTGACTGGGCCAGCATGCTCATGCGCATGTACCTGCGCTACTGCGAGCGCCACGGCTTCACCACCGAAATCATGGAAAGCACCGATGGCGACGAGGCCGGCATCCGCTCCGTCACCATCAAGATTGCCGGAGAGTACGCCTACGGATACCTCAAGAACGAGCGCGGCATCCACCGCTTGGTGCGCATGAGCCCGTTCGACGCCGCCGGCAAGCGCCACACCTCCTTCTCCTCGCTGGATGCCACGCCGGACATCTCCGACGACATCGAGATCGAGGTGAAGGACGCTGACGTGAAGATGGACACCTACCGCTCCGGCGGCAAGGGCGGCCAGAACGTCAACAAGGTGGAAACCGCCGTGCGTTTGACCCACTTGCCCACCGGCATCATCGTGGCCTGCCAAACCCAGCGCTCCCAGCTCCGCAACCGTGAGGAGGCCATGCGCATGCTCAAGGCGCGCCTCATCCAGCTGGAGGAGGACAAGAAGCGCGCAGAGGCAGACCGCCAGTACTCCGAGAAGGGAGACATCGCCTGGGGCAACCAAATCCGCTCCTACGTCTTCCAGCCCTACCAAATGGTAAAGGACCTCCGCACCCAGTACGAGTCCGGCAACATCCAGGACATCATGGACGGCAACATCGACGGGTACATTGAGGCCATGCTCCGCCATAACGCCAACGGGTAATTTACAATTTACGATTGACGATTTACAATTTGGAAAGTTAGCGCGCCCTGACGGGCGCGGAGCGGAACGATGGATAGGCGCGAGCTACAGCAGCGGACAAAGCACTTTGCGTTACGGGTGATTCGCCTGTGTGGCGAACTGCCGAACAACACGCAGGGCAATATTCTGGGCAAGCAGTTGCTGCGCTGCGGCACCTCCGTGGGTGCCAACTACCGCGCCGCCTGCCTTGGCAAAAGCCGTGCCGATTTCGTCAACAAGCTGAAGATTTGCGAAGAGGAGGCGGACGAATCCATCTACTGGATAGAACTCATCGGTGAATCAGGCTTGCTCAGGCAAGAGCTTCTCGCGCACTTGCTGCAGGAGGCCCGCGAGTTATCGTTCATCATGTCCGCATCCATCAAAACAGCCCGCGCATCGGGTGAGGCCCAAGGTGAAAATTGACGCGCCGCAGGCGCGCGAATTCTCCAAATTGTAAATCGTAAATTGTCAATTGTAAATCCCATGCCTGGTACAGACACCATTGTTGCCATTGCCACCGCGCCGGGCGCGGCGGCGCTGGCCGTGGTGCGCGTGAGCGGGCCGCAAGCCGCGCAGGTGGTGATGAAGGCGTGCGCAAGGGAGAATGATTTTGCACCGCGGCGCGCCACGCTGGTGAAGGTGCGGGATGCACAGGGGCGCGTGCTGGACGAGTGCGTGGTCACGGTGTTCACCGCACCGCACAGCTTCACGGGAGAGGATGTGGCGGAGCTGTGCTGCCACGGCGGCATGCTGGTGACGCGCCGCGTGCTGGAGCGCCTGCTGGAGTGCGGGGCGCGTCCCGCGGAGCCGGGCGAGTTCACGCGCCGGGCTTTTGAGAACGGCCGCATGGATCTCACCCAGGCGGAGGCCGTGATGGATGTCATCTCCGCCGGGAGCGACCTCGCCCTGCGCGCCGCGCAGAACCAGCTGCAGGGGGCCATCGGCGAGCGCGTGCAGCAGGCCGCAGACAAGCTTATCGACATTGCCGCGCACGTGGAGGCCTATATCGATTTCCCGGAGGAGGACATTGCTCCCGACACCGCCGCCGAGCTGCTGCGCGGGCTGGACGACATAGCCGGGCAACTGCGCCATCTGCTCGCCACGGCGGATGAGGGCCGCATCCTGCGCGAGGGCGTGCGCACCGCCATCATCGGCCCGCCGAACGTGGGCAAGAGCAGTCTTCTCAACATGCTGCTCGGGTACGACCGCGCCATCGTCAGCCCCACCGCCGGAACCACGCGCGACACGATTGAAGAGAGCGTTGCCGTGGGCGGGCTGCGCCTGCGCCTCATCGACACCGCCGGGCTGCATGAAAGCGCGGACGACATCGAGCGCGCGGGCATGGAACGCAGCCGTCGCGCACAGGCAGAGGCTGACCTCATTCTGGAGGTGCACGATGCCTCACAGCCCCGCATGCAGACGGCCCCCGTTGCACCCGCCGCCAAGGCCATCACCTTGCTCAACAAGTGCGATTTGCCGGAGCACGCGGATTGGCGCGGCGCGGAGGGCTTGCGCATTTCCTGCGCCACGGGGCAGGGCAGGGCGGAATTGGAGCAGGCCATTGAAAGCCTTTTCCTGCACGATTCCGGCGAGCGCGATTCCCTGGCCGCCATCAACACCCGCCACCGTTACGCCCTGCAGCTGGCGCTGGATGCCATTGACCGCGCACGCGCGTCCATGGATGCCGCAGAATCCCCGGAGTTCACCGACGTGGACCTGCGCGAGGCTCTGGACGCCCTTGGCTCCATCACCGGCCGCATCGACACGGAGGACATCCTCTCCCGCGTCTTCTCCACCTTCTGTTTGGGAAAGTGATTTTTAATCTTCCGCCGGGCGGAAAGCCACCGTGCGGGTGTGCTCCCCGCTGTGGCGCAGCACCAGCCAATGCGTGCCCGCCGGCATGAGCGCGCCCTCAAAGCGGTCCGCCCACTCCACCAGCAGTATCTTGCCGCCGCTCAGGTATTCGTCCCATCCCATGCCCAGCGCCTCGTCCTCCCCCTTCAGGCGGTAGAAGTCGAAATGCGCCACGGGCAGGCGGCCGTCCAAATGCTCATGCACCAGGGAGAACGTGGGGCTGGCGGCGGGGTCGGATGCGCCCAAGCCCTCCAGCACGCCGCGGATGAAGTGCGTCTTGCCCGCTCCCAAATCACCTACAAAGCCAATGATATCACCCTCTTCCAGCGCGGCGGAAAAGGCTCGCCCCAGCGCCACCATTTCTTCCGCCGATGACACCTCTAGCTCCCCTTCCGGAAAAATTTTTTGCCAATTTGTCATTTTTTCGTGAAATTTTTCTTGCCAAACGAGTCGGCTTGCCTATAATGTGCCAGCCCGCTTCCGCGGGTTCAACCCAAAAATCTAGAAAATTATGGCATACGCAGTTTTCACTTCCGGCAGCAAGCAGTACCGGGTGACGGTTGGTGACGTGCTCACCGTGGACCGCATCTCCGGGCTGGAAAAGGATGGTGAGGCCACCTTCGACCAGGTGCTTCTGGTGGAGGACGGCGACACCACCAAGGTGGGCACCCCGACCGTGTCCGGCGCATCCGTCAAGGCCCAGGTCCTGGACCCGGAGGCCCGTGGCGTCAAGGGCATCGCTTTCAAGTTCAAGCGCCGCAAGGGCTTCCACAAGAAGAAGGGCTTCCGCGCCGCTCTCACCCAGGTCAAGATTACCGCTATCAACGCCTGATTTACCAACCCTAAACACACTTTTCACTAGTCATGGCACATAAGAAAGGTCAAGGTTCCGTACGCAACGGCCGCGATTCCCGCAGCAAGCGTCTCGGCGTCAAGAAGTTCGGCGGCCAGTCCGTCATCGCCGGCAACATCATCGTCCGCCAGCGCGGCACCAAGTTCCACCCCGGCAAGGGTGTGGGTATGGGGCGCGACTACACCATCTTCTCTCTGGTGGACGGCCGCGTGTTCTTCGACCGCGAAGGCCGCCGCGTCAATGTTGCCCCGGAGGCCTAAGGCCCCCGCAAGCACCTAGCTCAAAAGCATTTCGGGAAGCACCCCCACCGGGTGCTTCCCTTTTTTATTGCGCCAACTGCTCAAAATAATCCTAACTTTTTCTATTTGCGCGGAATATATGAAGTTTAGGACTGCTGTCGAAAGCAAAACTCCATCGAGTTTTGTGCTTTCATGCCGCAAAAGTGCTTCCAGTTTTGCTGATTTTATTTGCAAAACTGGTGGCAGTTTTGCAAATTTGCTTGACGAGGAAGAAGAAACGGGGCAAAATCGGCGGCGGAAATGGAAATGTACCGCAAAGGGTTGGGGCAACTGGAGCAGTGGAAGACGCGCGAGCGCCGCAAGCCTCTGCTGCTGCTGGGAGCCCGTCAGGTTGGCAAGACCTGGCTGCTGCAGGAGTTCGGGCGCCGCTCGTTCCGGCAGGTGGCGTACCTGCGGTTCGACCGCAACGCGACGGCGCGCGGCCTGTTCGAGGAGCACGGGTCGGACCCGGCGCGGCTGCTGAACCAGATACAGGCGGAGGTGGGCTTTGCCATCACCCCCGGAGAAACGCTGCTGGTGCTGGACGAGATTCAAGAGAGCCCGGCGGCGCTGAGTTCTCTGAAATACCTTTGCGAGGACATGCCGGAGCTGCACGTGGCGGCGGCGGGATCCATGCTGGGCGTGCGGCAGCATGCGGGCACGGGCTTTCCCGTGGGCAAGGTGAACACGCTGATGCTCTACCCCATGAGCTTCACAGAGTTCCTGCGCGCGCTGGGCAAGAAGGAGCTGGTCTCCATGGTGGAGGTGGGCGACTGGACAGGCATGAAATCTTTCCATGACCGGCTGACGGAATATCTGCGGCTCTACTATTTTGTGGGCGGCATGCCGGAGGCTGTGTCCACCTACGCCACCACGCAGGACTACGCGGCCGTGCGAGAGCTTCAGCAGGAGCTGCTGGAGAACTACGAGCGCGATTTCAGTAAGCACGTGCCCACGGGCACGGCCGCCAAGATTGGGCAAATATGGGATTCCATCCCCCTGCAACTGGCGCGCGAGAACAAGCGCTTCATGTACGGAGAGGTGCGAAAGGGTGCGCGCGCCAAGGAACTGGAGGATGCCATGGACTGGCTGCTGCGTGCCGGGCTCATCTACCATTGCCAGCGCATCAAGAAACCGGACATCCCCATCAAGTCATACTGGGACGGTGCGTTCAAGGTGTACGTGCATGATGTGGGGCTGCTGGGGGCCAAGGCGGGGCTGGATGCATCCACCCTGCTGCACGGCAACCGCATCTTCACGGAATTCAAGGGCGCGCTCACGGAGCAGTACGTGCAGCAGCAGCTGCGCGCGGAGCTTGGCATCTCCCCCTGCTACTGGCTTTCCGAAACCTCGCATGCGGAAATCGACTTCCTCTTCCAGCACGGCATGGATGTGGTGCCCGTGGAGGTGAAGGCGGAAATCAACCTGCAGGCCAAGAGCCTCAAGTCGTACTGCAAGCGCTTCTCCCCGCCGCGCGCCGTCAGGACCTCCATGGCGCGCTTCCGCATATCGCAGATGGCGGAGGGCCCCACCCTGGTGGACCTTCCGCTCTACGCCGTATGCCGCATGCAGGCGGAGCTGGAAGCCGCGCAGTGACTGCCGCAATGAGCAATTAGGGCTTGCATTTGCCGCTGCATGGGTGTATACCCTGCGCGTTTATTTTGAGCCATGACCGGATTGCTTGTATTTTTCCTGTGTGTGCTGCTGCTGATAGGCGGATACGCCGTGTATGGCCGCATTGCGGAGCGCGTGTTTGGAGGGCGGACGGATTTGGAGATGCCGTGCAAGACGCACGGGGACGGCGTGGACTTTGTGCCGCTGCCCAGTTGGAAGGTGTTCATGATCCAGCTGCTCAACATCGCGGGCTTGGGCCCGGTGCTGGGGGCCGTCTCCGGCTGCCTGTTCGGCCCGGTGGCCCTGCTGTGGATTGTGCTCGGTTGCATCCTGGCCGGTGCCGTGCATGATTTCCTCTCCGCCATGCTGTGCGCGCACTCCGGCGGCAAGAACCTGCCGGAGCTCATCGGGCACTGGATGGGGCCCGTTGCCCGCCACGCCTTGCGCATCACCTGCGTGGTCATGCTGGTGATGATAGGCGTTATCTTCACGCGCACGCCCGCGGAGATGCTGGCGAACATCACCCCGCTGAGCGCCACCGCCTTCTGCGTCATCATCCTGGTGTACTACTTCCTGGCCACCATCCTGCCCATCCAGGTCCTTATCGGCCGCCTGTACCCGTTCTTTGCCGCGATGTTCCTCTTCATGGCCGGCGCACTCCTCGTCAGGCTTCCCTTCTGCGGGCACGAGGTGCTGCCGGACCTGCATTTCTTCACCAACATGCACCCCAAGGGGCTGCCCGTGTGGCCCATGATTTTCGTCACCATTTCCTGCGGTGCCATCTCAGGCTTCCACGGCACGCAAAGCCCCATGATGGTGCGCTGCCTGCAGGAGCCGCGCCTCATGCGCCCCGTATTCTACGGTGCCATGGTCACGGAGGGCCTCGTGGCGCTCATCTGGGCCACCGTGGGCCTCACCCTGCGCAGTGAGCTGGCCGGGCTCGCCCCCGGTGCCGCCATCTCCTCTGCCAGCGAGCTCATGCTCGGCCAGGTCGGCGGCATCATTGCCGTCCTCGGAGTGGTCGTCCTCGCCATCACCAGCGGTGACACCGCCCTGCGCGTCGGCCGCCTCATCATGGCAGACGGTCTGCACCTGGATCAAACCAGCGTCGCGAAACGCCTGATGCTCGCCGTGCCGATATTCGCGGTGGTCATTGTCCTTTTCAACATCGATTTCAACATCCTCTGGCGCTACTTTGGCTGGGCCAACCAAGGGCTTGCCTGCCTCTCCCTCTGGATGCTCACCATCATGCTGCGCCAGCGTAAGCGCCCCTACTGGCTCACGCTCATCCCCGCCATGTTCATGACCGTGGTGTGCGTCACCTACCTCCTCTGCGCCCCGGAGTGCGGCATTCATTTGGATGTCCACACCTCCACCCTCATCGGACTCGGCTCCCTCGCCCTGTTCCTGCTCCTCTTTTGGTGCAATCCCCGCCGCATCTTCCCCTCCGTATCCATCCCCCCGGACCTGCAGTAGGGAAGGGCACCCACACCCTGCTGCCAGCTGCACCATCGGCCGGCCAATCCGCTAAACAGCCGCCGGCTTCTTTGCTGGCGGCTGTACTGTTTATCCTCTCCTTCTTCCGGCCGCTAGTGCAGAAAACTAGCGCGCTCGGAAATTCCGGTGGCTTTTTGTTGGCTTTTTTACATGCCGTTTTGGGTCTTTTCCGGCAATATCAGGACAAAGAGAACGGGGCTTGCGGATGAACCGCAAGCCCCGCCGTTGCAGGAAATACGCACGATTGGACTAAAAACACCATATTATAAATGTGTTAAGGTATGTGTGGCACGTCAAGTGTACACCCCCCACGCAAAGCCTTGATCCGCCTTGAATCACTTGTGTCATACACTTAGAGGATACTTCAGTTTTCTTAACGAATTGTCGGCGGGAGGGAGGAAAGAAAGCGGCACGCCCACCTCATCAGCCTGCGTGCCGCTCACTATGACCTAGGCCCGCCCTGTTCAATTCTTGTCCACCAGCTCCCTCTCCAGGTCCGCAATGGAATACCGGGTCCATGACTGACTGCCTACCATTCCCTGCGGGGTCATGGTCCGCACCTTCTTCTGGATCACCAGCGGTGCCAGCCAGTTGGTGAACGAGTTCTTGCTCACACCGAAGTAGCGCGCGCACTGACCGGTGGTCATCCAAAGCGCGCCGGCCTTGGAATGCTCCAGCTCGTCCTCTATAGAGGCCCGCAGGATGGACAGCCCTTCCGCCTGCATGGCGGCTATTTGCTCCAGCACATCCTGCTTGCCCAGCTCGTTTTTTTTCACGCCGTCCGCTGCACTCAGCATGCGCTTCACGGCCTCTGTCTTCGAGAAAATGCTCATCCCTGCATCTCCTCGTTAGCAGCTGCGGCTGCCTTTACCGGTATCGCCTCTCCGCAGTTCTCGCGCCGTCCGTCGCTGTATTGCCGGCTGCTTTTCGCTGCCGGCGCATACGCCATATTTTCGGGCTTTTGCCCGTCTTCAATTATGGACATGCGCGTATGTGTAGCCGCACGCAGGTATATTGTAAAGCACAAAATGTGCTTTAGGACATATTTTGTCTTTTTTGCCTTGACCTTGCGTTCGGGAGAGGCTAGGCTGGGCACCAGATGAGCGCTCCCACCGACAACGAAACCGACCCTGCAGCCTTCCTCGGGATGCTGCGCGCCTGGATGGAGGACACCGGCACCACCTACCGCGACCTTGCGGAGAAACTGCACCTCTCCGCCGGCACCGTGAAAAACTGGTTCTGCGCCGGCACTCCCATCACCGCCAAGAACCGGGCGTACATCCGCGAGATTATGGCCGCGCCTGCGGATGGGAGCCGCTACCCGAACATGATCCGTATTCCGAGGAAGCTGGCGCACCTACCCTTGTGGATGGAGGCCGCCGGCGTGACCGTGCCGGCCTTCACCGGCCCGGAAGCCGACGCGGAGCAGGCTCGGCGCTTTGCCGAATGGGCCACGCCGGTCATCATGGCGGCGGCCAGGGAAGCCATGAAGGGCCAGAGGGAGGGCATCCTCATCCGCATGGCCAAGGACACCTCCTGCGCCATCTTCCCCGCCTTCTCCGGTGCCCAGACGGCTGACACCGCCTCCAGCGTGTGCCTTCCCGTCCTGGAGGGCGCCTACCGCCCCTTGTTCGTGGCCATGGCTGCCGGCATCGCCAGCAAGGCCGAGGCGGCCTTCATAGCCGACGCCCTGGACAAGTCCGCGGAGAGCGTCCTCAAGGCCCGCCTAGGGGTCTTTCTGGGGGAAGAATAGGCTGGGGCGTTGGTTGCCTTGCGGGAATTTTCTGTCACTTCTGTCACCGGGCGCGGATGAGGGAAAGTTGAACCCCACCCGCCATGAAGTTAGGTGGGGCTCGTTTTTGTTCTAGCCTAACGGTTTTACTTCCTGCGGCGCCTTGCCGCCAGGGCTGCCAGCGCCAGCAAGCCCAACGTTCCCGTTGTGGGTTCCGGGGTGGGAACAAGTGCCGTGAACACGGGGCGGCCCTGCTCGTCTATGCTCATGGTCCGGCTGCCGTATCCGCCCAGCAGCAGGTAGATGTCCCTCTCTGCGGTTTCTGCGGTCAGCTTGGCATCCCCCAGGTTGAAGGAGATGCCGTTGGTCTCGGGATTGAAGCCCTCCGGCAGGGAAAGGTCGGAGGCGTCGAAGGTGACGTCAGCCATATCCACGGAGCAGTGGAAGAGGTCGGAGAGGTTGAAGTAGTACACGCCCGACACCAGCTCGTATGAGGTCTGGGAGAGCTTGATGGTGACATCCTGAAGCGTGATGGTGTTGTCCCCCACGGAGATTTTGTTGTCTGCCGTGATGGTCATGCCCTTGATTATCAGGGCCGCCGTGGATTCAATCTCCAACCCGGTCGCCAGGCTGGATTGCCTGTCCGTTCCGGCAATCAGGCCCTTGGAGACGGTAAGCTCCTTCAGCAGGCCGGTGGTGGCGGGGTCAAGCGCTTTGACGGTGGTAGTGTCTTCTTCCACTGTTATGGCACCCGCGCCCGTAATGCGTGTTTCGCCGGAGAAGTGTGCGCTCATGTTCTCGGCCACGGTCACGCCGCCGGCAATCGAGCCGTTGGCGATGGAGGCATTCCCGGTCACGCTGATTTCCTTGGTGATGGCGTTGTTGCCGAGGTTCAGCGAGCCGCCGCGCAGTTCAAGCCTGTAGGTGCCGGAGAGAACCGGATTCAGCGTGGCCGCATCCCCGTTCCCCACAAACAGCGTGCCGTTGTCCACCATGGCGGCGGCTCCAGTGAACGTGAAGCCCGCCAGCCGGGCTTCCGCACCGCCCAGGTCCAGCTCCGTGGCATTCCCCATGGTGAAGGTCGCGTTGTCCCCAATCGTCACGCTATCCAGCGTGAGCTTGCCGGTGGATTCGATTTCCACATGGGTGTTGATGGTGCCGTCCTTGATGAGGTTGTAGAGTTTATGGGCGGACCATACCTTGATGTTCAGGTTTGTGGTCTTGCTATCGAGATTGAAGATGCTGTAGTCCAGGGCAATGCTTGTAATGCCCTCGCCCACCAGGTTCTCCACGCCGTTGCCCAGCGTGTATTCCGTTCCCGGTTTAATACGGATGAAAGCATCCTTAATGGTGGCCACGCCATCCACCTTGATTGCGGAAATATCGTTGATCCAGTTGTCTTTCCAGGCTTGCTTCTCCTCGTCATAGCCTACAGCCATCTCCAGCCTGGAACCGTTGTTCATCACAATGGAGGAAGGGCCGTCCCAGCTGCACATCGCGCTGTCGGAGGTCAGGGTACTGTTCTCCGCCAGGGTGAGCGTGCCAAGATAGTCACCATTCCTCATGGTGTTCCCCGTGCCGGTCACCGCCAGGTTGAGGACCCCGTTCCCACCGTTGAGATCCAGCGTGGCGTTGCCGCCCAGGGTGAGGGTGGTGCTGATACCGTGGAGCGTGTAGCTGCCTAGGGCAAGCGTACCATTGACGATGGTGGTATTGCCGCACAGCTCCATGTAGTTGGATAACGTGTTTTGGCCGAGATCAAGCGTGGAGTTGTCGTTTAGGAAGATGTGGCCTGTGATGGAGGTGTTCTCCAGCAGGGTGAGTCTGTGGCCCTCCGCCACCTCCAGGTCGCCAACAATGGTGCCGTTGCCGATGGTGGCGGCATCGCCCGACAGGGTGATCAAGTCTCTATCGATAGTGTTTTGGCCGAGGTCCAGCGTGGAGTGGTCACCCAGTGAAATGTTTCCCGTGAAGGAGGTATTCTTCAAGAGGGAGAGGCGGTGGTTATCCGCCACGGCCAGGCTGCCGGTGAGCGTGCCGTTGCCGATGCTGGAGCTGCTGCCGTTCAGGACGACTTGGTTGCTGTTGCCCTCCCCACCAAAGTGGAAGGTGTTGCCGCCCATGTCGAACGTGGAGCCTTCCTCCAGGATGATGCTGCCCCAGAAGGTGGTGTTCTCCAGCAGGGTGAGGCTGAGGTTCTCCTTCACCGTCAAGAAACCGTCGTACCCGCTCATCGAGCCGTTGCCGATGGTGGCGGAGCCTTGCAGAACGATTTCGTTATCGCACATTGTGCCGTTCAGGTTCAGCGTGCCGCCGTTAATCTTGATGACGGGGAGTTTGATGCCTTGGCCGAAGGCTCGCTCACAGCCTGTCACGAGCGTTCCCTCGTTGAGCACTATTTCACCATCCGTGATTGTATTGAAGGCGTTGATGGTGAGCGTGCCGGAACCGCTCTTGGTGAGATGCAGGGTGCCGGAGAAGTTTCCGTTTGGTGCGCCAATGGGACTCTCTTCATCATTCGTGTTGCCTCGGAAGGTGTAGTCTTTGCCTGAATCCACCAGCACGCTGGCGGGTGTCATTGCAGGAATATACAGGGCAACCGTGCCGCTTCCCGTGTCGCCGAACACCACGGTGTTTCCGTCTACATACTTGGCTGCTACTCCCCCTTGCAACCAGTTGGTGTCACGTGTGTTCCACGTCATGTGGCCCTCGGAGCCGTTCCAAATCAGCGTTTCCGCACGGGCTCCCACTGTCAGCCCGGTGAGCAAAAGCATGAGTGCGAGTGTCTTTTTCATGGCAAAATCCCACACGGGCGCATGTGCGTCCACACACCACTATACCAGAAACGCCGCGCGGGTCAAGGAGATTTACGATTTATCCGTCTACGCTAAAGCTACGCCGAGACAAGCAATTGACGATTTACCCGTCTTCGCGCTGCGCGCTACGCCGAGGCAAGCAATTTGAAAATAATGGCGCGGCGGCGCCGCGCGACTATGGAATGCCCCGCTTGGCAGGATGCCAGGCGGGGCGGGGGAAATGTTCTCTGTGCCTGCTCTTACTTCTTCCGTCTGCGTGCGGCGAGAGCCGCAAGCGCAAACACCCCCAGCGTTCCCGTTGCCGGCTCCGGCACGCTGCCCTGCACGTTCAGGGAAAGCGTCTTGTCATCGTTGCTGAGCACCAGCTGCCCCCGAGCCACCGCCTTGCCATCCTTCGTGATGTTCACCATCTTGCCATCCTCAAGACCCTGAATAGCCTGCGTGGACTGCACCAGCGTGATTGTTTTACCCGTAGTCCATTCTTTCACATCAAGGTCTTTGATTTGCAGGTCTACTCCATCTAAGCTTGCGGCCGTCGTAGTAAGGGAGAGGGCTGCTTCCGTGTTCTGTCCCGTCATCTGCCCATCCGTTATGTTGAACGTGAGTATCTGCACGTATTGCAATTGTTTAGTAATTGTAATACCTGTGCCGTAGATGTCTATGGAATTGCCTGAGGATGTCCCTTGGGGCGCGTAACCGCCATACACATTGGCGAATGAAATGCTGGCATTGCCCCCATTGTATGTGTCGTTGTTGCCTCGGGCATCCTCAATGTATACATTGCTCGCGCCCTTGCCCACCAAATGCACCTTGTTGTTCTTCGCGTCAGAGGCAAAAGTACAGCCAGCGAGTAGGGCTGAGGTTATTGAACCTCCCGTGACTATGACGACATTCCCGGAAGCCGTGTAATTGTTACCGCTGCTCCCTCCGTAGAGCATATTTACATTTCCTCCCGTCATAATCACCGTATTATTGTAGGCGTTTCCCTTTGTTCCCCCATTGCCGCTACGGATGTTCGAAACTGTTCCGTCTTTCATTATCACCGTATTGTTGGAGGCTCCCGTATATCCGTTACCTCCGTAGATGGTCTGGACAGTTCCGCCCTGCATGGTTACCGTATTGTTGGAAGCCGCTGCCTCATCGGAGCAACCGCCGTACACCACGGCCTTAACTGGCACCTCCCCCGTGGCCTCTTCCTTGACCGTTACATTCCCTCCCGTGACGGATTCGGTTTTGGAATATGCGCCGTAATAATTGTCATCAATCTTCACACCCCCCTCAATGGTGGTTCCCGTGGGTTCAGCAAACACCTGCCCGCCCAACAGGGCAGTAGCCAGCATGGTCAACATAAGAGTTCTCTTCATAATTGTTCTAAAATCGTTGTTCAATGTATAGGCACGCTCCCGCGAGCGCGAAACCGATTATAAGGTTTGTCAATGCTGTATGTCAAGCGCATTCTTGCGAAATATTGAACACCGCCCCGCAAGGCTCAAAGCCAAGCGGGGCGGGAGAGAGAGGCTTCTAGCCTAACAATTTTACTTCCTGCGGCGGCGGGCTGCCAGGGCGGCAAGCGCAAGCAAGCTCAGGGTGCCTGTCGTCGGTTCGGGTATCTGCATCAGGTAGACCGTGCCCACATTGCCGCCGACACCGCCCCGGTTCACGCCGCTGTAAAACAGGTAGTAGTCCTTTTCCGCGCTCAGCTCGGGATTGGCAAAGACATCGGATGCCTTCACCCAAGGGGCGCTCAAGCCCAGCTCCGGGAGGAAGTCGGTAGTGCCGTCTACTGACAGGCGGTCCACGCCGTTGAACAGGTCGTACTTGCCCATGAAGCCCAGTTCGCCGATGGCATCCATATCGGCGGCGGAGAGGAGCACGCTGCCCGGGTTCAGGGTCACGGTGCTACCCATATCCAAGCCGCCGTCACCGAGGTTGGCGGAGACATCCAGCACGGCGGTAGCTTCCACGCCGCCGCCCATCACCAGGTCGGCGTTCAGGCGGGCATCTTTGCCGGCGGTGAGCTTGTGGTCACCCGTGATGGTCAGCACTCCCTCGTTGGCTTCCGCCGCCGTTTCACCTTTGTACACGCCCAGGACACCGTTGGCGGCAATGGTGACATCCGCCACGTTCAGCTTGGCCGCATCGTCAATGTTCATGAGGTTGAGCGTGCCTCTCAGCACCTCCACGGAGCCGGAGAAGTCTTTCATGCTGCCGGTGAGGGAGGCCGTAGTTTCGTATTCACTCATCACAATGGTGCCACTCCCGCAGATGCCGCAGCCCATCTTGAAGCCTCCGTTGCCGACATGCAGCGTGGCTCCATTTTCAAGGCTGATGACGCCAGAGCCGGTGAGGTCTCCGGAATTCAGCCAGAGTTTCTTGCCCGCGACAACGACAAGGTCGCTGTTAAGCACTCCGTTGCCGATGAAGGCGGAGCCTTGCAGGGTGACGGAGCCGGAGATGGTGTTTTGGCCGAGGTCCAGCATAGCGTCGTCGCCCAGGATGATGCCGTCTGCAATGGTGTCGTTTTGTCCAAGGTACAGAGTGGCGTTGTTGCCCAGGGTGATGCCGCCCTCAATGGTGTCGTTTTGTCCAAGGTTCAGCATAGCGGCGTCGCCCAGGGTGATGCCGCCCGTGATGGTGGTGTTTGCCAGCAGGGTCAGGCTATAGCCCAGCTCCATGGCAAGATTGCCGTTAATCTTGCCGTTGCCGATGATGGCGGAGCCTTGCAGGGCAAGCTTGTTGCTGTCGATGGCGTTCTCGCCGAGGTCCAGCGTAGCGTCTCCTTCCAGGCTGATGACGCGGGAGATGATTGTGTTCGCCAGCAGGGTCAGGTTCTTGTTTTGGCCTACAGTGATGTGGTGATCAATTCTGCCGTTGCCGATGAAAGCCTTGCCTTGCAGGGTGACGAAGGTCGAGAGATTGTTCCCGCCGAGGTTCAGCGTAGCGTTGTCGCCCAGGGTGAAGCTGACCGAGCCGGAGAGCCTGCTGCCTAGGGTGAACGTCTTATTCTCTCCCACGTAAAGGCTGCCGTTGTCAATGGTGGCGGAGCCTTGCAGGAAGATCTTGTCGCTATCGATGGTGCTTTGGCCGAGGTTCAGCGTAGCGTTGTCGCCCAGGGTGAAGCTGACCGTGCCGGAGAGCCTGTCACCCAGAGTGCACGTCTTATTCTTTGCCACGACGATGATGCCGTTGTTAATGGTGGCGGCACCATTCAGGGTGACCTTGTCGCTGTCGATATCGTTCTCGCCGAGGTCCAGCGTAGCGTCTCCTTCCAGGCTGATGACGCCGGAGATGGTTGTGTTCGCCAGCAGGGTCAGGTTCTTGTTTTGGCCTACAGTGATGTTGTGATCAATGCTGCCGTTGCCGATGAAAGCCTTGCCTTGCAGGGTAACGGAGCTGGAGATGGTGTTTTGGTCGAGGTCCAGCCTAGCGTTGTCGCCCAGGGTGAAGCTGGCCGAGCCGGAGAGGCTGCTGCCTAGGGTGAACGTCTTATTCTCTGCCACGACGATGATGCCGTTGTTAATGGTGGCGGCACCTTCCAGGGTGACCTTGTCGCTGTCGATATCGTGTTCTTGGAGGTCCAGTGTAGCGTTGTCGCCCAGGGTGAAGCCGACCGTGCCGGAGAGCCTGCTGTCTAGGGTGAACGTCTTATTCTCTCTCACGTAAAGGCTGCCGTTGTTAATGGTGGCGGCACCATTCAGGGTGACCTTGTCGCTATCGATACGGTGTTGTTGGAGGTCCAGTGTGCCCCCGTTGAGCGTGATGCCGCCTGTGCCAAAGGCATTGGAGTTGTTCATCACGATTGTGCCTTCATTGAGCACAGTGCCGCCCGTGTAGCTGTTGTCGCATACGATGTCCAGCGTACCACTACCGTTCTTGATGAGCCGCATGCTGCCTGTCAGCCTGCCTCGCAGGAAGTCGTGAACTCCAGCCTGGAAGAAGATATATCCACTAGTGTCCACCAGCACGCTGGTGGGCGCAAGCTCACACTCCAACACCGCCAGCCCAGAGTCGCTGAACTCCACATCGTCGCCATTTTGAAACACGGTGGCGTTGCCGTCCTCATCCTGCCAGTTGGCTGTTGTCATGTCCCAGCTGTTGTTGTCAGGTGTCGGGGCCCAGGTCAAGGTTTCCGCCTGGGCTCCCACTGTCAGCCCGGTGAGCAGCATAAGTAGTGCAAGTGTCTTTTTCATGGCGAAGCTTATGCGCGGGGCATGTGCGTCCACACACCACTATACCAGAAACGCCGCGCGGGTCAACATGATTGCCTGTCACGCGGTGCGTCTGCGAGGCGGCAGGTAGACTGGCCGAAACACCGGGGGAGTCGGAGGGAGCAATCCGCCCCGCAAGGCGGGGAGCCAAGCGGGGCGGAGATTAACTGGGTAACGTTCGCTTACTTCCTGCGGCGACGGGCTGCCAGTGCCGCCAGCGCCAGCAGGCTCAGCGTGCCGGTGGTGGGTTCCGGGGTGGGCACAAGTGCGGTGAAGATGACCTGGCCCTGTTCGTCCAGGTTCATGGAGGTGCTCCTGTAGTTGCCCAGGCGCATATCCAGCCCGGTGGCTTGCTTGATGGTCACATCATCCCCGAAGTCGAACACCACGGATTTGTTGGCTGGGTCGAAACCTTCCGGCAGGGTGAGGTCGGAGGCATCCAGCAGCACGTTCTCCATTACTAGATCGCAGTTGATAAGGGTACCCAGGTCGAAGAGGAAGACACCCTCCGTCTCATCGTAGTGCGCTTGGGAGAGCTTGATGGTGACGTTGTTGAGCGTGATGGAGTGACCGTCGCCCACGGAGATGGAATTGTTGGCGGTGAGCACAAGGTTCTTCAGCTCCAGGTCGTAACCCATGCGGCTGATGTCCAACCCGTCCGCCAGGCTGGCTTGCCTGTCCGTTCCGGCAATCAGGCCGTCGGACACGCTCACTTTTTCCAGCAACGCGCTGTCCGCGCTTTCTCGGGTCTTGATGGTGGTGTTTGAGCTTCCCGAATATGCGGTAATGGTGGAGTTTTTTCCCAGTTTGACGGAGGCGGAGAGGGTTTTGCTCCCGAGGTCAAGGACGGTACGCTCGCCTAGGGTAATATTGCCCGTGAGTTGTACGCGGTCAAGGGGGAAAACCCAGTTCCATGAGAAGTTCGCATTGTCCGCCAGAATGAGGTTTCCGGAGATGGTGCCGTCGCCACTGATACGGGCATTTTCGTTCAGAATGACGGAGTTGGAGAGGGTGCTATTGATGAGCATAAGTGCGCTGAAGTCGCCCAAAATGATGTTGCCTTTGCCTTTTAGGTCGTCTTCAATGGTAAGACCCTGGTATTCTCCCACGGTGAGATTACTGTCGAGCGTGCCTCCGCCAATGGTAGCGTGCTTCTTCAGGATGACGTTGTTGGAGAGGGTGTAACCAGCGAGATTCAGCATAGCGTCGTCGCCCAAAATGATGTTGCCCCTGCCACCGATGTTGCCTGCCAGAATAAGAATCTGATCCATATTCACGGCAAGGTCGTTGTTGAGCGAGCCGTTGCCGATATAGGTGGCGTAGCCATTCAGGATAATGTTGTTTGAGATGGCGTGCCCGCCGAGGTCAAGTAAGGTACGCTCGCCTAGGGCAATATTGCCCGTGAGTTGCACGCTGTCATTGAGGAAAACTCTGCTCCATAAGTAGCTCGTATTGTCCGCAAGAATGAGATCTCCGGAGATGGTGCCCACAAAGGCATCGATGACGGCATCATTGCCGTTCAAGATGACGTTGTTGGAGAGGGTGCTATGGAAGAGGAAAAGCTCGCTGTGGTCGGCCAAAATGATGTTGCCCATGCCTTTTAGGTTGTCGTCAATGCGAAGATTCTGGTATTCTCCCACGGTGAGATCACTGTCAAGCGTGCCGCCTCCAACGAAGGCGTTCCCGTTCAGGACGACGTTGTTGGAGAGAGTGTAATCATTGAGCCCCAGCCTGGCTCCCAGGCCCAAGATGATGTTGCCCGTGCCATCGATGTCGCCCTTCAGATAAAGAGTCTGCTTCTCATTCACGGCAAGGTCGTAGTTGATGCTTCCGTTGCCGATGTAGGTTACGGCACCATTCAAGATGACGTTTTGGGCGAGGGTGTGCCCGCCGAGGTCAAGCGTGGTGAAGTTACCGAGGGTGATGGTACCGTTGCCAGAGAGATCGCCGCACAATGAGAGTTCCTTGTTTGTACCTACGGTTAGCTCACCAGAGAAAGAGCCGCCACCGATATAGGCGCGAGAGCCGGTCACATTGACGTTGTTGGAGAGGGTGTTGCCCCCGAGGTTAAGCGAGGCTTCGTTGCCTAGGGTAACACTGCCCGTGAATTGCAGAGATTCACAGTTTGCCCAGGTGAAGGACGCGTTGTCCGCCAGAATGAGGTCTCCGGAGAGGGTGCCCACAGAGGCATCGATGACGGCATCATTGCCGTTCAAGATGACGTTGTTGGAGAGGGTGCTATGGAAGAGGAAAAGCTCGCTGTGGTCGGCCAAAATGATGTTGCCCTTACCTGTTAGATTGTTGTCAAGGGAGAGACGCTTGTTTGCACCCACGGTGAGATCACTGTCAAGCGTGCCGCCACTGATGACGGCAGAGCCTTTCAGGACGACCTTGTTGGAGAGAGTGTAATCATTGAGTACAAGCCTGGCACCATCGCCCAAAATGATGTTTCCCGTGCCATCGACGTAGCCCGCCAGAGTGAGCTTCTGCCCGGCCACGGTAAGGTCGTTGTTGATGCTGCCGTTGCCGATGTAGGTCTCGGCACCATTCAAGATGACGTTTTGGGAGAGGGTGTGCTTGCCGAGGTCAAGCGTGGTGTTGTTACCCAGGGTGATGCTGCCGGTGAGTTCCAATAAGCTACCTTCCTCCCAGGTAAAGGATGCGTTGTCTGCCAGGCTGAGCTTGCCGGAGAGGGTACCGTTGGCGATGTGGCCAGAGCCATTCACGTTGACGTTGTTGGAAATCGTGTGCTCGCCGAGGTTTAGCGTGCCACCCATCAGTGTCACATCTTCGCTGCCCAAGGCGTTCTCGTTGACCATTTGCAAGGTGCCGCCCTTGATTACCGTACCGCCCGTGTAGTCGTTTGCGGTGTCGATGAAGAGTAAGCCCTCTCCGTCCTTGGTAAGCTGCATGGCACCGGTAAGATTGCCGTTGCCATTGAAGAAGTAGGTATGCCCAGGGGTGTTTTCCACCAGCACGCTCTTGGGTGCAAAGGAACCAACCAGGGTAACCCGCCCGTCACCGGTGTTACCGAACACAACATCTGCATCATTCGTGTACTTGGTGGAGATTTCGTCCAGCAACCAGTTGTCATCCGTGGTGTTCCACTCCATAGACCCGCCGTTCCAAGTCAAGGTTTTCGCTTGGGCTTCCCCAGAAAGTCCGGCCAACAGCAAAAGTAATGCGAGTGTCTTTTTCATGGAAACAGTCAAGTGTGGGCGCATGTGTGCCCACACACCACCATACCAGAAACGCCGCGAGGGTCAAGGAGATTTACGATTTATCCGTCTACGCTAAAGCTACGTTGATTCGGAGCCGCCTCTCGGCTCCTCACCCCTTCGGGGCAAACCGCATATGCGGCTTTGCTTCGTGCACGCCCCACGTGCACTCACCCTGCGGGCAGAAGCTGAGCTTCTGGCTAATCCGCCTTACAGCCGTCGGCGGCTTTGTCCAATCGCCCTTACCGCACGCTGCGCGTGCGCCCTACACGGGGTTGCTTCGGGCACGCCCCACGCGCCCTCACCCTTCGGGCAGCCTTCGGCTGGCTAATCCCCCTCCAAGCCTTCGGGGGCTTTGTCGGGCGCTTTGAGGCAAGCAATTTGAAAATAATGGCGCGGCGGCACCGCGCGACTACGGAATGCCCCGCTTGGCAGGATGCCAGGCGGGGCGGGCAATTCATGCGGCGCCTTGCCTGCCTCGGCGTGACACGTCCGCCGAGGCAGGCAGCGGGATTGGGTTGGTATTGGAGATTGAGCGTTGAGGTGGCAAAGGGCTATTTCCACAGGGGGTGCTGATTCCAATTTTCAGGGAGCCCCATTTTTTGTAGAACAATTCCATGACGGGAGGCATCAAACAGAAATTGCTCCATACGGACATGCCATCGACTGGTGGGAGCCACCCGTTTGAGCAAGAGGCGGCAGATAAAGAGCAGCGGCGCGATTGACGCCTGCGATTGTAGCAGGGAAAAATCCCCTGCCAAGCTTCCGGTGGGCCTTACCCACTTGCCAGCCCTGGCGGAATACACATAATCCCACGGCAGGGAAGCGGTACTCTTCATGTGGGGTAGTGTCAGGAAGGTCTTGTTCCAAATGCGGGCGTGGTGTGCACAATCATTGCGCAGCACACGCAGGGAAGTCAACCAGGTGAACAGGGTCGCCGTATCTATGCCCCACTCCCTTGCAATGGACTTCCTGATAGCCTTTTCCGAGTGGGAATAGAAGTAGACTATTGTTCCGAAATCCATCTCGCCTACAGCCATCCAGAGCGGGAGGTATTCGTGCTTGTCGCCGTAGGTTTCAAAGAAATGGTCTATGTAGTCTTTACCGGTTGAAACAATGTTCCCCAGCTTGTCCCTGTGGATACGGAAGCGTTCCAACCCTTGCACGTACCCTTTCCACTTGGGGAAATAGGATTGTTGTGCGTATGCAAAGGGAGACCGCTTCTCCGTGTGAAAAAACGCAATGCGACTGCGCAAGGCCACCTCGATGCGCTCGATTGCATCCATCAGCATGAACCGCAAATGGCGGTCGAAGAGATAGTGGGCCCATACCTTGTCAAGCGTTGTTCCCGATACAAAATCGTCTTCTATCCGTCCATCTGCGTTCCGCCGCCTGAAAGGATGCAGATAGGCACTCAAACGATAATAGCCCACATTAATCAGGCGCGCTTCCAGAAGGGATGTATCGGCCACCAAGCCGCGCCGAAGGAGAAGCGCAACCTGTTCGGGGATTGAAAGATGGGGTTTGCGGTATTCCATGGCAAAAAAAACCCTCCCCATGTGCGCAGTTGAAGGAATCAACGGATTCCAACCCTAAGCGGGGGAGGTTATCTGAGGTCAGTATACATGCTTCCCCGAGTTTGTCAAGGGGTAAAATTCAAAAAATGTTGTGTGCAGCGAAAAAGCGCACTACACAACGCACTGCGTGCAACCGCCCCGCAAGGCTCAAATGCGGTTTGCCCCGAAGGGGTGAGGAGCCGAGAGGCGGCTCCGAATCAACGTAGCGCAACGCGCGAAGACGGGTCAATTGTAAATTAGTTGTCCTTGCGGCGCCTACGGGCTGCCAGGGCGGCAAGCGCAAGCAAGGACAACGTGCCCGTTGTGGGTTCCGGGGTGGGAACAAGTGCCGTGAACACGGGCTTGCCATCGACCAGGTTCATGGTTTGGCTCCAGTCGCCGCCCATGAGCAGGGTGAGGTTCCTGGCGGTTTGCGGGTCAATGGTCACATCGGTCCCGAAGTCCATACCGATACCGTTCACGGCGGGGTCGAAGCCGGTAGGCAGCTTCAGCGCGGAGGCATCGAACACCACGTCGTCCATCTCCAGCGTGCAGTTGATGAGGTCCTGCAACTGGAAATAGTAGTCGGAATCCACCAGCTTGTATTCCGCCTTGGAGAGGTCGATGGTCACCTGATTGAGCGTGATGGTGTGCTCGTCCACGTGAATCTCGTTGTTGGCGGTGATGGTCATGCTCTTAATCATGAGGTTTGCATCAGACTCGATATAGAGCCCGTCCGCCAGGCTGGTTTGCCTGTCTGTTCCGGCAATCAGGCCTTCGGACACGCTCACCTTTTCCAGCAAGCCCCTGGCCTGGATGGCCTGGATGTTGGTTATTGAGCTTACAAGCCACGCGCGAATCCGGGACCCTCCACCCAGTTTGATGGAACCGGAGAGGGTTTGGCCTGTCCAATTAAGCTCTGCCCCGTCTTCCAAGGATATGACCCCCGAGCCGGTGAGGTCGCCATACAGGTCCAAGGTGTTGCCAGCACCAATGGTAAGGTCTCCGGAAAGGGTGCCTCCCCTGATAATGGCGCGATTCTCTATCACATTGACGGAGGCGGAGAGGGTTTGGCCGTTGAGCTCCAAGCTGGCGTCGTTCTCTAGGGTGACACTGCCCGTGAGTTGCACGTTGTCATAGATGCTGGAACCGTTCCAGAAGAAGGACGCATTGTCCGCAAGAATGAGATTTCCGGAAATTGTGCCGGAGCCTGTGATTTGGGCTCCTCCGTTCAGGATGACGTTGTTGGAGAGGGTGTAACCAGCGAGGCTCAGCTTAGCGTTGCTGCCCAAAATGATGTTGCCCCTGCCACCGATGTTGTCTGCCAGAATAAGAGTCTGATCCATATTCACGTCAAGGTCGTTGTTGAGCGAGCCGTTGCCGATATAGGCCGCCGTACCAGTCAGGGAGACGGAGTGGGAAAGGACTGTGCCACCCAAATTCAGACAGGATCCTTCATCCAAGAAAAAGGCGGCCAAGCCGCGTATGTCGCCATCCAAGGAAAGCGTCCTGTGAGCTTTTACAGTCACGTCCCCGTTGTAATAACCTGTCTTCAAAGTCGAGTCTTCGGCCACAATCACATTATTGGTGAAAGGGAGGGCGGAGCAGCGTTGAATATCCAGCGTGCCCCCCATCAGTGTCACATCTCCGCTTCCTAGAGCTTTCCTGCTCTCTAGCTCCAGTAAGCCGCCCTTGATTACCGTGCCGCCCGTGTAGTCGTGGGCTTCTTTAATGGTGAGCTTGCCCTCGCCATCCTTGATGAGCTGCATGGAGCCGGTGAGCCCGGTGGGACCTGGACGGTAGAATACGTAGTCGTGCCACTTGCTATTATCCACCAGCACGCTCTTGGGTGCCACAGCGGAACCAATTATGACATCCCCGCTGCCCGTGTCCCCGAACACCACATCCATACCGTCTGTATTGCCGCAGCGGTATTCCCCCAGCATCCAGCTCTCCGTACGGTTGTCCCAAAATTGGCTATCCCCGCTCCAGGTCAACCTGGCATTGTAGTACAACACCCCGTTCTCCCAAGTGAGGCAGCTACCGGCATCCGTACCCAGGCCGGAAAGGGTGATTTTGGAAGCATCCCATGTGTCTGGAGTCGTGCCTGAGGCCGTCGTCATGAGCACCAACCTATCCCTCACCTGAAAAGTCTCACCCGCTTGCAGCGCAATGTTGAGGTTGCCGCCCTGGTTGAACGCGCCGTCTAGGGTCAGGGCCGCTTTTTCGGCATTGCCGCTGCCCAAGACAAAGGAGAGGGTGCTGCCGTCCTGCATGTCCAGCGAGTTGGCGGTGATGCTGTTGGTTCCGTGCAGCGCCAGGGTGGTTCCAGCGGCCAGGGAGACGCTGCAGCCATCCTGCCGGAGGGAGCCGTCTGCCAAGCGGAGCGTGGCCCCGGAGTTTTCAGCAAGGTTGATACCATTGCCCTTGTAGACGGCACCATCCTCAATCCGCAGCGTTCCGCCGTACAGGTTTGTGGTGGCGTTCACCTCGGTTGTCAGGGAATTCTCCAGCTCCTGGTCGGTGAAGGTGGCCTTCAGCGCCTGCAGGTCATGTTCGGCGTTCTTGCCGCTGAACACAATGTCGCCCGTGGCCTGTTGGGTGGAGCCGTTGGCATCGGTGTAGCTGTTGTTGAAGGAAACCGTGGCCCCGGATTTCACATACAGCGTGTCGTAGAAGGTGATGTCCTGCCCATCGCCGGCAGCCAGGTTCAGGGAGCCGCCTGTCACGAACACGCTGCGCAGGCGGTAGGCGTTGTCAGCCTTCTCATAGTTGTTGCGGAAGGTCACGCTCCCGTTGCCGGCAATGCAGAGCGCGCCGGAACTCGCAATGGCGCCGCCGTCGCTGGTGGCAGAGTTCCTGGTGAACTCCAAAGCCCCGTTGTTGGTGAGCGAAATGGAGGCGGAGGCTCCGTCAATGGCGCCGCCGTGAAGGCTGGCGGTGTTTCCGCTGAACGTCACGCTTTCGTTGTTTGTTACGGTGAGCGCTCCCTTGCCGTAAACAGCTCCGCCCGCCGCCGCGGAATTGCCGGTGAAGCGCAATCCCTTGAGCCCTTCCACGGTCAGCGCATCATCTGCACGCACCGCCCCGCCGTATGGGGCGCCTGAAATTCGGTCGAAAGTCAAAGCCCGCGCCTGGAAGATTTGCGGCTCTCCCCAGTACTGGTGATTGCCCGTCATCCTGTGTTCGCTGTTGATTACGTCGCTTTTGATGATGAAAGCGCTCTTGTCGTCATTGACCCATGGTTCCAGCTGGCTTGCATCGGTGATTTCACGCTCCGTGTAGCCGCTGGGAACCGCAGCCAGCGCGGCAGGGCTGAACGCAAGGAGGCTGAGCAGGAAAAGTGTCTTTTTCATGGCAATGTGTTTGGGCTGAATGCGTGTCTATGAAAGTCTTATACCACAATACGGGGCGGTTGCAAATGTGTGCGGTTGAACCTTACTTGCGGCGCTTCCTCATGCAGAGGGCGGCAAGCGCAAGGAGGGAAAGCGTGCCTGTGGTGGGTTCCGGGGTGGGAACAAGTGCCGAGAACACGGGCTTGCCATCGACCAGGTTCATGGTATGGCTCCAGTCGCCGCCCATGAGCAGGGTGAGGTTCTTGGCGGTTTGCGGGTCAATGGTCACATCGGTCCCGAAGTCCATACCGATGCCGTTCACGCCGGGGT
>CALCWC010000020.1 GCA_937905985.1 uncultured Verrucomicrobiales bacterium | reverse complement strand
TGGCGGTGGCGGTGTTGTAGACTCTGCCGGTTTTGTTGTTGGTTTCTGCAATGGCCAGGAGGTTGATGAACATGCGCATGGTTTCCTCCGGGGTGATGTTGAGGGGGTAGAGCGAGAGGTCCTCGTGCCGGTAGTTGGTGCGCAGGGCAAAGATGTCTTCCTCTGTGCCGATGAGGTGAGCCAGACCGTAGCATTTGTAGATGCCGCCCAGGGCGTTTTGCGCCGCACCCTGCGGCAGGCGGGTTTCTGCGGAGAAGACAAGGTGGCGTCCATCCGCGAAGGCGAAGCTCACCATGGTGTGGCAGATTTCCCGGTGCCCGTCCCAGCGGCATTCCGCGTAGTCAGCGCCCACCAGGGTGGAGAGGTCGTAGGTGCGGGTTTCGTAGCGGGGCTGGAAATCATCTTCCGTGGTGTAGGAGAAGTTTCGCAGGCTGCGCACGGTGAGGATATCGCCATCCAGCGAGCATTCCGGCAGGTGGCGCCAGGGCTGTTGCCAAGGGCCCTTGGGGTTGGGCAGCAGCTGGTACATGAGCAGGGAGAGCAGGAAGAACACCCACAGCCAGGTGCGCAGCAGGCGCTCTTTGCGGCGGTAGGCAATCCACACGGCTACGGCCGCCAGCACCACGGCGGGTATGATGCATACGGGCTGGAACACCAGCAGCCCCACCGCCCAGAGCACGCCGAGCGCCAGCACGGAATCGCCGATGAAGCGTCCCGCACGGGTGAGGATGCGCAGCGTGGCGGCCATTCGTCAGAATTTGATGATGAGGGGCATTCTCGGCTTGCCGCCGGGCTCCAGGGCGCGCACATCCGCCGCGTTCACCCAGCCGCGGATACCGGTGAAGGTCTCCACGTAGCTCCACTCCGCGCGCGTGGCCAGCAGATGCACCGGGGTGGAGGCGGGCAGGGTGACCACCGCCGCGCCCTCTGCATCCGCCGAGCTGCGCGCCGTGGTGGAGTTGATGACGTATGCCACATCCGCCGGGGGCAGGGCGGAGATGTGCGGCGTTTCCCGCGTGGAGTAGTACACCCAATCCGCCAGGCAGAGCAGGCTCAGCAGCAGGGTAAGCCCCGCTATGCTCATTTTCTTGAAATGGAACAGCAGGAAGAGGAAAAGGTTGAAGAGTCCGCTAAGGAATTTGAGGTTGGTGGAACTAAATTATACTGTATAGAAGATATACCAGATGAAAA
>CALCWC010000019.1 GCA_937905985.1 uncultured Verrucomicrobiales bacterium | reverse complement strand
GTGCTCCATACGGGAGGATTATAGCACGGTAGTATTAAGTTGCCAAGTCAATAAATCCTCAATCCCAAATTACAACACATCCCTGTGTAGCCACACAGCGCTTGCGATGCCGCACGCCCGTCACTCCACGGTGTCCAGGTGCGTAACGCTGCTGCGGGGCTTGGAACCCAGGTCCAGAGCGCGGTTGAGGACGTGCTCGGGGTCGCTATCGAAACGATAGGCGGAGCAGTCTGGGCAAATCTCCGCATCGCGGTCCACCACGGCGCCGCAAACGGTGCAAACCTTGTAGCTGGCGGGGTCGTTGGTGATGGTGGTGGCAATCTCCTTGAAGTCAGGCTTCATGATGCGGTGATAGGTTGAAAAGATAAGCGGGGCACCGGTTGCAGCCGATGCCCCGCCACCAAAGGGAAAACCGAAAGGGGATCAGGCGATGGAGGCGATGGCCTTCGCAGCCTTGCTCTTGTAGTTGGCAGCGCGGTTGGCGGGCACGGTGCCACGCTTGGCCGCCTTGTCAATAGCAGAGGCGAAGTTGTTGTAAGCCACAGCGGCAGCTCCCTTGTCCTTGCCTTCAACGGCGGCGTCCACCTTCTTGCGAAGGGTGCGGACGCGGGACATGATGGAACGGTTGACAGCCGTGCGGGCGATGGTCTGGCGGATGCGCTTCTTAGCGGACTGAGTATGAGCCATAGTGTATAGTGATTGGTTTTCGCTTGGTGCAAAGATTATACTCATCTGCAACGAAGTGTCAAGTGAATTGGCATGAAAAAAACAAAAAAATATAGTCTTGACAAGCGGCAGGGTTAATAAAAAGCCCGCCCTGCGGGAAGCAGGGCGGGCGAAGTTACCAGTGAACCTTGGCAGTCAATCAGGGATTGACCAGGCCATCATCCGGGAAGAGGCCCGGAGTG
Organism: uncultured Verrucomicrobiales bacterium; assembly: GCA_937905985.1. GTDB lineage: Bacteria > Verrucomicrobiota > Verrucomicrobiia > Verrucomicrobiales > Akkermansiaceae > Akkermansia. Next base: position 13,067 of record CALCWC010000019.1, on the reverse strand, counting down.
GTGGACGGAGAGGCGTCTCCGCTGCCGGAATCACGATGACGGATCGGCTTGCCGAGCGGGTCGAGAATCTCAGCGGTCACGAAGACCATCAGGTTCTTGCGGATGTGGGATTCCACATTGCTGCGGAAGAGACGGCCGATGAACGGCAGGTCACCGAAGACGGGCACCTTATCCTCCACCTTCTGCACTTCATCGTTGATCAAACCACCGATGGCGATGGTGTGACCATCATACACGCAGGGGTTGGAGTTGATGTAGCGGCGGCTGAAGATGGGCATGTCGATGCGGTTTTCAGTCAGCACGATGTGCTCAATCTCGGTTTCGTTGGCGATACCGGCGGTGATGGGCGAGCCGTAGTTCACGAAGCCCTCGAACTGGACCACGCGAATCTCGAAGCGCTTGAAGTGGATGATGTCACCCTCGCCCTCCTTGAGCGGGTCAATCTGGAAGCGCATCATGATACCGACGTCTTCCACAGCCCATTCATCCGGATTGGCGGGAGCAGCCACGGGAAGGCCACCGCCACCCCAGTTGCCGTTGTTGTTGTTGTTACCGTTGTTACCGTTGTTACCACCGCTCTGAATCTGCGGGGCTTCATAGGAAATCGGGTAGGTAAAGCGGCGAACCACCTCAATCTTGGCGCAACCTTCTTCGTCGTCCTGGGCGGTCATACGCTCATCCGGAGCCGGAGCGAACTCCATGGGCTCGTCACCGCTGATGACCAAGCTCGGGGCAGACATGATATCCACGCCCTTCTTCTGGGAAAGGCCGCGCATAATCATCTGGTAGGAGCCGGAATCAAAGATGCCGGAGAGGGAGAGGATGCCGGGAGCAGCGCTCGTGGTCTGGGACTCGCCAGCGGAGCCGGACTTGATCAGGTTGGTCAGCGTGTTGGCGGTGATGGCACCTGTGCCCGAACGGTTACCGCCGGTCACCAGACCGTCGCCCAGCGTCTTGGTGTTGACGTGATCCTTGAGCCAGGAATCAGCACCCGGGACGTGGCGGTTGATGGGCCAGGAACCCTCGCCGTTGTAGTTGTTAGCGAAGGCGGAACCACCGGAGGACACGAAGTCCGTCACAGAGCGGAGCGGGTTGGAGTTCACACCGTTCACGCCACCGAGGTAGGTGTTGCCGGAGTTGCTGATGGAGAAGGGATTGACCACCCAGTCGAAGCTGAGCTCTTCCTCGTTGGTCTGCTCAATCTCCACAAACTTGGCGCTCACCTTGACCATCTTGGGCATGTTCTGACGGTAGGTGTTCACAGCCTCTTCCACGGTGTCGAGCTCGTCATCCGTGTTGTAGACGGTGAGCATGCCCGTAGCGGGAGAGTACTTGGCGGAAGAACCCTGCGGGAAGCTGACGCCCATGTTGATGAGGGCGGCCTTCGGGTCGATCTTGGCGGACTTGTGGCCGGTGTCGGAAGTGAAATCATCATCGCCGGAATCCTCCTCGTCACCACCGCTGGACTGGAAGAAGGCGGAGCGGACCTGCCACTGGCGGCGGCTCATGCGCTGGGAGGCGGCACCCTTCTGGTACACCACCACGGCGCTGTCTTCCACGCGCATGTCGCAGTTGGCCTGGGAGCACATGCGGCGCAGCAGCTCGGCACCGGTCAGGTCGGTCATCTTCAGGGAAGAGATGATAGCCGGGGCAATCGGAGCAGCCACAGCCACGGGGCCGGCGGAAGAGGTTTCCTCCTCGTCCTCGCTCTCCTCATCCTCTTCTTCCTCATCATCGGAGGAAGCGGAAGTGGTGCTAGCCACGGGAGCGGCGGCCTGCTGGGCCTTTTCAAAGATGAAGTTCAGATGCACACCCTGCTTGCGGGCCTCGGCGCGCAGGAAGTCGAGGGCATCCTCCATGGGAGTGTCCTCAAAGTTCACAGCGGCGATGTGCAGGCCGTTCAGGGCCTCCGTGTTGCGGAGCACATCCGGGGAGATGACGGTGCCGCCGCCAGTGTTGCCGTAGGCCAGGTCGGCCGGGGCGTCGGATTCGGCGTTCAGGCTGTCCCACGTGGCGTCCACATCTTCCAGGGCGCGGGCACGCACAGCGTCGTGGGCGCTCTTGTAGTACTTCATCTTGCGCTTGCTCACAGCCTCCTGGCCGCGGCGGGCAGCGGTGTTGTACTTGTCGATCTTCAGCACGCGAGCGAACTCGGCGTAGGCCTTGTCGAAGTCGCCCAGGTCATAGTAGCCGTAGGCGAGGGTGAGCAGACGGTTCACCTCGTCCACGTTCTTCACGTGCTCCGGGGTGAGGGCGGGATTGTTGCGAATGGGGTCGCGAAGAAGGGAGAGTTCCTGGCGTGCGCGCTTGTTGTTCGGGTCACGCACCAGCACGTCGAGCAGCAGCTGCTCGGCGTCGTCATAGCGGCCCACGCGGGAGTACTCGATAGCGACGGCGATGGAGGCGTCGCTAATGCTCTTGACAATGAAATCCTGCCACTGAGCGGTGGCGGGAGCCTTCGGGATCTTCTTCCAAGCCTCCTGGTATTTCTCCAGGGCGACAGCATACTTCTTGTCGCGGTAGGCGGAGCGGCCTTCCTCCAGGGCTTGGAGAGCTTCCTGCGTCTGGGCGGTGCGGCGAGCCGTCTCACGATAGTTGATGCTTTCCTGAACAGCGGCGGGGGCCTGGGCGCTGATGGCCTGCTGGACGGCTACGGGAGTATCCTCGTAGACGGCGGAGGGGCCAACCTCGCTGACGCCGGCAGAGGTGGAGGGCATGATGTAGCCTTCCGTGGAAGCGCCACCGCGGCGGGCGGCGTTAATGCTCTGCGCGGGCATAGCTGCTGCGGGGCGCACAGCGGGCTGCTCGGGGGAGGGAATGGAAACCGCGGATTGCGCCTGCACGTAGGGGCACGCTGCAGCCACAGCCATGAGTATCATTGTTCGCTTTGCGATGATGAGAGGTGCGTGGTTCATGGTAATGTCTAATTTATGCCAGATTTTTGATGGAATGTAAAGACTACAATTCAATTTTTTTTGATTTTCTGTTCCAAAGGAGCATTTTTTTTACTCTTCGGCATGCTTTGCCTTGATTTTGGGGATGCAGATGGGGGCCTGTGCACCAGCGGGAGTGACGTTGATTCCGCCTGTGGGATCGGTGGAAACGAAGGTGGCCTTGAGGTCCTTGCCGTCACCTGCGCCGCCGGGGATGGTAAACTCCGCATTGAGCTGCGCCTTGATGGTGGTGCCGATGGCGCTGCCGGCGGCCACGCGCAGGGTTGCGGTGGTGTCGCTGATGAGGTGTCCCTTGGCGGCGTCACCCTTGAGCGAGGGGTTGGGATTGCCGGCGCGCACGGTGAACTGCTTCTCCGGGCCCGCGGTTTCCGTGTCCTGCACGGAAATCACGTTCTCCTCCACGGTGTCGTCTGCAAAACCGGGGAAGGACTTCTTCTCATACCCGAGGAGCTTGAAACGCTTGTTGTCCTTGGGAGTGAGGCCGAAGCTCTCGCCGATTTTCACGGTCACCTTGTTGACCACGGTCTTGCCGTCCTTGTCGAGGATGCGGATGTTGGCCTCGGTGGGCTGCAGGGAGGGGTCGGAGTTCATGTTGTCCGTGGTGATGGTGGCGCGTGCGGTGGTGAGCTTGGTGAGCTCGAGCTTGGGCGCGCAGCCGGGAGCGAGAACGGCGGGATAGCTGGAGGGATCCGCCGGCTTGGTCTGGGCCTTGAACTCCTCACCGTTGGTGAAGCCGTCCTTGTCGTTGTCGATGTCCAAGCCGTCTGCGCGGCCCAGGGCATCGGCAATGCCGCTGGTCACGAACCAGGTGTTGGGCACCTCCCCGTGAATGCTCTTGGATTCGGGATCGTAGATATCCACCACAAGGTTCGCCTTCTTGTCGTCTGCGGCGAACTGCCAAAGTTCCGTGGAGAAGAAGAGCGGCGCGAGGCGGGGCTGACCGTTGATGGTGGCACCCTTGGGCGCGGTATCCTCCACCTTGCGGTCCGCCTGCATGTCCGCCTTCATCTTCTTGGCGGCGTCGCTGAGGGTTGTGTTGACCTTTCCGGTGTCCACGTCGGTGTCCGGGGCGGCCACCTCGTTGGAACTGGAAAGGGCGATACCCCAGCCGCCCGCGGCGAGGCCGAGGACGATTCCGGTGATGAGAATCTTGTTACCGAGATTGGATTGATCTGCCATAGTAGCGGGAATGGTTGAAGGTTACTTCTTCTTGGGGTTGAAATAGAGCACCTGGAAGTTCATGTGCACGCGGGCGGTCTCATCCGGCTTGCCGGTGAGCTGCACGGCGATGGTGCGCGCGGGCGGCGCGGCGGCGGGCTCCTCGCCATCCTCGGGGCCGGCGGCGCCCGTCAGGTCGTCACCCTGCACTTCCGCCGCGGCTGCGGGCGGCGTGTAGGCGGAGACGGGGGGCACCACATCCTTGCCCTGCACGGCAATGCCGGTGATGACAAGGAAGAATTCCTTGTCTTCCATGATCTTGTTGATAACCTGGGGAAGCGTGCCGCGCTTGGCCTCGAACGCCACCTGGAAGCGCAGCGGGAAGTACTCCGCGGGCTTCTTGTTGTCGGTGCTGGCCTCATCCGGCAGTTCCTCGCAGTACACCTTCTCCAGGGATGCGGGTGCGGAGTTGAGGATATCCTCCACCACGCGCTTCACCGCCTGGTGCTGGAAGGCCAGGAAAGGCACCTCGTCTTTCTTGGGGGATGCCGTCTTGTAGGACGCCATGCCGAGGTCCTCCGCCGGGTGCGCAAGCGTCACCTTCTTGTCGCCCGCCAAGGTGCGCACGGCGGCGATGTCCGCCAGCAGCTGCTTCTGGAATTCCTGGGCGTTCACCTGGGGTTGCCCGGTGCAGTAGGAGGCGTACTTGCTGAAGGCTGCCTTCATGTCGTCGCTCACCTTGTTCACCTCCTTGTAGGCGGCGGTAAGGTTCTCCAGGTTCTGCTTGGTGGGCGTTGTGTCCTGGTTGGCGTAATCCTGGAACTGGTCGCTGATTTCGTTCAGCTTGGCCTGCGTCTCCTGGTACTCCGCGTTCTTGGTGAAGCCGAAGTAGACGATGCCTGCAAAGGCAAGCCCCATGACGGATGCCAGGGTCACCACGCGTTTGTTGTCGCTAATGCTCATTGTCGTTAAAAGGCTGATGTGTTACTTGTTGTTGGCGGGGGCGAGCTCCGGGATGGGGATGGGATTCTTGAGCGGCATCACCATCATGAACTTCTCCACGTACGGCGGCATCTTGTCCTTCGCGGACTTCGACGTCACGAACTGGAAGTAGCAGTTGAGGTCCTTCTGCACCTTCGCGGTCTCGTACGCAAACAGGGAATCCGCGCTGCGCTCGTCGAACCCGGCGGAAACCATGTCGTACACGGCCTGGCGCTGCTGCGTCGTCTTGTCGTCATCCACAGGCTTGATGGTGAAGCCGCTCACAAAGATGGCGGTCACCGCGGGAGCCTTCTTCCTGGCGGTGTTGGAGACTTCCTCCGGGGCCTTGTTGATGGCGGAGTTGATGGCGGCGTTTCGGCTGCTGTTCATGTCGATGAGGCGCGTGCCCTTGACATCGCTGGATTCGGAGAGCGTGTTGTTCTCCACGTCGTAGTTGATGAGCGGGGAGAATTCCGACACCCAGAACTTGACGGAGGCACAGCGCTCGGAGAGCTGGCGCATCACGTCCGCGTAGGCAGCGCGCATGCTGTAGAGCTCGCCGAGCTTGCCGATATCGCGCATCGTCTTGTCGTACTTGTCCTTGACGTTGGTGAGCTTGGTGTTGACGCTCTCCACGCTTTCCGCCTTGGGGAGGGCGCGGGTGAGAGCCTTCTGGGCCTCGCTGGCAGAGCTGGAGGCGTTGGCGGCAAAAATACCGGCACCGATGAGGGCGACCACGCCGCCGACGATGACCTTGGGCATCTGCTCCTTCTCCGCGCGGTCCTTGCCCACGCTGGTGGGCACCAGGTCAATGGAGAACTCGCCGGCCTTGGCGGCGCCGAGCGCCGCGCCCACCAGCGGGCCCATGCAAACGGCGTCCTGCTGCAGGGCGTCCGCATCCACATGCGGGCCCACGCCCACAATGCCGAGGGTGTTCAGGTACTCCACGGGCAGGTTGAGCGTGGCCTGCAGGAATTCCACCACGTAGGGCAGGCGCGCGCCGCCGCCGCAGATGTACACCTTGGTGGGCGGGTTGCCGTGGTACTGGGATCGGTAGTGAGTGATGGTGCGCTGCACCTCGGAGCACAGGCGGTTCATGGCGTTGCGGATGCAGGTGGCGAGCGATGCCTCGTCCGCCTCCATGTTGTCCGTGTGGCCGTTGCCCAGGGATACCATACCCTTGGTCACCTTGAACTGCTCCGCATCGCGGTAGCTCATCTTGAACTCGCGGGAAACGGCGTTGGTGATGAACGCGCCGGCAGCCGTCACGGAGCGCGTGAAGAAGCGCCCGTTCTCGGAGAACAGGATATCCGTTGTCTTCGCGCCGATATCCAGGATCATCACGGGCTCCGTCTCTTCCGGGTGGTTGGCGCGGTAGGCGTTGTACAGGGAGGTGATGGAGCAGTCCACGGCCTTGGTCTTGAGCCCGTTGCTCTCCACCTGGCTGTTGAGGTTGTCCAGCACATCCTTCTTAATGGCCACCAGCAGCACCTCCTTGTCGCCCTCGGGCGTGTCGGAAAGCTCCTGGTAGGAGTACTGGATCTGGTCAATCGGGAAAGGAATCTGCTGCTGGGCCTCGTATCCCACCTGCTCCGCCAGGTTGCCCTCGATGGGGGGCAGCTTGATGAAGCGCAGGAAGACCTGCTGGCCGGAAACGACGTTGCGAACCTCGCTTCCGCTCACCTTGAGCTCGGCCACCATCTCTTTGATGGCGTTGCTCACATAATCAATGCGCATGCCCTCTTCCACGGGGTCGAGCAGGATATCCCGCCGTGCGTAGCGGGAAAGCGTATAGCCGCGGCCTGCCGGGGTGAACAGGGCCATGGCCACGCTCTGCGCGCCTATCTCAAGGGCTACGGTTTTCTTGTAGTCAGCCATTTCTGTTTATGGGTTGAAATCTGTTTCGTGTTGCGGCGCGTCACTCGGCCTTCTTCTTCTTTTTCTTGTCCTTCTTCTTGTCCGTACCGGTATCGGCGGCATCATCGTCCGCGCCCGTGTCGGAAATAGCGGTGTCCTTCGCATAGCCGCTGTCGCTGCCGGCATCGGTCGATGAAGTGTCGCTAGCGGAAGAGGAGCTGGAAGAGGCAGCGCTGGCGGCGCTTCCCGCGGAGCCGTACATGGGCACGGTGGGAGCACCGGAAAGCGCGGCGTAGTACGGGGCGAACGGCGTTTCCGCAATGGAGCAGATCACCACACCCTTCTTGTTGGGCGCGCTCTTTTTCTTCCACCAGCCGCTGGAGAGCTTGCCCTTCAGCTTGTTGTCGATGATGATGGAGGGGTCCTCCTTGGGATTGAGGCAGTTGGAGCCGCCGAACGTGGCCTCGATGGCCACGGCGCCCAGGTGGTGGCCCGTGAGGTCCACCTTGCTCTTGGTGCCGCAAATCTTGGCGGCGTTCGCGGGGGAAATGAACACGGCGCCGGTCAACGTCCCCTCGGACGGCTTGTCCCCCTGCCCCGGCTTCACCGGGATTTCCGTGTAGGTGATTTCCGTCTCCGCCATCGTCAGGTCATCGTTGTTCTCGCCAATGAAGACGAGGTAGAAATGGACTTTGAGGTCGTTGACAAAGGTGATGGGCTCCGTAGCCTTGCCCTTGCCCTCCACTTTCATCGGCACACGCACAAAGTACCAGGAGGCGGCCTCGATAGAGCCGGGCTTGATGCGCTCCTTGATGGTGAACATGTTGTCGTACGGCGGCGCCACGCGCTCCACCTTGGCTTCGGGGGCCTTCATATCGAGCGTCACGCGGGCGTGTTCAGCGTTCGCGGCATTGGCCGCAGGCATGCCGAGCACCGCCGCAACAGCGAGGGACCATATTTGTTTCGTTGTCATAAGCTTTTCTCAACGTGTGCTACGTTTATACACCAAACCCCGCCACTTGGCGAGAAGAAACTTCCCGCCCGTCCCGAAAAATTAAAATAGTACATAGTACCTGGCGCCTAGTAAATCGCGCTTGTGGCACGCCGCCGCATGTGCTATAACGCCCCTGCATGAACATGCTCGCCACCTACATCCACAACCTGGACCCCGTCATTCTGGATATCCCCGGCACCCCGCTGGCGCTGCGCTGGTACGGCCTGGCATACGTGGCAGGCTTCATCCTGGGCTACATGGTGCTGCTGGCGCTCTCCAAGCGCAAGCTCTATGCCGTGGAGCCGGACAAGCTGGGCGATTTCATCACGTGGGTGTGCGTACTGGGCGTGCTGCTGGGCGGGCGCCTGGGGGAATTCTTCTTCTACTGGCTGCCGGAGAACGGGCTGGACGGCTTTTTGGGGGACCCGCTGTGGGTTCTGCGAGTGTGGGAAGGCGGCATGGCCTCCCACGGCGGCATTCTGGGCGTGCTCACGGTGGCGTGCGTATACGCCTGGCGCCACAAGCTTTCCGCTCTCGCCGTGTGTGATGGGTTGGCCATCGTCGCCCCCATCGGCATCTTCTTCGGCAGGTTGGCCAACTTCATCAACGGCGAGCTCTACGGGCGCATCACGGATGCCGCCATCGCCGTGAAATTCCCCCAAGAGCTCTTTGAGCTGCCCATGGAAGAGCGTCTGACCGCCGTGGCGCGGGCGGAGCAGGCCGCAGGCACCACGCTGGGCCAGCTTGCACAGGGCAACGAAGGCGGGTACGACACCCTCTTCCGCATCTGCCGTGAGAATTCCGCGGTTCAGGACGCCATCGCCCCCTTCCTGCACGGGCGCTACCCCTCCCAGCTCTTCGAGGCCCTGGGGGAAGGGCTTATTATCTTCCTGGTGCTCATCACCCTGCGCCTCACCATGAAGCATGCCCGCGCCGGCTTCTTCAGCGGCATCTTCTGCCTCCTCTACGCCGCCGCCCGCATCACCTGCGAATGTTTCAAGCAGCCGGATGCCGCCGTTTGGCACGGTATCACGGAAGGACAGCTCCTCTCCCTCATCGTGGTGATTATGGGCATCGTCTTCCTCGTCGCCGCCGCCCGCGCAAAAGATGCAAAATGAGGCCGCGTACATGCGCACGGCGTACCCACCTTGCCGTTCTTCTATTGACAGTAGCGGCGGTGTTGGTAGAATGGCAGCATGCTGGTCTTCATTGATGAAACCTTTAGGTAAATAGGTAAAAAAAATGACGTTGGCCTTGGGTTTCCCCAGACGCTTGTCCATGCAGGACAAGCCTCCAACGTCGCCCTCATGCTAGCATAACCAGATGAGAGATATCAAGCGTTTTTTCCTTCTGCGCGGGCTTTGCGCGAAAGATGCAAAATGAGGCCGAGCGCATGCGCACGGCGTACCCACCTTGTCGTTCTTCTATTGACAGTAGCGGCGGTGTTGGTAGGCGGGCGTTGGCGCTAATCCACCCTGCCATGCGGCAGGGTTGCCTCACCGCCTCCTCACGGCGGTTCGCCCTGCGGGCAGCCACATCCGTGGCTGGCTAATCGCCCTTACCGCGCCGCAAGCGGCGCGCCCCTTCGGGGGCCGTCGGGCGCTTTCCGTTCCGAAACGTCCATCGTGGTTGCCCCCAACCCTCTCGGGTTGGGCTACCGGTCTGGTCGCCATTTCATGGCTCAAAGTTAGCGCGCACTGCGCGCGGAGCAATCAACAGCCCATCTGGCGGAACGCCAGATGGGCTTGAAATTCCCCGCGGCCCTTGGGACGCGCGTACTTCTTCAAATTCAAAATCCCAAATCCTAAATTCTCAATCCTCAATTGGCACGTTCGCTATACGCTCATGGGCTTATCACTTCTCCAGTCCCACCAGCTCCATCTCAAACACGAGCGTGGAATTGGGGCCGATTTTTCCGGGGCCGTTCGCGCCGTAGGCCAGGTGCGCGGGAATGGTCACGCGCCACTTGGCACCCACCGGCATGAGCGTCAGCGCCTCCGTGAAACCGGGTATCACCTGGCGGATGTTGAACTTCACCGTGTCGCGCGACTGGTCGAACACCGTGCCATCCACCAGCGTGCCCTTGTAACGCACCTCGGCGGTGGGGGCGTTGCCGTGCTTGGCGGCATCGTAGGTTTCACCGTTTCCGGGGGTGAGCACTTCATACTGCAGACCGGAACCGGTGGTGACCACGCCCTCCTTGCGGGCGTTTTCCTCCATGAACTTCTTACCGAGCTCCAGGTTGGCCTTGCCGCGTTCGTCCGCTCGGGACTGCAGCATGGTGAGGAACTGGTGCTGGCAGGCATCCGCCTGCATCAGCATAGCGGCATCGGGAGTACCCGCCAGGCCCTCCACCAGGCCGCGGCCCAGCTCCTCGCCCGTCAAATCCTCCGCCTGCACGCCGGGCAGCATCTGCCCCAACATCTGCCCCCCGATGCGGTACCCGATCAGGTACGACATCACCTTCTTCATTTCAGTTTCGTTTGACATAAATCTTAATCTTCATTCGATTTTTCCCTTCACAGCCCCAGCAGGCGCGTGATGATTTCCGTGACCATGCGCGGGTTGGGCTTGGGGTTGCTGGCCTTCATGACCTTGCCGGTAAGGGCGTTGATAATCTTGGAGTTGCCGGCCTTGAGGGCCTCCACATCCGCGGCGTTTTCCTCCAGCACCTTCTGCACGGTGGCCTCCAGCTCGTTGGAATCCGCCTTCTTGTAGCCCAGCTGGGCGGCGGCGGCGGCGGCATCCATGTCGGGATGCTCCCAGAGGAGCTCCAGCACCTCGCGCGCCTGGTTGTTGGAGACGGTACCGTCCTCCACAATGGCCACCAGCCCCGCCAGGGCGGCGGGCGGCACGGGGCAGTCCGCGATGGAAAGCTCGCGCTTGGCGAGGGCGGCGGTGAGGTTGTTGATGACCCAGTTGGCCACCTTTCGCGGAGCGGCGGAAGCCGCTGCGGCCTGCTCGAAATAGCGGCAGAGCGGCAAATCTCCCACCAGGGTGGAGGCATCCGCCTGCGGCAGGCCGTACTGCTCCTGCAGGCGCGTGTGCAGCGCATCCGGCAGCTCCGGAAGCTCGCCCTTCACCTTCTCCACAATGGGTGCGGTGTGCACGGGGATGAGGTCCGGGCAGGTGTGGTAGCGGTAGTCGTGCGCGTTCTCCTTGGTGCGCATCACAATGCTCTCGCCCAGCGTGTCGTCCCAGCGGCGGGTGGACTGCACCTGCGGGATGCCCATGTCCAGCTCCTCCGCCTGGCGCGCGATTTCATAGATGAGCGCGCGGCGTGCGGCGGACATGGAGTTGATGTTCTTCATCTCGATCTTGGCGCCGAGCTCCTTCTGGCCCTTGGGGCGCAGGGAGACGTTCACATCGCAGCGCATCTGGCCCTTCTCCATGTCGGCATCGGAAATGCCGCCGCAGATGAGGATCTGCTGCAGGCTCTTGAGGTAGGCGTAGGTCTCGTCCGGGCTGGTGAGGTCCGGGGCGGAGACGATCTCCATGAGCGGGGTGCCGCCGCGGTTGTAGTCCACCAGGGAATACCCGTTGTAGTGGGTGAGCTTGGCGGCGTCCTCCTCCAGGTGGATGTGGTCCAGCTTCACGCGGCGCACCACGGTGCCTTCCGCCGCCGGGACCTTGGTGTCTGCGGGGAAGGACCAGGCGTAGAGCGGCACCTCGCCGCCAATGCAGAGCGGCAGGTCCAGCTGGCTCGTCTGGTAGTTCTTGGGCATGTCCGCGTAGAAATAGTTTTTGCGGTCCCACTTGGAGACGGGCGGCGTGGAGCAGCCCAGCATCATGCCGGTGAGCACGGTGCGCTCGATGGCGTGCTCGTTGAGCACGGGCAGCGCGCCCGGCATCCCCAGGCAGGTGGGGCACACGTTCGTGTTGGGCTCATAGCCGAATCCTGCCTTGCAGGAGCAGAACATCTTGGTCTGCGTCTTGATTTGGCAATGAACTTCCAGGCCGATGGTGACGAGATAATCGGAGGCGGGCATGGTGGCGTGTCAGGGTTTGGTGTTCTTGATGTTTTCGCGGTAGGCGTCTTCCAGGTCGGTACGGAACGAGGCATCGAACACGTCCTCGAACCAAAGGCTGTGGGTGGCTTCCAAGGCGTCGTACACCTTGTCGAGCTGCTCGGAAAATTCATCGAATGCCGCCTCGGAATACCCCGGCAGGGAGGCCAGGCGCACAATCTCGTTGCGGATGCCCCACAGGGCCTGGCGCAGCGGCTCGATGGCCGCGCGCACGCCCTCCTCGCGCTCGTCCGCGAACACGCCGGGCGTCTGTGGCGGCAGCAGGAGGCGCAGGTTGTATTCCAGCTCGCGCAGGCGCGGCACGGCCTTCTGCGCAGAGGCGCTGTCGCGCACGGAACCCAGCTGCAGGCAGATTTGGAGGTCAGGCTCCAGCAGCTTGCCCAGGCGCTTGATTTCCGCGGCGGCCTGCTCCGGCGTGAAGGGTTGCGGTATGCCGGTGAGGAAGCTCGCATCCTCCTCGCCGAACAGCCCCGCGCGCCCCGCCAGGCGGAACGCGCGTATCAGGCGCTCCGAGCCGTAGCAGTGCAGGCGGCTCAGCGAGTGGAACTCCTCGTCCACGGTCTCCAGCGAATCCAAAATGCGACCCTGGATGCTGTCCAGCACGCCGGCGCACGCGGCATCCGGCGCCACCACGGTGCTGGTGCTCAATTTTTCGTCAAGCTCGTAGATTTTGGTCACCAGCGCCATCATGCGGTCGGCCGCGGCATCGGCATCCTCCTTGCAGCGCACGCTGGAAAGCAACAGCCACATATCGCCGGAGGCCTGCAGGAACTCGCGGCCCACGCGCTCCATCTCCTCGCGCTGCCCGTCCGTCATGGGCGGAATGCCGGGCTGCACCTCCTCCACATCGGCCACGTCCGCCACCTCCACCACGTCCTCTTCAGCGGGCTGCGGCGCCACCTTTGCGGCATCCTCCGCAGCCACAGGCACACAGAGCCCAGCAATCAGGGCAAGACAGGTGCTTTGAAGGTGGTGATACATGCGCGTGCGCCCATTATAGCCACCGTTCCCCGTTTTGCAAGGCGCGATTACAACATGGGATTTACAATTTACGATCACTGCCGTCCCATAAAATTTCGAGAAGACACAAAAAAG
>CALCWC010000018.1 GCA_937905985.1 uncultured Verrucomicrobiales bacterium | reverse complement strand
ACTTCCTGCGGCGGCGGGCGGCAAGGGCTGCCAGCGCCAGCAGGCTCAGCGTGCCGGTGGCGGGTTCCGGGAGCCGCATCAGGTAGACCGTGCCCTCGTAGCCAACAGCGCCGCCTTGGTTCTTGCCGCTGTAGAACAGGTAGTATTCCCTCTCCGCGCGCTTGAACAGGTCGTTGGCGAACACCTCAGAGGCCTTCACCCAGGGGTCGCTCAAGCCAAGCACTTCCAGGAAGTTGGCACCGTCGTCCAGGGAAAGGCCGTCCACGCCGCTGAACAGGTCGTACGCCTGCATGTAGCGGAGACCGTTCACCGCATCCATATCGGCTTCGGAGAGGAGCACGTTGCCCGGGTCCAGGGTCACGGTGCTGCCCATGTGCAGGCCGCCGTTGCCGCCGGTGGCGGAAACATCCAGCACAGAGCTGCTTTCCATCACCAGGTTGGCGTACAGCCAGCTGTTGGCATCCTGGGCAGTCAGCGTACCGCTGACGGTTAGGGTACCCTCGGAATCCAAGCTTGGCGTTTCAGGTATGGCCCTGCCCTTATACACTCCCAGGGAGGAACCGCTGCCGATGGTGGCATCCGCCACGTTCACGCTGTCTGCGCTCATGATGTTGAGCGAGCCCATTTCCACTATCACGTTACCAGAAAAGCCGGAGAGGTCGCCAGTGAGCTTGCCGGCTCCACCAGGGGTGACAATGGTGGTGCTCGCGCCCCCCGTTATCTTGTTGCCGACGGTGGCGTTCTCCAAGCGCAGGGCGGAGCCGTTGCCCAAGGAGATGATGCCGGAGCCCTCCAAGGAGCTGCGCAATGCGAGGGTTTTGTTCCCACCCACCTCCACTGCACCGTTGACGATACCATTACCGATGGTGGCGTCTCCCTGCAGCAGCACCGAGTTGGAAAGAACTTTCTCGTTGAGTTGCAACGTGGCGGCGTGGCCCAGGGTGATGGTGCTGGAGCCTTCCAGGTTGCCGTTCAGGGTGAGAGTCTTGCCCGTCGCCACGGTCAGCTCGGAGCTGTTGAGCGTACCGCCGCCGATGCCGGCGTTGCCGGAGACCATGATGGCGCTGCCAACGGTAGCGCCGCCCAGCGCCAGGCCTGTGTTTTCCTCCAAGGTGATACCGCTTTGGATGTCGGTGCCGCTCTGAAGGCTGAGTGTCATGCCAGATTCCACGGACACATGGCCGCAGAACGAGCCCTCGCCGATGGTGGCGTTGCCGGACACCGTGACGCCATTGCCGGTCACCTTGATGTCTTTGACAAGGCCTCCGCCGTCTCCAACCTCATGGAGCAGGGTGGAGCCGCTACCCAAGAGCAGGGAACCCTTGCCGCTCAATTCACCTTTCACCGTGAGCGTCTGCCTGTCGCCAACGAACAAGTCCCGGTCCAGGGCTCCGCCGCCGATGGTGGCGGAGATTCCAATCAGGGAGATTTTGCTGGAGAGGGTGTAACTGTTCAAGTCCAGGCATGCCAGGGATTCCAAGATGATGGCGCGCTCACCGTCCAGGTCGCCGCACAGCTTGAGCGTCTTTTGCGCATCCACGGTCAGATTCACAGATAACGTGCCGTTGCCGATAAAGGCGGAACTCCCTGTCAGGCTCACGGTTCTGGAGAGGATGTTCTTATTCAGGTCCAAGGTGGAACCGTTGGCCAGGGAGATGGCATTCTTGCCGCCCAGGGAGCCGCAGAGGGTGAGCCTCTTGCCCTCCTCCACGTTCAGGTTGCCGTCGTGTCTTCCGCCGCTAATGCTGGCGTTGCCTTTCAGGTTGACATCTTTGGAGAGGATGCTGTCACCCAGATTCAGCGTGGAGCCGTCCGCCATATTGATGGCGCTCTCGCCGCCCAGGCTGCCAATCACTGTGAGCGTCTTGCTTTCAGCAAGGTTCAGGGTGGCATCTAGCGTGCCGTTGCCGATACAGGCAGCGCTCCCGGTCAGAGTCACATCCAGGTTGAGCCGGTTCCCGCCAAGGTTTGCCGTGCTTCCTTCGCCCAGGGAAAGGGCGGCGCCGATATCCGTGTGCATGTGGGAGCCCAGGAATAGCGTGCCGCCGTCCTGCACGGTCACCGTCACCGTACCACCGAGTGAGCCGTTGGAGATGGTGGCGTTGCCGGTTGCGGTGATGTCTTTGGGCGTGTAGTAGCCCCCCAGGGCCAGCACAGCATTGTCCTTCAGGATGATGGAGCCGGATCCCAGGAGGTCTCCGCCTGTCAGAGAGAGCTTCCTGCCCTCGCCCACCTCCAGGTCGCCGTTGAGCGTGCCTTTGCCAATCGAGGCGTTGCCGATGAGCTTCACGTGTGGATTGAGGGTGTTGCGCGCGAGATTCAGCCTGGCCTCGTGGCCCAGGGTGATGGTCGCATCGCCGCTCAGGTCGTCACACAGGGTGAGTGTCTTGCCATCCCCCACGGATATGTCTTTGATGAGCGTGCCATTGCCCAAGGTGGCATTGCCTTTCAGGGTGATGGTGCAGGAGGAGGTGTTGCCGCCCAAGTCCAGCGCGGCCCCGTTACCCAGGATGATGGCCTCGGTAATGGTGGTATGTTCCAGAAGAGTGAGCTTCCCGCCGTTCTCCACGGTCAGGTTGCCGTCCAGCCTGCCGTTGCCGAGGTAGGCATGTTCCCCGGTCACAGCGATGTTGTTGTTGAGGGTGCAGCTCTCGAGATCCAGCGTGCCGTTCTCCAGGGTGACGTCCCCGCTGCCCAGGGAAAAGTCGCTTTTTATATTAATCGCACCGCCGCGAATGGTGGTGCCGCCGGTGTAATCGTTGGTGTTGGAGATGGTGAGCTTGCCGTTCCCCTGCTTGACGAGAACGGTTTCACCAATGAGCTTGCCTTTACCCGTGAAGGTGTAGTCGCACCCTTCGCTGTTTTCCACCAGCACGCTCTTGGGCGCAAGCTCCCCATTCAGCTCTACATTTCTCTCCTTGCCCTCGTCGTTGAACACCACGGCCACATCGTCCTTGTACTGGTAGGTGTTGTCTCCCTGCTTCCAGTTGAAGTCTTCCGTGTTCCAAGCCCTGCTCTGTTCCCCAATCCAGGTGGCCACCTCCAGCTCCGGGCCGCCGAGGCTGAAATAAAGGGTGCCGTCCTTCCAGAACAGGGTTTCCGGATCACTGCTCAACCCGGAAACTCTCACGTTGGGAGACTTCCAAAAATCTGGGGCCTGGGCCTTGTTCGTGGTGGTTATCAGGGCGTACTTCTGCAACACGGGCAGGTTGTTACCGGCCAAATTGATGGTGAAGGAGAAATCCTCCGTGATGTCCGCCTTCATCTCCCCGCCTATGGTCAGGACCGGGGAGTTTAAGTTGTGGGTGCCCAGGATAAAGGAAAGTGTGGCATCGTTGCTCAGCACCAGGTCGGAAGTGATTTGGGATGCACTTTGGGATGCACTTTGAACGGTCAGCGTGGAGAATTGTTCCGCGCTGCCAATGATGCCGTTCACGAGATTAACTGTGCCGATTTGGCTCACCGTGCCGGTGATGGTGGAGTTCTCCACCGTTATCGCAGCATCGCTTTGGGAAGAAGCCACGTTTCCCTCAATGCGGCTTTGGTCCTTCAGGGTCAGTTCGTCCCCGAAGGTGACCTGCGCCGGGGTCTCCCCCGCGTCTCCGGAGAGCGTCAGGCGCGTTGCCGTTGTCTCGCTCCCCAGCGTCACCTTCGGCGCGCGCATGTCAACGTCTGTCAGCTCGGCGGTGCGGTTGAAGACAACCTCATCTCCGGCGCGGAAAAGCGCCTTCTGCCCATTTAACCCGGCAACCTGCACGTCGTTTCCCATCGTCATTTTTCCGGCAGCCTGCGCCTGCAGGAAGCCGCTCGTCAGCCCGTTGAGGTTGATATCCTTGGCCGATTTGAGCTGGTCGGCCTTGCCGGATTTCCCGGCATCCAGATTTTCGGAAATCGTGATGCCCGTGTCCGTTTCCTGCGTCCCGGTGGCTTCGACATATAAGCCATACCCGTTTTCGTTGTCGGCGAGGTCGCATTCGATGCTCACGCTTGCCCCCCTGAGACAGGCGGAAAAGCGCTGCGGCTCGGATGCGGTTTCCACCTCCACAAAGCCCGTGGATATGGCCAGCTCCTTCACTATGTTCAAGGTTCCGCCGGCGGACATCAAGAGCCCCCCGCCTTGGTATGAATTCAGGGTGATATCCCCTTCCGTGGATGTGATATGCGTTGTTCCGACCGGGTCGCCGGAGCTCCCCACCGCGTTCAGGCTGATGTTCCCTGCGGCAGTCATGTCAATCTTGCCGCCTTGCAATGTTCCGGCAAAGGTGATTTCTCCCGTGGCTCCAATATCATAGCTTTCGGCAGTGAAGACGACATGCGCGCTATCGCTCACGATGTCCTTTCCCTGCATTGAAATCGTTTTCGCCTGCACTGTATCATCAGTCTGGATATAGATGTCTGCATACCCGGATTCATAAATTTCATCCGGCTTAATGATCAGCGAGCCTGTTGCATCGATGTTCCCCAGCACGGTGGCATTCCTTCTTGCATTGAGCTCCAAGTCGCTGCCCTCAAAGGATGAGACATGGATGTCTTTTGCTGCGATTTCGCCGATGCCGGTGATGTGTCCGACATCGACCCTTCCGCTAAGGGCGGTCACATACAGCCCCCCTCTCACCTCGCCGTTCACCTTTACATCCCAAACCTCGTCGCCGCGTCCTTCCCCATTGTACAGGAGAGTCACCATGCCTTCGTTGACGGGAAGTCCGGCCCCGCCCGAACCCTGTTCCCTTTCCTTGCCGATAGTGATGACTCCTTTAGATTCAATCGACAATACTCCGTCTTCTTCCCTGCAGTGGAATGAATCCACGGTGACAGACGCTGTGGTATTGCTGTCGCCAATTATCGCATCATAAACCGGATGCTCTAAACTGCCTATGGAACCCACGTAGATAGCGTTTCCTTTGGCTCCGAACCATAAAGCTTCGCCTTGGAAAGATCCCAGTTTGACATCCCCGCCGGCATCGACCCGCAACTCGTTTCCTTGGAAAGATCTCAGGTTGACACTCCCGCCGGCATTTATTGTTGTTCTTTTATTCTGCTCCTCCGAGCTGACTATGGTATCCACAAAAACAGCCCCGCCGGTGGTGATGTTTAATGTGCGCCCGCGGAACGATTGCATGTTAACGGGCAGAGCAGAGTTGCCGGTAATGGTTGCACTGTCGAGCGGCTTCTCCAAGCTGCCGAGGGAACCCAAGGTGACAGCCCCGCCCGCGGTGAGTTCCAACACGCCACCTTCCCATGCCCCTTTGATATTCACCTCGTCGGAGGCATCTATTTGATAGCTAAAGGCAGAGATAACGGCATCGGCATTGGTTCCTTGGATAGCTTTTCCTTGCAGCTTAATCGAGAAGGTTGCAATCAGGGAATCCGCGAAAGTGATGTCCGCACGTGTTTGATTATTGGGAAGAACCTCCAGGGTATTCGCCTTCACGAAATCAGCAAAACTCACACTTTTACTCGCTTGGACCTTTATGTTGCAGTTAGCGAGAGCGGAGAAATTGACCTCTTTGGCAGTAAATGAATGCATGATGCCGATTTTGCTATCAACAATCGGCCCCACATTAATCAAGCCGCGACCTGATTTTGCCTGTACTGTTATTCCGTTGTCCGCATGAATGTTGTTTAACTCCACCACCCAATCGCCGTATGTGGTGGCGGCGGTGTCGAGGATATTCAAAGAGCCGTTCGTGATAGAGAGGTTTCTAACTTTAACGTCTTTGTTCGATTGGATTTGTATATCCCCCGTGGCTTCTCCGTCTATGAACGAGCCGGCAGTTTCATTAAGGTTAAAAATATGGGAGCCGGCGCTCCACCCCTGGACGGTGAAGTAATTTGAATTGACCGTAGTAGCGCCATACTCGAAAATAGCGTTGTTGAGTGCTACCTGTGGCAATCCCCAGAAGTCTTCGGCTAATCCATCGGACTTGGTTGTCAGTTCTGTATTCTCAAGTCTGACGTTTTTCAAAAGGATGCTGCCCTGGGTTGCCGTTAGGGTACAGGAAATATTAATATAGTCTCCGCTAGCGGCTAATTCTCTATTAGTGAATATAGCGGTGGAAGTTATATAGAGACGAAAATCTTTCAGTACTATTGGAAATTCAAAAGCATTATCTTTTGTATCGTATGGAGCGCCCGAAACGAAAAACGCAGGGAAAATTACAGCTAATGCATTCGAATCAATTACTTTGGTTCCATTGCGTATATAAGCAATGTTGTGTGCTGGATTGTCAGAGGGGAGGTAGAAAATAAAATCAGGGTTCAAATCCACCGCCTTAACAGGCGCGGTTGCCAGCAGGGCTGTGAGCAGAAGCAGTGGGAGGTGGGGCTTCATGATGGAGTGTGTTTAGAATTCAGCTGAGACGGCGAAGAGCCAGTGGGGTTTGTTGTCGCGCAGGTTGTAGGCATGCTTCTTGAGGGGCATGGCCATGGTGAAGCTGGCGTTGAGGTGGTTAAGCAGTCCGCAGCGCACGCCGCAGCCCGTGGAGGCGAGGAAGGCCTCGCTGGCGGAGCTCAGCGCCTCGGAATCCGTCTTGTGGTGGAGCTGGCCGCAATCGTAGAAGGCGAAGAACTCCGCGGTGCCGAGCCAGGATGGCGCGGAGTCCCAGAGGCTCTTGATGTTGCCGCGCAGCTCCGCCTGCAGGGCGTAGCCGCGTTCGCCGTTGACCATGCCCTCCTCATAGCCGCGGATGGTGTTGACGCCGCCGAGCTGGAACTGCTCGCTGCTCTGCAGCTCACGGCGGTTGCTGATTTGCGCGTTGAAGCGGGCGTTGACGCCCAGGTACTTGTTGAAGGCGTAGTTGCCCTCCAGCCTGTAGTTGGCGCGCCAGAAGTTGCGGTTCTCGCCGGCCAGCTGCCAACCGCGGGTGGCGATGAGGGCATTGTAGAGGTAGCCGTGCTCGAAGAGGGCGAGGTAGTCCAGCGTGTAGGCGAGGGTGTTGGTGCGGTAGGAGTTCATCTTGTAGTCCGACACGGTGCTCTCGTTGTCCTTGAAGGCGAAGGCAAGGCCGTTGGAGAGGATGTTGCGGGCATCCGTGTACAGGGAGCGCTTGCCGCTGATGGTGCAGGCGGTGTACTTGCCCTCCACGTCCAGGTCACGCAGCTCGTCGGTGATACAGTCGGTCTGCGAGTGGTCCAGGGAGACGCCCCAGGTGGTCTTGAGGACGTTCTCCGTGATGGAGTAGGCGCCGCTGAAGGTGTTGGCGCCGCGGGAGCCCACGTATCCGGCGGTGAGGATATCCCGCGTGTAGGCGGTGGAGACGAGTC
>CALCWC010000017.1 GCA_937905985.1 uncultured Verrucomicrobiales bacterium | reverse complement strand
AGAAGGATTCCACCTGGTACACCTACGGCTGGGACCTCACCAAGAACATCTGGGAAGCCTACACCACCTCCGGCTACATAGGCACCGCCTACACCTACACCGCCTACGGCCAAGTCACTGCCAGCGGGGCTGTTGAGCAACCTATCCAGTGGAGCAGCGAGTACAATGATGCGGAGATGGGAATGGTGTACTATAACTATAGGCATTATGTATGTCGCCAAGGTCTTTTCTCTAGTCGCGACGCGAAAAAGGGGATTTATCCGCAAATGCACCCTTATAAATATTCCCATAATCAGCCGATGCATATATTCGATCATCTTGGGATGGATGTTTTTGTAAGAAATACTCCTGCTGCATTGTATTTTCACTGGAAAATTTGTGTTTCAGAATGGGAGCTGGCACCCGCAGGCTATAAGGGAATCAGCTGTTGTTGGAAAAAACAGAGATATGTAAAAAAAGATACGTTTTATTGTATTGGATTTGGCCCCCACATGAAGCATGAAATGTGGCCATCATGTCGTGGCGTTGATGATACCGAATCGAGGCACCCGTATGGAAATCCAGTAAACGGCGGAACACCAATGCGTCCAGAAATGAAAAATGTTAACGGAGAAGGTGCAAACGGAGTCGTAACAACTAATAATGCAGTTACAGATAGAGAAACAGGAAAGCCCGGACATTTGCAAGACATAAAGACGAGCTGTGCTGAAGACATCGCTATTAAATCCCATTTTGAAGGTCAGGTGGGACAGACGGCAGATATTGGTTTGTAGGTGGGAAAGCCAATTGTCGCTGGTATGCCTACTACATGTACAATTATGTAATACGAGAAATTATTAATCCTAGTAGAATCAAATGAAAATTGCTGCATCTCACCACAGTTCCTTAAAAAAATATGGAAGATTAGTATTACCTCTTTCATTGATATTCTTACCTTCCTGCAGTCTTGTAATATCCCAAAAGATACCAAATGATATTAAAATAGAACAATTCAAGTATATTGTCGAAGGTTGGGGAGGGAGAGATGGGTCATATATATATAAATGGCCTGACGACGAATATCATACTAAGATGTTTGCCCGATGGTGGAATGAAACAAAATACATGGGGACAACCCCAATTCTTCCATATGCGGAGGGAAGGTACAAACTTTATTTTAGTCCTACAATGTATATTTCTTTTTCTGGTGGGGCTTCCGGTTATGTCATGTTTACTCATTTAAAAACAATTGATAGGGGCTATTGTTATGTATGCAAAGTAACGTCTGGGGACAAAGAACTAATAAGAGAAATTGTAAATATAGTGAAGAGCTCAAAAAAAATTAATACGGAATACTTGCGATTTGAAGAATTTAAATCAATATATTGGAAAAAATAAGGCTATGTCCTACATATGTGTTAAAAAACTTGTACTTATTTTGGTAAAATGGCGGCTGTCTGAAAAAAATCCGACAAAATTCGTTTTTCCTGTGCTTCCCGCGTGCGGGCGTGTTATATGTACATGAAGACCGCGCATGAAGCACACCGCCACAGCACCGCCTACTTGCCCCTCCCGCCGGAGGGGAGGGCGGCGCTTCGCCATGGACTACCACCGCGGCGATACCCTGGTGGCACAACGCACCTACGCCTACGACCAGCTTGGCCGCCCCAACGCACGCACCATCACCCGCCAAGGCTCGACGAGGACCGATGCCTACACCTACAACAACCGCAGCGAGCTGATAGGAGACGTAGTGGACGGAACCACCCTCAACGGCTGGGATTATGACCGCGCCGCCGCTGCAAGCAGCTCCGGCGTGGCAAGCCGCCCCATCCTTTTCACCAAGGACGACAACAGCGTGAGCGTGGCCTGCACCTACGACTACATGGGTCGCCGCGCCACCAAGGTCGTGACGGAGAACGGGCAAATCACCTCAAGCCACCGCTTCCTCTACCGGGGCTACCTGCAAATTGATTTGGGAACTATCGAGTGCAAATTCGCTGCAAAATACAAGTATTTCAACGGTTCCGTGTCAAGTAATGTAAAACAAACCAAACATGGAAGTGTGAGCGAAAATATAATTTTAAAGTGCGTTTGCGATTCTGACACTTATTGATTGCAAAAATCACAAGTAATGCAAACGGAACAAAACTTATCTTTTAATCAATCATAAACATGGTCAAAAAAACAATCATTATCATTACAGCTACTATCCTACTCGCTTGCAGGCAGGCATCGGCGATGTATTCCCCTGAGTTGAAAGCCAAGGCTGAACAGGGGGATGCTGCAGCACAGTGCGAACTGGGCCTCAGTTACTCAAAGGGTGATGGCGTGGAGCAAGACGAACAAGAGGGAGTAAAATGGCTCATTAAAGCCGCTGAGCAGGGACACGCCGATGCTCAGTACTGGCTCGGCAGACGCTACCTGCATGGCAGGCTAAACGTACAGGAAGCTACCAAGTGGTTCCCAAAGGCGGCAGAACAGGGACACGCCTATGCGCAGTACTGGCTCGGCAAATGCTACCAACAAGGTGCCGGCGTGGAAAAGGACGAGCTGAAAGCCGTCGAGTGGTATCGCAAGGCTGCCGATCAAGGAAATGCTCCTGCTCAGGATGCTCTCGGCTTCTGCTACGAAAACGGCATCGGCGTGGCAAAAGACGAGATGAAAGCCGTCGAGTGGTATCGCAAGGCTGCCGAACAGAGATATAAGATTGCACAACAGTCACTTGAGTGTTTGGAGCTGCGCTTGAAGGAAACAGAGAAACTCAAGCAGTGAATATCCGGGAACTAACCTCTACCTCAGAATATTATCATTGCCATTGCTCAACCTACCAAAAGCACAGACGCAAGCCGGTGCTTTTGGTAGGTGCAACCGGCGCGATACGCAAACTGTGGTGAAAGTCCACAAGGTGCCGTGATGATGCGGAAACACATACCCGAAGAACAAAGCT
>CALCWC010000016.1 GCA_937905985.1 uncultured Verrucomicrobiales bacterium | reverse complement strand
CACATGACGCCCCCGCGTGCGCATGCTTTTTCTGCCCTGTGTGTACACACATGACTCCCCCGCGCGCGCACGCATTTTCCGCCCCGTGTGTACACACATGCCATCCCCGCGTGCGCATGCTTTTTCTGCCCTGTGTGTACACACATGACGCCCCCGCGCACGCATGCATTTTCTGCCCTGTGTGTACACACATGCCACCCCCGCGAGCGCATGCATTTTCCGCCCTGTGTGTACACACATGCCACCCCCGCGCGCGCATGCATTTTTGCCCTGTGTGTACACACATGCCACTCCCGCGTGCGCATGCTTTTTCTGCCTTGTGTGTACACACATGCCACTCCCGCGCGCGCATGCATTTTTGCCCTGTGTGTACACACATGACGCCCCCGCGTGCGCATGCTTTTTCTGCCCTGTGTGTACACACATGACACCCCCGCGCGCGCATGCTTTTTCCGCCCTGTGTGTACACACATGACGCCCCTGCGTGCGCATGCTATTTCTGCCCTGTGTGTACACACATGACACCCCCGCGTGCGCATGCTTTTCTGCCTTGAGTGTACACACATGACACCCCCGCGCGCGCATGCATTTTTGCCCTGTGTGTACACACATGCCACCCCCGGGTGCGCATGCTTTTTCTGCCTTGTGTGTACACACATGACACCCCCGCATGCGCGTGCATTTTCCACCTTGTGTGTACACACATGCCACCCTCTCGTGCGCATGCATTTTTGCCCTGTGTGTACACACATGACACCCCGGCTTGCGCGTACCTTTTCCGCCTTGTGTGTACACACACCGCGCGCGAACAACCAAAATCCCAAATCCTACATCCCAAATCCTCAATCCAAAATTGGACTGCCATGTGTGTACACACATAATGCGGCGATTTTTTTGACGGTTGGGGAAGAAATGGGTTGCGCGGGGCGGAAGGAGGGGTTAGACTGGCGGGTATGAAGGCAGATAGACACGACCGCTGCAAGAGGCAGCTTCACATGTGGTTGCGTTGCGACACGTATGCGAAGCTGCAGAATTTGGCAAAGGAGCAGGGAGTGTCGGTGACGAAGCTTCTGACCCGCTTTGTGGAGCAAGAGACGGCGGGAGTGGAGATAACCAAGCGTCAGGCCAAAGAGATCAAGAAGCGCATAGAGGGGCGTCCTCTGCTTGATATGGCCGAAATGGTGGCCGATGAGATAACGGAGGCCATTTTGCGCTTCCCCGAGGTGCGCAAGTATCGCAAGTAAGGAGCTTGCGCTTCACGCCCCAAGGGTATAGTGGACCGGCAGGGAGCAAAACGGGCGGGGTGCCGAAGCACGCCCGCCCGTGAAAGGGGATGGTTGTTGGCGACTCTTACCAGAAGATGGCGTAGAGGGCGAGGGTGAGGATGACGACGACGACACCGAACACCTTGGCGCGCACGGAGGTCTTCATCTCGATGATGCCCTTGTCTTCCAGGATGACGGCCTCGCCGCCCTTGGCGCAGTTCACGATGGTGAGGATGACGCCGATAAGGCAGACGGTGAGGAAGGAGACGGCCATGCGGTCCAGGAATGCCCAATCCGGGAGGATGACCCACTTGAAGGCGGCGTAGGCGATGGCACCGATGAGGATGCCGAGCCAGCCGAACACGCGGGGGCACATGGGCACGAAGAAGCCGAAGAGGAACACCGCCAGCACGCCCGGGCTAAGGAAGCCCTGGAACTCCTGGATGAAGGTGAAGATGCCGCCGAAGGCCGGGTTGTCCAGGAACGGGGCAATCACCGTGGCGATGAGGGCGCAGACCAGCACGCCGGCCTTGCCCACGCGCACGAGCTGCGGGGAGGTGGCGGGGTTGCCGCAAACCTCCTTGGCCTTGCCGTAGATGTCCATGGTGAACAGGGTGGAGGCGGAGTTGAGCATGGAGGCGAGCGAGCTCACCACCGCGCCGAACAGGGCCGCCAGCACGAACCACGCCCAGCCCGTGCCGGGCAGCAGGCGCTTGAGCAGCGTGGCGAACGCGGAATCGTAGTGGTACGCGGCCAGAGAGGATGTGGTGATGTACTTCTGCGCATCGGCGCGCTCGTTGGCGGTCACCACCGCATCAATGGCCAGCATCTTGCCGGCGGCGGCGGCGCGCTTCTCAATGTCCGATGCGGGAGCGGCGGCCAGCTCGGCCTGCGCGGCATCCTGCACCTGGATGACGGTTTGCGCGGTGACCTCGCCCTTGAAGGCGTCGCCGAATTCCGGATTGGCCTTCAGGCCCTCGATTTCAGCGGGGGTCAGGCCGTCTGCCAGGGCGAGCTCCAGGTTGTGGTCAAGCCAGGCGACGGCTTCCGCGGAGGAATCCGGGCGGATGAGACGGCTGGCGTTGAGGTTGTAGATGATGGCCTTGCCGGTGGCCTGGGCCTCCTTGCCGGCCTTGGACACCACCTCCGTGGTGTTCTTGTCGGCCAAGCTGGAGAGGTCGTCACGGAACAGGTTGTAGGCGAGGATGCCGGGGATAATCACCACGAACGGTATGAGCAGCTTGAGGAACGCGGCGAAGACCACGCCCATCTGGCCCTCCTCCAGGCTCTTGGAGGCCAGGGTGCGCTGCATGATGTACTGGTTGAGGCCCCAGTAGAAGAAGTTGGGGATCCACAGACCCAGCAGGTACACCGTCCAGGGCATCACGGGGTCGTCCGCCGGGCGCATCATGTGCAGCTTGCCGCCGATGCCGTTCACGGCGGAGCCGCCGTCACCATCGTTCAGGTTCCACAGGCGGGAGAGGCCGTCCATCAGGGCATTGCCGGTGGACTGCAGCTCTTCAGCGGTGGTCTGCGCGGCCACCACGGCGGTGTCGGACACCTTGGCGAGCTCGGCGGACTGGTCCGGCAGGGCGCCGAGGGCGGTGACGGCGAAGTAGGCCACCACGCCGCCGCCCAGGATGAGCGCGGCACCCCAGATGAGGTCGGTCCAGGCGCAGGCCTTCAAGCCACCGATGTAGACGTAGACGGTGGCGCAGGCGGCGATGATGACGCAGCCCTGCGTGACGGTGAGGTCAAAGTAAACGGACACCACGTTGGCACCGGCGTAGATGACGGTGGCGGTGGGCACGCCAACCAGGATGAGCAGGTTGACGACGGCCATGGTGACGCGGGAGATGCCGTTGTAGCGTTCCTCCAGGAACTGGGGGATGGTGAACACGCCGCGCTTGAGCAGCATGGGCAGGAAGGAGAAGGCCACAATCACCAGCACGATGGCCGCGAGCCACTCATACCCGGCAATGGCCAGGCCGAGCCAGTCGGCCGCCTGGCCGCTCATGCCCACGAACTGCTCCGTGGAGATGTTGGCAGCCAGCAGGGAGAAGCCCACGAGCCACCAGCTCAGGCCGCGCCCGGCCAGGAAGTAGTCGGCCGCGCCCTTCTCCTTCTTTTCCTCCTCTGTTTCATTGGGTGTGCCGGACTTCCAAATGCCGAGGCCGATGACGCCGACCACCACAATGCAGAACACCACCATTTCCCACATGGCAAGGGGGGAACTGGAGGCAGCTTCAGCGGCGGCTTCCTGGGCGGAGGCCCCGCACGTCAAGAGCGCCAGCGCGCCCATCAGCGTTATGAGTTTCTTCATAATCGTCTTTTGTTGGTTCAAGCTTGGTACAGGATGCGGGCTCCATCGCCCGGGCGGGTGACAATGTAGGAGGTCTCGATGCCGAGGGCATCGCGGTAGGCATCCAGCATCTGATGGGCCACCTGCTCCACGGTATCGCTCTTGACGAGCGCGACGATGCAGCCGCCGAAGCCGCCGCCGGTCATGCGCGCGCCGTACACGGCCTCCGCAGAGGGAATGGTGTCCGCCAGGCTCACCAGCGTGTCCACCTCCGCGCAGGAGACCTCGAAGTCGTCGCGCAGGGAGGCGTGGGAACCCCGCATGGCGCGGCCCGCGGCATCCCAGTCACCGGCTGCCAGCGCCTTGGCGAACTCGCCTACGCGCAGGTTCTCGCCCACCACGTGGCGGGCGCGGCGGTAGCAGAGGTCGCCGAGCTTGTCCTTGTTGGCGTCCAGCTGTTCGAGGGTAGCCTCGCGCAGGGAGTGGATGCCGAGGATGGCGCATGCGTCCTCGCAGTTCTTGCGGCGCGCGGCGTAGCCGCCGTCGGCCAGGGAGTGCTTCACGGCGGAGTCGATCACCAGCACGCTCACGGCGGGATCCGTCATCGGAATGAGCTTGTAGGAAAGGTCCTTGCAGTCCAGCATGAGCGCGTGGTCCTTCTTGCCGTTGGCGGAGATGAACTGGTCCATGATGCCGCAGGGGACGTTGACGAATTCATGCTCGGTGGCCTGGCCGATGAGGGCGCGCTCCGTGGGGGTGACCTCCGCGCCGCAAAGGGCAGCGAGAGCCGTACAGGCGGACACCTCGAACGCGGCGCTGCTGGAAAGGCCGCCGCCGCGCGGCACGTTGGAGTCGATGAGCATATCCACCGGCGGCACCTTGATGCCGCGGCGCTCCAGCATGCAGATCACGCCGCGCACATAGTTGCTCCAGAACGGGTCGCCCACCTTGGTGGCATCCGCGGGGTCGATGACAATCGGCTGCTCGCCGATGGCGCCAATCCAGCGGTGCTGGCCCGTGGGAGACGGCGCGACCGCGACCACGTTGATTTTGTTGAGGGCCATCGGCAGCACAAAGCCCTCGTTGTAGTCCGTGTGTTCACCGATGAGATTCACGCGGCCGGGAGAGGCGGCGATAACCTGCGGCTTATGCCCGAAGTATTGTTCGAAATACGGAGTGATGGTCTCCGCGCTGATTTCACGTTCATCCAAGTCCATGACGCCTTTATTCTAACAATTTTCTGAGCACGCGGGAAGCAAAAAATGCGCGACTGCGGGCGAAAAAGTTGCCCATCCTGCGGAACGCAGGATGGGCATGAAATCACCCGAGCACGCCGTGCGCGCCCTATTTCAAAATCGTCAATCATTCGTCCTCTTCCTCCAGCAGACTACGGGTTCTGCTGCTGCCGGCGAGGTCCAAGGGAGTGTGCCCGGAGGCGTCCTTGGCCTTGGGGTCCGCGCCGTACTCCAGCAGCAGCTCGCAGCATTCCTCAAAGCCGTAGACAGCCGCTGCGTGAAGGGGCGTATTACCGTGAGCATCCACGGCGTTGACATTCGCGCCCTTCTCCAGCAGCACCCTGCAGCTGGCGGAACAGCTGTTTTCCGCCGCCCAGTGCAGGGGTGTCCGGCCCGCCTCGTCCGCGGCATCGGCGTTGGCACCGTGCTCCAGCAGGAGCCGGCAGATGCCCGGGCAATTCATCTTGGCGGCCCAGTGCAGGGCGCTTTGGCGATGTGTGTCCGCCGCGTTGGCGTCCGCTCCCTTTTCCAGCAGATCCTTGCATGCACCCGCGTTTTCGTCGGCAACCGCCTGGAGGAGGGGAGACAAGCCGCCGTCCCCAGGGGACAACGAATTCCCGTTGTCTGCAGCGGAGCGCTGCCCAATCAGGCGAGCAACACCCTTTTCCTTGGCCAGTTCCAGCGCGGTGCGGCCCTCGTTGTCCTTGGCCAGCACATCCGCCCCGTGCTTCAGCAACACCTTGCAACAGGCGGCTGCGGAACAGACTCCCACCCGGCCCCAAACCTCTCCGTCTGCTTGAGCCGCCGCTATATGCAGGGGCGTTCGGCCGGTTTCATCCTTGGCGTTGATATCGGCGCCATGCTCCAGCAGGAAATTGCACCAGCCTGCCTCCAAGCGCTCTGCCCACCAGTGCAGAAGGGTTTGGCCGTGTTCATCCTTGGCGTTGATATCCGCCCCGTGCTCCAGCAGCAGCTTGCAGGTGGCGTTGTTGCGCTCTATGCTGGCCAAGAACAGGGGTGTGGCACCTTCGTTGTCCTTGGCATGAATGTCTGCCCCGTGCTGCAGCAGCAGCTTGGCTGTTTCCGTATGGCCGCCGCGTGCCGCATGGAGGAGGGGAGAAATGCCATCCTCGTCTCTGGCGTTCACATTCGCCCCGTGCTCCAACAGATAACGGCAGATTTCCGGGTTGCCGCCGCGTGCCGCCCAGTGCAGCATGTCCTTTGTTGTCTCCGCGCCGTGGTCCAAAAGCAGCATGAAACATTCCCGGTTGCCGCCCTCGGCGGCCATCTTCAGGATGCTGTCGCCGTCCTTGTCCGTGTGCTTTGCGTTGGCCCCGCGGTCCAAAAGAAACCTGCAGCAATCGGCCTTGCCATAGCGGGCGGCATCGTGCAGCGGTGTGTACCCGTATTCAGTCTGGGCATCCACCTCCGCCCCGCGGTCCAGCAGCAGCTTGCAGCAGTCGATATTCCCCATATACGCAGCCACGTGCAGGGGTGTTTCCTTGGTAGGAGTGAGCAAGGCGTTGACCTTCGCCCCACGGTCCAGCAACAGCTTGCAAATGTCTGTATGGCCGAATTGCACGGCTGTGTACAGGGGAAAATCTATGTTCCTGCCCCCAGCCGAGTCCTCGATATCCGCGCCGTGGTCCAGCAGGAGTTTGCAGACGTCCACATGGCCCGCCCAGATTGCCTCAACCAGGGGAGTCCACACCCCGCCGCCGACCCGGGCATCCACTTTGGCTCCGTGGTCCAGCAGGAGTTTACAAACGTCCGCGTGCCCGAACTGGGCGGCCCAATGCAGGGGAGTCTCGCCATGTACTCCGGCCTGGGCGTTGGGATCCGCACCGTGCTCCAGCAGGAAACGGCAAAGGTCCGCGTTGCCATCGTTGGCAGCCCAGTGCAGGAAGGTCTCACCGGATACGTCTGCCTCCTTCACATCCAGTTTGCCCTGCCGCACGGCATTCTCGAACCATTCCACGGCCTTGGCGTGGTCCTCGGGAACATTCGCCCCGTAGCGGTAGCAGATGGTTTTGCGGAAGAGGCCATGCGATTCCGTATCGGAAGAGCGGTACAGGGAGACAACGTACTCTTGGTGCTCACCGTCGCACTGGAAATACCCGCCATCCAAGAAACCCATTTGCTCCGCCTTGCGGAACCACTGCACCGCCTTGGCCGCGTTTCTCTGCACGAGGGAGCCCGACTGATAGAACTCGATGAGCAGCTTCAGGGCAACGCGATCGCCCTGCTCGGCAGCCTTGGCATACCAATAGGCCGCCCGGGTGGTATCCTTCGGCACGCCGAAGCCGGTCTGATAGCAATACGACAGGCTTATTTGCGCGCAGGCGTACCCCCTATCCGCCGCCCGGCGGTACAGCTCCGCCGCCGTTTCCTGGTCGCGGAGATGGTCGGCCTCTTCCGCCCGCGCGAACAGGTCATCCACGGTCTCGTATGCGGCAGCCGCCAGGGTGGCGGCACAGATGAATGTGATGAATAGATACCGTTTCATGTCTCTAGCCCTATTAAGCACGCAGAAAGCCCAAATGCTGAAAAAAAATAAAAAAAGTTGAAAAAGCCCGCACCATCCGTGCGGGCTTTTTCAAAATTGCAAATCAATCATCCTCACCAGCAGAGAAGTCGGTATCGGCATCCGTCTCAGGCTCCGTCACCGGTTCTGGGGAGGATTCCGGTTCCGAGACGGGAGATTCCGCGGAGGTGGGCGTGGGTTCCGGGTCCACGGTGGGGTCGGAATCGTCGAAGGTGGGCATCACGGTATCACCCAGGGCGGTGCGGCGCACCACCTTGCCGCTGTCTGGCCCGGCGAGGTTGCCGGAACCGCCGTCCGCGGGCTTGGGCGGGCGGGAGGGATCGTATGCGTCGGCGGTGCTGATGTTGTCGGAGGCGCGGTCAATCTCCACGGGAGCGGTGACGGCCACGGGCTGGGCCTCCTCGGTGCCCCAGAGCTCGATGGCGCCGTCTGCATAGGCGCCGTAGGTGGATTTGGGGTCGATGTTGCGCATCTCTGTGTAGAGGGCGCGTAGGCGGGACTTGGAGGCGCCGGAACGGCGAAGGTGGCCGGCCAGGGCGGCGAGCATCATCTGGCGCTGCAGGCGGGAGTAGCAGCTGTGCACCATCTCACTGCGGATGTAGGCGTTGGCGGTCTCAAAGTCCATGGTCTGGAGCTTCTCCACCACGGCGAGGGGGTCGAACTTGAGGCGGTTGGCGAAGCCGACCTTGTCTCGCTTGTTGTTCTGCACCTGCTCCTTGTCGATTTCCGGCAGGGAGATGTCAATCTCAGCGGCGCGGAAGAGGAACCTGGCCTTGCTGGCGCCGGAGGAGCGGTTGGCCCTGGCGAGCAGCTTCTGCTGGTCGCGGAAGTCGTCCAAAATGCGCTTGAGGGCGGCGGTTGCGGTTTCCGCATCCTTCATCTCCTCCGGTTTCTGCACAATGCCGCGGAGGTTGTTCTGGGAATCCAGCACGGCAAGGCAGGGATAGCTCCAAATGCCGGAGGGAAGCTTCTTGTCGCCCATCATGCGTTTCATTTCCTCCTCCTGCTTGGCGTCCGGCAGCTGGTAGACGGGCATGGCGAGGAAAACGCAGCGGGAGAGCGCGGGCAGGAGCTTGCGCTGCTCCACAAACTCCTCGTACTTCTTCTTGCTGAGCTTGTCGTAGTTTGCGCCGTAGACGAAAACGACGACGGGGTTCTGGCCGGCCTTGTCGAGGGCTTCCGGCAGGGACTTGGCGTAGGCGGCGTAGGCGGAAGGCTGTGCGGCGAGGAGCAGCGCGGCGGCGGCAAGGCTGGCAAGGGTTCCCTTCATGGCTGGCTTATGCACGGTTCTTTTTGCCGAAAACGTAGAACCCGGAGATGGTGGGCTCGTACTTGTCGCCCTCGCGCAGCATGCGCACATACTTGGCGGTGGGCTTTTCCTGGCGCATATCGAAGCGGATGTTGGTGCCCTCGATAACGCCGTTCTCCGCGGTGCGCTGCCAGTTCTGGCCATCGTTGGAAATCTCGATGTAGAACGGGCGGTCCTTCTTTTCCTTCTCAATGGGCTTCTCGCAGACGCAGACGATGCCGTTGATGGTGGAGGGACCCTCCAGCGTGCAGGTGAGGCCGGCGTCGCCCTCGAACTTGCCGGGCATCTTGCCGCCGGTGCGCTGGAGCACCGCCCAGTGCAGGCAGCATTCCTTCATCTGGCCGGGGTCGATGGTGGTGGCGGTGCGGATGGAGCCGTTCATGGAAACCACCCTGCCGGGGAAGCCGCGCAGCTTGGCGCGGTGGCGGGGGAACTTGGCGCGGCACTTGTGGGAGGCAAGCTTGCCGATGGCCTGGAAGACATACACCTCATCGTTCTCCGCGGCGGCGTAGATAGCCTCGCCCAGCGTGGCCCAGGTGTCGTCCAGGTCCTTTTTGGAGCGGGAGGTGCGCTGCATGGATTTGAGCAGCATGTCCGTGTAGTCCTCCTTGGCGTCCTCGTCGCCGTCCATCTTGGCGATGTAGTTGAGCCCCCAGGTGAGCACGGCACCGGCGTAGTCCTTCTTCTTCATGAGGATGCCGAGCACCTTGGAAACGTACTTCTTGCGCGCGTCGTCATCCTTGAACGCAGCCGTCTGGGCCTGGAGCAGCGGGGTCACATCCCAGCGGTTGCTGCCCCAGTCGTTGAACTGCGAGCAGAGCCCTGCGAACATATCGGTAAGGGCTTCCGGGTCATTCTGCAGCGGCAGGAGATCCGGGTAGACATAGCGGCAGAGCATGGTGGCGGCGGCGTGGTAGTGCTTGGCACCGAGCCCCTCCGCCACATGCTTGTGGAGGCCGTTCCAGCGGGAGACGTTCTTGGGGTCCTGGCTCTTGAGGTAGCTGCGGTAGCGGGTGATGGCGTTCCAGTTGAGGGGCTGGGCGGCCAGCGCCACATCATAGGTGAGGAAGGCGGAGGCCTTCTTCTTGCGGGCGGTCAGGTAATCCGCCAGGGCGGTGAGCTCATCCGAAACGAGGGTGGGATAGCGGTCCTGGTAGAGGTCCTGCATGAGGATGAGGAAATCCCAGCCGGGCTCACCCCAGAATTTCTTCTGGAGGGAGTGCTGCCAGTAGATGGAGTTGCCGAGCTTCCACTCGTTGCCCACGCGGATGGTGTAGGCGCAGTGACCGGGCTCACCCATGGTCATGGCGGGAATACCAGCGGCCAGGGCGCTGAAGGCGGCATAGTGGGAGAGCGCGCCGCACACGCCGCCAATCTCGCGGTATGCCCAGGCTGTGATGTTGTCGGTGTACTTCAGGATGGGTGCGAGGTATTCGGACGAGAAGACGGAATCACCCGCCACGTTGCGGAGGCGGTAGCAGATGTGGGACTCGCAGCCCAGGTAGCGCTCCACGGGCAGGCGCACATTGTCGCACAGCCACTCCAGGTTGCGGGGGTCGCCCCACTGGCCCACCTCTTGGCCGGGCTCGCTGCAGCCGGTCACCAAACGCGTGTCCCAGTAGGCCAGCTCGTCGAAAAGGGCGTTGAGCTTGTCGGCATGCCAGGCGTCGTTGTAGAATTTGAAGCGGGCGAGCATGTCCTCCTTGCTCCAACCCTCGCGTGCGAACTCCAGGGCGGTGGCGGTGGCAATGCGGCGCGTGACGGGTTCCTTGAGGCGGAAATCATCTGCCGCATAGATGGCGGCCAGGTATTCCAGCGCGGTTCCCAGGTTCTCCGTGGGGCCGGAATAAAGCAGGCCGCACATCCAATTGAGGTCGTTGCCCAGCTTGGCCATCATCTCCGCGCCCAGGAAGGTGGAGGCGGCCTGCTGCACGGCTTGGGCCCCTGCCCTGCGCAGCATGGTGATGCGCGCCAGGTCCAGGCGGTTCTCCGGCGCGGCCATCAGGGAAAGCACGGTTGCCTCATCCGCCGCGCCGAGCTTGGCGTCCACGCGCTCCGCGAGCGTCTTGTACAAGGCGCCCGCCTGCTTCCAGTCCTCCTGCTTCAAATCGGTTGCCACGAACTCCTGCTTCTCTGTCTTTTCAAAGACGGACTGAAGCTGGCGCACCTGGCTCATGGCGGCGGTCATCTGGGCGGCGGAGCGCAGCTTGGGCACGTTGTCCTGCTGCGGATCCATGTCCACGTCGTCCTCCAGGTAGACCTCCACCTCCGCCGGTTCCAGGGCGGCCGTGGGGGAATCCTCGGCGCCGGGAACGGATGCGCTGCCGTCATCCTCCGATGCCAACAGGGACTGCGTCTCGTCGCTTATCCATGCATCGTTGTCGGCCTCGGTGTCGCTGTCCTCGTTTTCGTCCCACGAGGAATCGTCCATGGCCACGCCGGGCTGTTCAGCGGGGCGTCCCGGGGAGGGTTGCCCCTGGCCGGGCTGGGATGAGTCCGCTACAGCGGAGGACGGGGCATTCTGGGCATTGGGGCGCAGCAGCACCGGGCACAAAGCCATGCCGAGAGCAAAGCTCAAGCCCGCGCCCACCAAAAGCTTCCCCAAAGGATTTCTCATAGTCAGGAGCGCTTCCTGAGCGCGTCAAGGGTTGTTCTTGCAGCGTAGCGGATCATCGAGTCGGAGTGCGACTCGAACTTCTCCACCACGGGGATTGCGGCCTGGGTGCCCTCACTCTGCAGGTAGCGCATGATGGCGTTGATGGTGCCGAGTGAAGAGGTGGACTGCAGGAGTTCCAGCAGGCGTGCCTGCACAGCGTCACGGGCGCGGGCGCTCAGGGCCATGAGTACGGAGTTCCACTCCACGGGGTCCTTGCTCCAGTATTCCACAATGGGATCCACCATATCGTTCTTGCGCTCCGCGATGAGGAAGTTGATGACGCTCTCGGAGACATCACGGTGCTGCTTGAATCGCATGTGGAAATACTTCCAGCAATGGTCGACGATAGCCTTTCTGGCGGAATTGCCCCGGGAATCGGAAGTGGGAGAGCCGGCATATGTCATGGCGGCCTCCACCAAGGCGGCGTATGTTTCCGGGTCATCCCCCCAAGGTTCGTTGAGTGCGGCCAGCAGGGCATCCCGGATATCCCCGCGGGAATAGCTGACATCCGCCCCTTTCAGGGTTCTGGCGGCCATGCGTATGCGCATGGGGTCCAGGCACGACAGCTCGCTGATGTTGGCCGTCACGAAATTGGCGCTCTGGGGAGAGCTGAGCACCTCCGCCGAGTGCTCGGACACCATGTTCGCCTTTTCGGCATCATACAGCACCTCGTAGATGCCGTCCTGCACATTGGCGTACGTCACGCGGCCGATACGGCAGAGCAGGTCCGAGATGTCGCGGCGCTCGCCCTGGATGTTCTGCACCACAAAGAGAGTGCCATTGGCACGGGTGAAGGGCTTGGTCAAATCTGCATGCAGCAGGCGGGTGAAGGCATCGCGGATGATGCCTCGGGCGCGCGCGTCCTGCACATCCACATAGATGGCGTAGTGGGTCAACTGGCGCACCCTCTGGGCGTACTGGGTGAACACCACCAGGTCATCATCCGTCAGGACGCGGCGGTTTTCCGTGGGCTCGAACACGGGGTCTTCCGGATTGGAGTTATCCGTGGCGGCCACCACGGCGGCGGGTTTCACGGTATTGGAAATCATGGACCACACCGTGGGCATAAACCACCCCAGGATGATGAAAAGAGCCACAATGGGGTACACCACCTTGGGACGGCGGCGTGTGGAGAAAAACACAAACCCTGCGGCCACCCAGCAGAAGACGATAGAAAAGATTCGCTGGGAATCCGTATCCAACTGCGCGACGGGGGTGGCGGAGGAATCGCTTTCCCCAATCAGGAAAATGAACAGGCAGACGAGGAAAAGGAAAATGCCGATGGCGAAACGTATTTTGCCGGCGGTGCTGAAGGCCTCCCCGGAAAGGTAACCCTCATTCATGCGCTCCGCGCGGGCCGCCTGGCGCATGTTGGCACCCTTGTACTCGTCGTGCAAGGCCTTGAGTTCAGATTCGCTCAGCCTGACAGCCGAGGAGAATTCGCCCTTGAGACAGTCCGGGCAAATGGACATTTCCTCCTGATTCGTAACAAACGTGCGTCCGCACCTGGAACACTTTACTTCCATACGCGGTGATTATATCAGGCTCCCCCCCCGTGAAGCAAGCATATAATTACGATTCCATGGCACGAAAAAAAACGGCGCACCGCGAAAGGGATGCGCCGTGAGAATGGAAAATGTTGCAAGAGAGTGCTTAGGCCTCCTCCTTTTGGGCGGGAGCCTTCTTGGCGACGGGCTTTTTGGCGGGAGCCTTCTTGGCCGCTGGCTTCTTGGTCTCCTTTTCAGGGGCCTTCTCAGCCGCAGTCTTCTTGGCGGGAGCCTTCTTGGCGGCGGGCTTCTTCACCTCCTTTTCAGGGGCGGGCTCGGCCGGGGTCTCCTCCTTCACCACCTTGCGCGCCAGCTGGACGGGCGCGAGGTTCTTGGTGTTCTTTGCGATTTCCTTCTGACGCTTGATGTAAGCCGTGCGACGACGGCGCTTGGTTTCCTTGCGATGTTGTTGACCCATTGTCTTGGTGGTTTAGTGGTAAATGCGAGAGTATTCTATGCCCATAAAGCGGGAAAGGCAAGGCAAAAATGCGTGTGTCTGTTTTTTGTTGCCTTGCCCGCGGCGCCATGATACCATGCGGGTCATGAAAATCGCAATTCTGGGAGCGGGCTCCCTGGGCTCCTTCTATGGAGCCAAGCTGGCAGAGGCCGGGGAAGACGTCACCTTCATCGTGCGCTCGTCATACAATGCCATCCGCGAGCACGGCCTGCAGGTGCAGAGTGTGGACGGGGATATCTTCCTGCCGCGGCCCAAGGTGTGCAAGCACGCATCGGAATGCGGCCCGGTGGATTTGGTTATCGTGTGCTGGAAGGCGATCTACAACGACCAACTGGCGGAATCCCTGCCGCACCTGGTGAAGGAGGGTACAGAGGTACTGAGCCTGCAGAACGGCATGGGGAACGCCGAGGCCATCAGCGAATTCGTGCCGGCGGAGGACGTGTATGTGGGGCTGTGCTTTGTGTGCTGCATGCCGGACACGCCGGGCACGGTGCGGCATTTGGAAGGCGGAGACATTCAGTTTGCGCCGTTGCGCGGAACGGATTCATGCTACGAGCGCGCGTGCGCGTTTGCGGAGCAGTTCAAGCGGGCCGGCATCCGCTCCACGGCATACCGTGACCTGGAGTACATCCAGTGGCACAAGCTCATCTGGAACATCCCGTTCAACGGGCTGTGCCTGGTACACGGCGGCATCTCCGTGCCGGAGCTCTTCACCATGCCGGAAGAGGTGGAGCGCGCCCGCACCATCATGGGCGAGGTGTGCGCCGCCGCCAAGCTGCGCGGGTTCCCCCTGCCCGCCAGCCTCACGGAAAGCCAGATGCGCCGCACGGAGGTCATGGGGGATTTCACCCCCAGCACCGCGGTGGATTTCCTCCGCAAGCGCCCCATCGAATATGATGCCATCTGGGGCATCCCCCTGCAACGCGCGATGGATGCCGGGGCATCCGTGCCCGCCATGAGCCGCCTCTGCGCGGAAATCCGCCACTGCATCGGCATGGAATGACCCCCGCCTGCACCAGAACCATGCGAGGTCTCGCGGTGCCGCTGGCAGCGTTGGCGGCACTGGCCGCCGGCGGTTTCCTGCTGCACATCCCCGCACAGCGGGTCGGCGCGCACGAGCGTGCGGTGGGGCTGTCACGCCCCGTGGAATGGGGAGGCCAGCGGGATGCCTTCACGCGCCGCCTCTCCTTCCTCACGCTGGGCGGGCTGCGCTCCCTGACGGCAGAGCTGATGACCGCCGACGCCACGGACGCCTGGATGAAGCAGGACTGGCCGCGCGCGCAGCGGCGCTGGGAGCAAATCACCACCCTGGCCCCGCAGCGCCCCAACTACTGGATGCGGGCCGCGCGCGACATGGCCCGCAACGCCGTCTCCCACACCCTGGGGCGGCGCGATTTGGAAGCCCCGCAGCAGGCGGCACTGGCCGCCGCCTACCTGGAGAGCGGGGAACGATTCCTGCTGGACGGTGCCTCCGCCAATCCGGAAAACCCGCTGATCTATTTGGAGCTGGGCAACTTCTATGAGAACCCGGCGCGCCGTCCCCAATTCGGCAAGGCGGCGGAAGCCTACAAGCGCGCGGTGGAGCTGGGAGCCCCCACCATGTACCGCCGCTGGGTCTTCTACAACCTCTCGCGCATCCGCGGGCGCGAGGCCGAGGCCCTGGAGATGGGCCGCTCCCTCTTCGCAGAAACCAACAGCCGCACCCCCACCCTCCGCTGCCTGCTCTTTGTCCTCCAGAACCGCCTCAACCTGCCGCAGGAGGAACGCCTGACCGTGGAGGAGCTTTTCGGCAGCGAGCAGAAAGCCCGGCGAGACCTGGCACTCTTCGCCAAGAACGACCTCCGCTTCCCCATCACCGGCGTGGCAGACTTTTTGCAGCGCCGATAAATGTTCCCGCACCGCGCGCGGGAGAATGTGCGTGATGATGCGGAATTTGGTTGTCGTAGGGCGAGATGGGGTATAGAATGTCCGCGTGAAGATAAGTTCCCTCAAGCTGCTGGTGCTGAAACTGGCGCTGTTCGGCACGGTGATAGGCTACCTTGGCGTTGACCTGTGGGTGCTGGAAGGCCCGGTGTACCGCACGCTGCACCCGCTGCAGACCGCTGCGGCGGAGAAACCCGTGGCCACCGTGAACGGGGAGGCCGTCAACCGCGCGCAGCTCGCACGCCACACCGCGGAGCAAAACCTGCTGGCAGGGCGCGCGCTCGACGACTCGTCCCGCACCGCCAGCATGATCTTGGGGCTGGTGAACAACAGCACCATCCGCATCCGCGCGCGGTACAACGACCGCAACCTGCCGCCGCAGAAAGAAGCGGTGCAGCAGGAGATGGCCCGCCTGCAGAGCCGCTGCGCGGACGAGCACGCGTTTGCCGCGGCGCTGCAATCCCAAGGCTACACGCGGGAGCATTTTGCCGCCAAGCTGGAGGCACGCCTGCTGGAGCTGGCATGCCTGGAACGCGCGGTGGCAAAGCATACCGCCGTGGAGAACGAGGCGCTGGCGCTCCACTACGGGCAGCTGAAGGATGAGCTGGAAATCCCCGCCTCCCGCAGCGTGAAGCACATCTTCCTCGCCACGCTGGAGAAGGATGCCGCAGCCGTGAAAGCCGATGCGGAAGCCCTGCTGGCGCGTATCCAGGCCGGGGAATCCTTTGCGGAAATTGCCAAGGAACGCAGCGAAGACGAGCGCAGCGCACCCAAGGGCGGCGACCTCGGCACGCTGTACGACGACGGCACGCTGCCGCTGGAGGAGCTGAACATCTTCGGCGAGACCCCGCTGGCGGCGGGCACGCCCGCGCTGGTGCAGAGCCGCTGGGGCTGGCACATTGTGCTGGCGGGTCCGGTCACGCCCTCGTACACACCGTCGCTTGACGACTGCCGGGAGTCGCTGCGCAGCGCCATTGAGAGCGCGCAGCGCGAGCTGGCCACGGACGCCTATTTCAACGCGGCGCTCAAGGAGGGACGCGCCAAGAACCACATCCAAATCTTCTATGGCAAGTGAACGCATCAGCGTGAGCCGCGCCGCGCACGGCCTGCGCGGCTGCATTGACGTGCCGGGCGACAAGAGCATCTCGCACCGTGTCGCCATCCTCGGCGCGCTCGCGCGCGGCAGCATGCGCGTGAGAAACTACCTCTGCAGCGAGGACTGCCTCAACACCCTGCGCGCCATGCAGCAGATCGGCGCACAGGTCACACCCGGCGATGCGCCGCAGAACTTCACGCTCACTGGATGCGCCATGCGGCCCGCCGCCCCACAGCGCGACATCGACTGCGGGAACTCCGGCACAGGCATGCGCCTGATGGCGGGCGTGCTCGCGGCGCTGCCGTTCGAGAGCCGCCTGTACGGCGACCGCTCGCTGAGCAAGCGCCCGATGAAGCGTATCCTGGACCCGCTCACGCAGATGGGCGCGCGGGTGGAGGCGTGCGGCGAAAAGCCCGGCTGCGCCCCGCTGCACATCTGCGGCGGCACGCTGCAACCCATCGACTACACGCTGCCGATGGCGAGTGCCCAGGTGAAGAGCGCCGTGCTGCTGGCGGGCATGCTCACGCGCGGCACCACGCGCGTGCACC
Source organism: uncultured Verrucomicrobiales bacterium (assembly GCA_937905985.1). GTDB lineage: Bacteria > Verrucomicrobiota > Verrucomicrobiia > Verrucomicrobiales > Akkermansiaceae > Akkermansia. The sequence goes on along the minus strand of CALCWC010000016.1, from coordinate 2,834 downwards.
AGCCCGCCGTCACGCGCGACCACACGGAACGCCTGTTCGCACACTTCGGCATCCCCTGCTCTGTTTCAGAGGACGGGCTGGACATAGCGGTGACGGGGCCCGTGGACATTGCGGCCAGGGACATCACCATCCCCGGCGACATCTCCAGCGCGGCATTCTGGCTGGTGGCGGCCAGCATCGTACCCGGCAGCGAGCTCACGCTGTGCAACGTGGGGCTCAACCCCACCCGCTGCGGCATCATCCCCGTATTGCAGCGCATGGGGGCGGATATCACGATTGGAAATCGTGTGGACGCGGGCGAACCATACGGCGACATCACCGTGCGCCACGCCCCGCACCTGCACGGCACGGATATCGGCGGCGCGGAAATCCCCAACATCATTGACGAAATTCCCGTGCTGGCCGTGGCCGCCGCCTTTGCGGAAGGTACCACCACCATCCGCGACGCCGCGGAGCTGCGCGTGAAGGAGAGCGACCGCATTGCCACCACCGCCGGAAACCTGCGCGCCATGGGCGCCGCCGTGGAGGAACTCGACGACGGCATGCGCATCACGGGCGGCGCGCCGCTGCACGGTGCCACCCTGCAGAGCTTCGACGACCACCGCATCTCCATGTCCTTCCTCATGGCCGGCCTGGCCGCGGAAGGCGTCACCACGCTGGAAGGCTGCCAGAACATCGGCACCTCATACCCCGGGTTTGAGGATACACTGCGCCATGTGGCAGCAGAAAGTACAATGTACAATGTACAATGTACAAATTGAGAAGTTGGGGCTATTTCCCTTTTCGGGCGTCCCAGAAGGCGTCCCAGAGGTAGGAGGCCAGGAGATAGAGGGATTGGCCGAGTATGCCGCCGATAATGGCGACAGGCACCACTATCCACATGGATTTGGCGTCGCAGAGCCATGCAGCCAGGGACATGGCCGAGAGAGCGCCAATCAAATAGGCGACACTCGATTTCCACATGTCGTTCATCGGTGGTGGCGGTGGGGATTGAGGTCGCGCTGGTGTTCCTCGCGGTCGTCGCGGTTGCGTAGCATGCCGCGGCGGTTGCGCTTGAAGACGCGCTCCAGGGTCATCTGGCGCTTTTCGTTGCGGCGTTCCAGCTCGGCGATTTCGGCATCCAGGTTGAGGAAATGCTCATATCGCTCCTGGGAGAGGGTGCCTGCCTCCAGCGCGGCGCGGATGGCGCAGCCCGCGTCCTTGCGGTGGGAGCAGTCCGCAAAGCGGCACTGCGTGGCCAATTCCGCGAGGTCCGCAAACTCCGCGCGCAGGGTGGCGGCATCCGTCCACATGTGGATTTCACGCATGCCGGGGTTGTCGATGAGCACGCCGCCGCCGGGCAGCACCACCAGCTCGCGCGCCACGGTGGTGTGGCGTCCCTTGCCGGTGACGGCGTTCACGTGGCCGGTCTCCAGCCACTCGTCGCCCAGGAGGGAGTTGACGAGCGTGCTCTTGCCCACGCCGGAGGAGCCGACGATGGTGATGGTGCGTCCCTTGGGCACGCGGCGCAGGTACTGCGGGTAGCCCTTCTTCCAGCGCGCCACAATGGGGTAGACCTCGCTGCAGAGCGGCTGCACCTGGGTGCAGAGGGCCTTCACCTCGTCCTCGGACACGGTGTCGGCCTTGTTGATGAGCACCACGGCCTCCGCGCCGCACTTGCGGATGAGCGTGAGATAGCGCTCGATGCGGCGCATATTGAAATCATCCGCGGCATCCGTGACCACCACCACCATGTCCACGTTGGCGCCGATGACCTGCTCCGCGCAGCTGCGGCCGGGGGCCTTGCGGGAGAAGCGGTTCTTGCGCGGCAGCATGGCGCGTATCACGGGAAGGTCCTCTCCCTGTCCCGGGTCCACCGCCACCCAATCGCCCACGGTGGGCAGGTCGGCATCGGACACGGCGTCGTGCCAAACCTTGCCGCCGAGCACCACCTCATGGTCGCCCCTGCCCTTGGCAATGACGGTGAAGTTGATTTTGGTCTCGCGGATGATACGCGCGGGATACCAGTCGGGCTGCTGGAGCGCGGCGAAGGCATCTGCCAGGCGTGTGTCCCAGCCCAGCATCTCGGGGGTCACTTTCACTTGGGGCGGATGATGGTGGCGTGTTCGATAATATGCATGGCGATGTGCTCCTTGGTGTCCTTCTCCAGGTACTCCACATGGTCCGGGAACACCAACACCACCTCGTTCTCGCGGGAATCGAAACCGATGTCGCGGCGCGAGACGTCGTTGCCCACCACCATGTCACACTGCTTGCGCTCCAGCTTGCCGCGCGCGTAGGACTCCACGTCCTGCGTCTCCGCGGCGAAACCGATGAGTGTGCCGGTGAAGCCGAAAACGCTGCGCATGCTGCCCAGGATATCGGGCGTTCGCTCCAGCTCCAGCACCATGCGCTCTCCCTGCTTCTTGATTTTCTGTTCGGAGTACGCCACGGGGCGGTAGTCCGCCACGGCGGCGGTGAGGATGGCCACATCCACCCCACCCAGCATGTCGCGCACCGCATCGTACATCTGCTGCGCCGTCTCCACATGGATGAAGTCCACGCCCGGCGGCACATCCAGCGTGGTGGGGCCGGATATCAGCAGCACCTCATGGCCATCATGGCGCGCAGCACCCGCCAGCGCATAGCCCATGCGGCCCGACGAGCGGTTGGTCAGGTAGCGAGCGGGATCGAGCGGTTCCCGCGTGGGTCCGGCGGTGATGAGAAACCTCATGCGCCACACTCTAACACACATCCGCCACCATGGCAACTCCCAGGCTTGCGTTTCCTGGGGCAGATTGATCGAGTAGGGGGGCTTTCGCCCCCCTCTCACACCACTGTACGTGCCATTTATG
>CALCWC010000015.1 GCA_937905985.1 uncultured Verrucomicrobiales bacterium | reverse complement strand
CATGCCGTGTGTGTACACACATTCTGCCAATCATGCCGTGTGTGTACACACATTCTGCCAAGCCCGCCGTGTGTGTACACACATTCCGCCAATCATGCCATGTGTGTACACACATTCTGCCAATCATGCCGTGTGTGTACACACATTAAGCCCGTCCGGCGTTCAGCCGGGCGGGCTTGGAATGTTTCCGCGTGCGGAGCACGCGCTCTATTTACAAATCGTCAATCGTAAATTGTCAATTGTAAATCCCGATTACTCCGCTTCAGCGGAGTAATCGATGGCAGCGAGGGCCTGGTAGAGGTTCCAACGGTGCTTGACATCCTTTTCCTCCAGGGAGATGAGCTTCTCGAAGCGCTCCTTGTTGCCGCGGGCGAGAAGGCGGAAGCGGTTCTCACCACCCTTGCCGTCGGCACCCACCAGTGCTTCACGCACGGACATCTTGGGGGCCTTGCTCTTGATGGTGAGCGGGTTCTTGCCCTGCTTGATGTTGTCCGGGTTGAAGTTGTAGAGCAGCACGCGGCCGCAGTCCACGGCGGCCTTCTGGCGGTCGAGGCCGTCGGCCATGTTGATGCCGTGGTTGATGCAGTGGCTGTAGGCAATGATGAGGGCGGGGCCGTCATACTCCTCAGCCTCCACGAGGGTCTTGAGGGTGTGCTCATCGTTGGAGCCAAGGGCGATGGAGGCAACGTAGATGTTGCCGTAGGTCATGGCCATGTAGCCGATGTCCTTCTTCACCTGGTCCTTGCCGCTGGTGGCGAACTTGGCCACAGCCGCGCGCGGGGTGGACTTGGAGCACTGGCCGCCGGTGTTGGAGTACACCTCCGTATCCAGCACCATCACCTTGATGTTGCGGCCGGAAGCCAGCACGTGGTCCAGGCCGCCGTAGCCGATGTCGTATGCCCAGCCGTCGCCGCCGAGAATCCAGACGGACTTGCGGACGAGGTAGTTGGCGTGTGCCTTGAGGGCGGCAAGCTCGGGCTTGTCACCGCAAGCGGCCTTGATGGCGGCCACGGTTTCGCGGGCCTGCTGCACCTCGGCCTCGGTCTTCTGGGGGTTGTCCTTTATGGCCTGCACCAGATCGGCGCCGATGGCATCGGCGGCGGCGTCCAGCAGCTCCAGGGCGAACTGCTGCTTCTTGTCCAGGGAGACGCGGAAGCCGAGGCCGAATTCGGCGTTGTCCTCAAAGAGGCTGTTGCTCCAGGCGGGTCCGAGACCATCCTTGCCGTGTGACCACGGGGTGGTGGGCAGGTTGCCGCCGTAGATGGAGGAGCAGCCGGTGGCGTTGGCCACCACCAGGCGGTTGCCGAAGAGCTGGGTGAGGGCCTTGATGTAAGGCGTCTCGCCGCAACCGGCGCAGGCACCGGAGAACTCGAAAAGCGGGCGCAGGAACTGCGCGTCGCGCACCACGGAGCCGTTGATCTTCGTGCGGTCCGGGTCCGGCAGCTTGTCGAAGAACTCCCAGTTCTCCGCCTGCGGCTTGAGCGCCTGGGAGGCGGGAGTCATGATCAGGCTGCCCGTGGGGCACACGCGGGAGCACAGCGTGCAGCCCGTGCAGTCCGATGCAGACACCTGGATGATGAACTTCTTGCCCTGCCATTCCTTGTGCATCTTGGAGGCATCCGCGCACTTGAGCGTGGCGGGTGCACCCTCCAGGTCCGCGGGGTCGGCCATCTGGGCGCGCAGGGCCGCATGCGGGCACACGGCGGCGCACTTGCCGCACTGGATACAGGCCTTGGAGGTTTCCGTCTTCTCCGGCTCCCACACGGGAATCATGAGCGCCAGGTCGCGCTTCTCATACTGGGTGGTGCCGCTGGGGAAGGTGCCGTCGGCGGGCATCTCGGAGACCTTGACGTCATTGCCGTTGCCGGCGATGATCTTGCCGAGGACGTCCTTGACGAACGCGGGAGCGTCGCCATGCACGCAGGGGGGAATCTCATGCCCGGTGATTTCCGTGCCGAGGGTGACCTTGTGGAGGTTGTCCAGGGAGGCGTCCACGGCGGCAATGTTCTTGGCGACGACTTCCTCGCCCTTCTTGCCGTAGGTCTTCTTGATGGCTTCCTTGATGTAGCCGATGGCCTCGTCCGCGGGAATCACGCCGGAGAGCTTGAAGAAGCAGGTCTGCATGATCATGTTGATGCGGCCGCCCATGCCGGTGGCCTTGGCCACCTTGAAGGCATCGATGCAGTACATGGTGATGTGCTTGTCGATGATCTGCTTCTGCATGCGGGCGGGGAGGGAATCCCACACCTTGTCCGGGGCCACGGAGGTGTTCATGAGGAAGGTGGCTCCGTCCGCGGCGTTCTTCAGGAAGTCCAGGATGTTCAGCAGGCTGGGCTGGTGCAGCGCGATGTAGTTGGCGCTGTGGATGAAGTACGTGCTGTGGATGGGCTTGGGACCAAAGCGCAGGTGCGAGATGGTGGAGGAGCCGGACTTCTTGGAGTCGTACTCGAAGTAGCCCTGCACGTACAGGTCCGTGTGCTTGCCGATAATCTTGATGGCGTCCTTGTTGGCGCCCACCGTGCCGTCGGAGCCCAGGCCGTAGAACAGGCAGCGCGTCACCTCCGGGGACTCCGTGGAGTACTCGGGGTCGTAGGCAATGCTCTTGCCGGTCACGTCGTCCTCAATACCCACGGCGAAACCGGTCATGGGCTCGGGCTTGGCCAGTTCGTCGTACACGCCCTTGACCATGGCGGGGGTGAAATCCTTGGAGCCGAGGCCGTAGCGGCCGCCGACCACCACGGGCATCTCGAAGGGCAGCGTGCCCGCAGCCTTGGCGGCGTAGAGCGCCTGGGTGATGTCCTGCATGAGCGGCTCGCCCTGGCTGCCGGGTTCCTTGGTGCGGTCCAGCACGGCAATCTTCTTCACCGTCTTGGGCAGCGCGGCAATCACGTCCTCTGCGGGGAACGGGCGGTACAGGCGCACCTTGAGCACGCCCACGTCCTCGCCCATGGCCTGCACGGTCTCCAGGCAGGCTTCCGCACCGGAACCCATGATGACAATCACGCGGGTGGCGCTGGGGCTGCCGATGTACTCCACCAGGTCATAGTGGCGGCCCGTGAGCTCGCCGAACTGCTTCATGCAGTCCTTCACGATGGCGGGAACGGCGTTGTAGTACTTGTTGACAGTCTCGCGCCCCTGGAAGTAGACATCCGGGTTCTGGGCGGTGCCGCGCACCACGGGGGCATCCGGCGTGAGACCGCGGCTGTGGAACTCGTCCACCAGCTTCTGGTCAATCATGGCACGCAGCGTGTCGTCGGAGATATCGGCAATCTTGCCCACCTCGTGGGAGGTGCGGAAGCCGTCGAAGAAGTTGACGAAGGGCACGCGGCTCTTGAGGGTGGCGGCGTGGCAGATGGCGGCCATGTCCGGGGCCTCCTGCGTGCTGGCGCCGCAAAGCATGGCAAAGCCGGTGGCGCGGCAGGCCATCACATCGCTGTGGTCGCCGAAGATGGAAAGGCCCTGCGCCGCAAGCGCACGGGCGGCAATGTGGAACACGCACGGGGTGAGCTCGCCCGCTATCTTGTACATGTTCGGAATCATCAGCAGCAGGCCCTGGGAGGCCGTGAACGTGGTGGCCAGGGAGCCGGTCTGCAGCGCGCCGTGCACAGCGCCGGCCGCGCCGGCCTCGCTTTCCATCTCCACGATGGAGGGTACGGTGCCCCACAGGTTCTTGCGGTCCACGGAGGTCCAGGTTTCAGCCGACTCGCCCATGGGGGAGGAAGGCGTGATGGGATAGATGGCCGCCACTTCCGAGCAGCGGTACGCCACAGAGGCCACGGCCTCGTTGGCATCAATGGTGCTGTATGTCGTGTTCATAATCAATGATGACTTTGGTAAAATCCAGCGTATGCGCGCAGCGCGCGCGACGCGTGGGTATTTTACGCCCGCCCGCGCGGATTTACAACTCAAAAAACCGCCGCGGGCATAAAAAACCCGCCAGGCAGAATGCCTGGCGGGATAAATAGTACTCAGTTGACTTAGTAAATCATTCGGGCATTTTGCCGGTGGTGAAGTACTTTTCGATTTCCTCCAGGGTGCGGCCCTTGGTCTCCGGCATGAAGAAGGCGGCGGTGATGAAGTAGATCACCGTGAAGCCCGCCAGGGTGAAGAACACGCTGGAGTAGCCGTACGCGCCCACCCACGGCAGGAAGGTGCCGGCGATGGTCCAGGAGACGAGCTGGTTGATGAGCAGGGCGATGGCCATGCCGTTGGCGCGGATGCGGGTGGGCATCAACTCGGAGAGCGCCAGCCACACGCACACGCCCGGGCCCGCCGCGTAGAACGCGATGAACACGATGAAGAACCCGGTCACCAGCCAGCCCACCATCTGCGTGGGCTTCATGCCGATTTCCGCGCGCTTGATTTCAAGCTTCTGCAGCTCTGCCACACCCTCGTTCATGGCGAAGGCGGGGGCGATGATGGCGCGGTCGCCATTGCTTTCCAGCTGCTGGATGGTCTTGATGGTGTCGGCCTTCAGGGCCTCGTCCTTCCACTGCACCTGGATTTCGCCCATGCGGATCTTGTCGGAGAGGGTCTCGGCCTTGGCCTCGGCCACGGTTTCGGCCTGCTCGGCCTTCATGCTCTCCTCATACCCCTTGCGGGCGGCCTCCACGTCCACGTCGCCCATGGCGGCGTCCTCGTAGTCCAGCGCGGAAGCGTCCTTCACCTGCGCCACGGCGGCGGCGCGGTCAAAGTGCTCGTTGACAATCTGGTTGGTGTCCTCACCCTGCTGGTAGGTGACGATGAGCTGCATGCCGGGGGCGACCTCCGCGTTGGCGGAGCGCACGGCATCAGCCACGGAGAGCTTGAGGTAGGCATCGTCCTTCACCTGCTGCTGCACGTACTGGGTCACATCCACGCGGTCCTTCTCCAGGGTGAGGAACATGGCACCCACGCCGGCCAGGCCCACGATGATGCCCAGCGTGCCCATCTTGAGCAGGAAGGTGCGGCCCTTCTTGTCCACCAGGGACACGGCCACGATGGTCATGAGCATGTTGACCACCTTGATGGCAAGGTCGGCGATGTTGGCGGTTTCGCCCTCAAGGCCGGCCTGCTGGAAGATCTTGACGGAGTAGTTCAGCACGGAGTTGATGCCGGTGGCCTGGGTGCAGGCGAGCACCACGACGGCCAGGATGAAGGGGATGACGTACTTGCGCTGGAAGAGGGTATCGCCCTTGGCGGCTTCCTTCATCTGCGCCTTCTGCTCCTCCTCGGCCTTGTCTGCGGCCTTCATCTCCGCCAGGATTTCCTTGGCGGCCTCGTCGCCGTTGTTGGCGGCGAGCGAGATGAGAGCCTCGTCCTCACGCCCGCGGCGGTACAGCCAGCGCGGGGATTCCTTCAGCTTGAACGCGCCGAAGAACAGGATCAGGCCCGGCAGCGCGGAGCACCAGAAGATTGTCTTCCACGCCATGGACTTGTCCGCCAGCGAGACCGTCACGTCCGTGGCGGCGCCCACCCAAGCCGTGGTGACAATACCCACCACAGCAGCGAACACCAGGCCCACCGTCAGCAGGAACTGGAACATGCCCGTGCCCTTGCCGCGGGATTGCGCGTCCAGGCATTCCGCCAGGTACATGGGCACCACCACGCCGACGAGGCCGGCGGATGCGCCCTGCAGGATACGGCCGACCATGAGCATCCAGTAGACGTTGTTGGAGAAGCAGATGACCGGGATGCTCAGGGTGAAGAGCAAGGCGGAAAGGATGATGACCTTCTTGCGGCCCAGCCACTCCGACAGCATGCCGGCGAAGAGCGAGGATATCACCGAGCCGAGCAGCACGGCGGCCACCACGCTGGAAAGCTGGCCCAGTGTGTAGGTGGAGGTCTTTTCAATATACGGCAAGGCCGCGGCAATCACGCCTACGTCAATACCATACAGGAGGCCGCCCAGTCCTGCCATAAACATCAGGTACCAGGCATAACGTTTCACAGAGGCGGGCAATTCCGCCTTGGCAGAGTCTGTACTCATAACACGCCCATTATATCCACTTGCCCCACGGGGTGCAACCATAAAATCACCTCCCTCCGGTTGGCGAATGGGTTTGACAGGGCGGGCGGGGGTGTGGTATAGAGAAAGGGTATGATGAAGCATTTGTATTCAGTAGCATTGGCATGCTGCCTGGGGCTCGCGGCCCCGGTGCTGGCACAAGAGGACTCGGAAGATTTGCCGCCGGAGGTGCGCATTACCGTGCGCACGGCCAAGGAGGGCCAGGCGGAATCCCAGTACAACCTGGGCGTGATGTTCTCCCAGGGCAAATTCATGGAGCAGAACGACCGCCGCGCCGTGTACTGGTGGCGCAAGGCCGCCGCGCAGGGACACGCCATGGCCCAGAACAACCTGGCCATCATGTACATGCAGGGCAAGGGCGGCTTGGACCGCAGCGACGAGGAGGCCGGCAAGCTCTTCCGCCAGGCCGCGGAACAGGGCAACAAGGAGGCGCAGCACAACCTGGCGGTGATGCTGGTGAAGGGCCAGGGCATGGAGAAGAACCAGCAGGAGGCCGTGGAGTGGTTCCGCAAGGCCGCCGCGCAGGGACACCCCGGTGCCAAGGACGCCCTGAAGCAGCTCGGCGAAAAGGCAGAGTAACCCTTTACCCCCTTCCCCTGCCATGTCCATTCCCAGGTACGATTTCGATATCCACACCCACACCGTCTTCGGTGCGGGCAGCCTGAACAAGCTGCATGAGCAGAAGCTCCCCGGCCGCAAGGCCCTGCTGGTCATCTCCTGCGGCAAATCCACGCGAGCCAACGGCTCGCTGGACCGCACCATAGCCCAGCTGGAGCAGGCGGGCGTGCAGGTGGCCCTGTTCGACCAGGTGCAGGCCAACCCGCTCAAGGACACCGTGATGGAGGGCGCGCAGGCCGCACGAGATGCGGGGAGCGACTTCATTGTGGCGCTGGGCGGCGGCAGCGTGATGGACGCCTCCAAGGCGATTGCGCTGATGGCCACCAACCCCGGCGACCTGTGGGACTACGTGCAGTTCGGCACGGGCGGCCGCAAGCCCGTGGAGAACACCCCCCTGCCCCTGGTGGCCATCACCACCACCGCCGGAACGGGCTCGGAGACGGACGGCGGCGGCGTCATCACCAACCCGGAGACGCATGAGAAGACCGCGGTGTTCGACGGCCACCGGCTGATGCCGGTACTGGCCATCGTGGACCCGGAGCTGATGCTCAGCGTGCCGCCGAAGTTCACGGCGTTCCAGGGGTTCGACGCCCTCTTCCACAGCACGGAAGGCTACATTGCCAAGCAGGCCAACTTCATGAGCGACCTCGTCTCGCTCGGCGCCATCGAGAACATCGGCAGCCACCTGGCCGCCGCCGTGGCACAGGGAAGCGACCTCGCAGCCCGCGAGCACGTGGCCTTCGCCAACTGGCTTTCCGGCCTCTCCATGGAGCTCAGCGGCTGCATCAGCGAGCACTCGCTGGAGCACGCCCTCTCCGCCTACCACCAGGATTTGCCGCACGGCGCGGGCCTCATCATGATATCCAAGGCCTACTACACCCACTTTGTGGAGAAAGGCTGCTGCCCGGAGCGCTTCATCCGCATGGCCAAGGCCCTGGGCAAGGCAGACGCCACGCGCCCGCAGGACTTTGTGGACGCCCTCGTGGAGCTGCAGCGCGCCTGCGGCGTGGACCAGCTCAAGATGAGCGACTACGGCATCACGCCCGACGAGTTCCCCGCCATGGCGGACAACGCGCTCTCCGCAATGGGATTCCTCTTTGCCGGAGACCCCGCCGAGCTCACCCGCGACGATTGCATCCGCATCTACCGGGAATCCTACCGCTAAAGGCGGCTGCCACACGCTCTTCCCGCCCCGCACGGCAACACCGCGCGGGGCGTTTTGTTGGCATTTGGGCTCACATTTGTAAACATCTATTTTTACAAAATGCGTTTTATGTTCCAATAAACGCGGGAGCAAGGCCCGAAACACAGGGGAATCAGCGTCTACGCTGCATGCACGCGGCGTAGGCGCCGTCTGCGTGCTCCACGTGGGGAAGGGCGAGGTGGTCTTGCTCCAAGGTGAAATCAGGGTGGGAGGAGAGGAAGGACTGCACCACGTCGGCATCCTCCTCCCGCTCAATGGAGCAGGTGGAGTAGACCAGGCGGCCACCGGGGCGCACCGCGGCGCAGGCGTTTTCCAAGAGCTGGCGTTGCAGGGTTGCCAGGCGGGTGATTTCCTCTGCGCTCAGGCGCCAGCGGGCGTCTACTCGGCGCTGGAGCACGCCCGTATTGGAGCACGGCACATCCAGCAGCACGGCATCAAACGCGCCCTGCCACTTCTGCGGACAGGGTTGGGTCCAGTCAAAGGCTTCCACGGGCACGTCATGTCCGGCGGCGCGGAAGAGGTTCTGCTGCAGCGAGGGGAGACGGTGCTCCTGGGCATCCGTGGCCAGGAGCTTGAGATTGCCGCCCGTGGCCTGCAGCATGGCCACGGACTTGCCGCCGGGGGCGGCGCAGGCGTCCAGCACGCTCTCGCCGGGCTGCGGGGCCAGCAGCTCCACCGCATGGCGGGTGGAGGGGTCCGCCATGTACGCCCTGCCCTCCTTGAGCAAATCCTGCGGCACGGGGCCGTTGACGCGATACCAGCCGGGGACATCCGCCAGCGGCTCCCATCCCTGCGGGAGGGGGGATGGCGGGTTGGCGGGGTTCACGCGGGCGTAGAGCGGGGATTGGTGAATATTCCACTCCATCATGGCGCAGGCGGTATCCGCGCCGAATTCCTGCATCCAGCGCTCGGCGAGCCACTGCGGGCAGGAATAGCGCACGGCGGGGTGCAGCGTGGGCAGCTCCTTCTCGAATTCGGCACGCCTGCGGATGGCGTTGCGGAGCATGCCGTTCACCACGCCGCGCACGCGCTTGGGGGCAAGCTCCACGGTCTCGCACACCGCGGCATGCTCCGCCTGGTGCATGACGAACAGCTGGCACAGCCCCATGAGCACCAGCCAGCGCAAAGGCTCCTCCAGCTCACCGGAACGCAGCTTGAGGCGCAGGTGGTCCAGCATGGAAAGCTGGCGGATGGTATCATACACGATGGCCTGCAGGAGCGCGCGGTCGGCGTGGGAGAGGTTGTGCTGCTGAGCGGCGCGGGAAACGATGGTTTCCGCGAAGATTCCGCCGCGGCTCCAGCGCTGCAGGCCCTCCCAGGCCAGCAGGCGCACGGACTTGTGCTTGTGTTGCGGGGTAGCCATAACTTATGAAAGGAAATCTTGAATGGGAAGCAGCCCGTTCCAGGCCAGCACGGCGCCCTGCACCGCCCCGGACTCGCGCGGGGTGAACTCCAGCCTGCCCCCGGCGGCCTCCAGGATGACGCGGGCGGCAGCGAAGTCCCACAGCGAGATGCGGCTCTCTATGTACGCATCCATGCGCCCGGCCGCCACGTAGCAAAGCGTGACCGCGGCGGAGCCGAGGATGCGCATCTTGCGAACCTGCGAGGAAATGCGCGCGAAGCGGCGGATGCCCTCTTCGCCGGAGCCGTCATGCGCGCCGTGGCCGCAGAACACGGCGGCCTGCGCCATCTGCACGCGGTTGGAAACGTGGATGGGCTTGCCGTTGCAGGTGGCGGTTCCCCCCGCCACGGCGGCGAACATTTCGTCCTGCATGGGGTCGTACACGCAGCCGAGCACCAGCTCACCGCGGCGCTCCAGGGCAATGCTCACGGCGAAGATGGGGATGCCGAAAAAGTAGTTCACCGTGCCGTCCAGAGGGTCCACAATCCAGCGGCACTCCGCATCCGCGCTGCCGGCGCTGCCCTCCTCGCCGAGGATGGCGATTTCAGGGAAGGCGGCCTGCAGTTCCGCCGTGATGATAGCCTGGGTGTCCTTGTCCAGACGCAGCTTGATGTCGTGCGCCAATTCCTCGTCCACCTGTTTGGCACGGGAAAAGTTCTTGCGCAGGAAAATTCCGGCAATTCGTGCGGCGTTCTGTGCGGCGGCAAGGCACGCCTCTGGGGAAAAATCGCTCATGACTCCTGTTGTTTAGACTTGGCGCGCAGCACGGCGCGGGCCTGGGTGAATACATCGCGCGCCAGGTTGGAGGCGGCACGCTGCAGCAGGCGCTGCATCTCTCGCGTGCCGGCCACATCCTGCGTCGGCTTGTCGAAGCCCATCCACACAAACACGGCCACGCCCTTGTCGCGCGTGATCATCACAAACTGGCCGCCGTTGCCGGGCAGGGTCTCGTTGAGCACCACGGAGCGGTCGTCCTGCGTGATGAAGGGCGGAATGGAGGCCACCGCCTGTGCGCTCTCGCGGCGGATGTACTCCGGGGCCTTCTCCGGCTCATAGGCGTAGAGGGCCGCCCTTGCGCGGCTCCACACGGTGTTGGTGAGGCTCAGCTTGTACCCGCGCCCCAGGTTCTGCATGTCGAACAGCAAGCGCGCCAGGTCCACCAGCGGCAGACGGAAGCGCCCGGCGTACAGGTCCTCCTCGTGCTCCTTGTCCGGCAGCTCGGCGTCCAAATCCAGGGAATCGAAGAAGGCGCGCTCCACACCGTAGCCGATTTGGCGCCCGGTGAGCACGGCATCCTTGGAGACGATGTGCGTTCCCTGCTCGCCCGCCACACAGGCGCAGCTGAACACCAGAGGAGCAATCGCGCGGCCGGGCATGGTGCGGCGCACCCAGCGGTCCACGCCGTCCACCGCACTGCGGCCGCCCACCAGTGCAAGCACGTTGCCCTTGTGGTTGCGGCGGGAATCCACCACCAGCGCGCAGCACTGCAGCAAGCCCTCCAGGTTGTTGTCCATCCCGCGGCGGCGGAGGTTCATGGGACGGCGCATCTTGGAGAAAGCCTCCTGCTGGGCCTTGGCGGCCTCCGGGGTATCGGCAAGGGCCTTCCAGCTCTCGGGGTATTCGTGCGGGTTCTCCACGGCGGTGAGCGCGGCCTCCACCGAGCGCTCCAGGTAGGTCTGGATGTCCAAATCCAGGTTGGACACCACGGAAAGCTCACGGTTCCCCTGCAGGAGGGCGGTGCCGATGTCATCCAGCTCGCGGCACACCCACATGGTGGGATAGGAGCCGCTGCCGGGCGCCTCTGCCGCGGCGCCGATGTGCAGCTCGATGGGGGCCTGCACGGCGGCATCATGCTCCTCTTGGGAGATCATCTCCTGCTCCAGCATGCGGTCCAGGGTCTCCCTCTTCACGGTCATGGCCTTGTCCATGCTGGCCACGGGGTTGAAGATGGAGGGGCCGCGCACCAGCCCGGCCAGAGCGGCGCTCTGCACCAGGTCGAGGTCCTTCACCTCCTTGCCGAAGTAGTAGGCGGCGGCATCCCGCAGCCCGTACCGGCTCTGGCCGAAATAGATGCGGCTGAGGTACTGGCAGAGGATGGTCTGCTTGTCGTACTCCGACTCGATTCTGCGGGCGAGCGCAACCTCCAGCAGCTTGCGGTCCAGGGACTTGCCCTGCAGCTCGAAGACGTTGCGCGTGAGCTGCATGGTGATGGTGGAGGCACCCTGCTCGTACTTCATCGAGGAAAGGTTGCGCAGCAGCGAGCGCACCACGGCGGTGAACACCACGCCCCCGTGGTCGAAGAAACGGTCGTCCTCGCGCGCCACAAAGGCATCCACCAGGTGCTTGGGCAGCTCCTGCCAGGTGACGGGCTGCGGAAGGTCGCCGGTGAGGTTGGCCACGGGCTTGTTGGCGGAATCGAAGAGCACGCTGGCGCCGCCGCCGCGCACCACGTCCGAGAGGTTGTAGTCCGAGGCGCGGACCTGATAGGAAACGGCGACGGCGATGCAGGCGGCCGCCGCCAGGCCGACCAGCACCCAGAAGGCGATCATCTGCCGCCTTGTGATGCGGAAGAGGCTATACAACCAGCCCTTGCGGCGGTTCTCCCCTTTGGAGTAGAACATGGGAACGGATTATGCCTGTGGTTGTTGTTGCTGGGGGGCGGAGGGAGCGGGCTTGGAGGGCTGCGGGGCGCGCTCCATGAGCTGGCTCACGGCGGGCGGGGCCATCCAGTCGGGGAACTCCGCCTTCAGGGAATCGCTGTAGGGCTTGGCCTCCCCCTCCTTGCCGCACTTGAGCAGGGCGCAGGAGATTTTGTAGAGGGCGAGCGGCTTGAGCTCCTTGTCGCTCACCACATTGGCGGTGCGGCCGTAGTACTTGGCGGCCTCCGCATACTGCCCCTCGGAGTAGTACGCATCACCCATGGTGAGGAAGAGGGAGGACTTGATGGGGCCGTCTATGCCCAGCGCGATAGCTTCCTCACACACCTTCTTGGCCTCGTCCGTGCGGTACAGCGCCACCAGCAGCTGCGCCTCGTCCCCCATGCCCTCCGCCTTGCGGTACGGCTGTTTTTCCATGGTGACGTAGAACTGCGCGGCCTCCAAGCCGGCCTGGTACTGGCGCAGCTCCAGGCGGGTCTTGGCCAGGGTCTTCCAGACGATGGGCTCCACCTTGGGGCGCTCGTACTGCTTGCCGTCCGCGGCGGTGTACTTCTCCCTGGGCTCGCGGAGGAGGGCATCGGTGAGGAAGGTGTGGGCGTCCGGGTAGTTGTGGGCCTGGAAGCAGGACCAGCCGCACCAGCGCAGGATGGCGGGCGGCAGTCCCTCGTAGGTGGAGGCATTGTTCCTCTTGAGCTCCAGCAGGGCCTGGCGCAGGTTTTCCGTGTCCTTCATCTTGAAGTAGCACTGCACCATGCGCAGGTCCACCAGGGAGGCGTACTGCTCGGCGTTCATGGTGCGGGCCTCGCGGAAGTGCGGCACGGCCTTGGCGGGGTCGTTCTCGTAGAGGGCGCAGGCGATGTTGTAGTGGGCCTCGGCAATGGCGGCGGGCTTGTCGTGGCCGCCGCGCTTCACCAGCTTGGCGTAGTAGTTGATGAGCCCCTCGTAGTACTTCACCATGCGGGAGGGGTTCTCCTTGCTGCAAGCCTGGGCGGCCTTCTGGTAGCACACGGCGCAAGCCTCCGACTGCGGGTAGTCCGCAATCACGCGGTCGAAATCCGCAAGGGCCTTGGCCTGGCGGTGGGTCTTGGCGTAGTGGGCGCCGCGCAGCGCCAAGGCATCCGGCACGCGGGCATCCTGCGGGTAGGTGGCTATGAAATGGTCCAGGGAGGGCAGCGGGTCGTAGTTGTCGCCCTGGGCGGCGGTCCAGGCCTTCTTGTACTCGGTGTCGGCGCGCAGGGTCTCCGGCAGCTGGTCCATATTGAGGGCATCGAACTGGCGGGCGGCGGCGTTGGCGTCAAAGAGCATCAGGCGGTCCGCATACATGAGGCGCACCAGGTCCACGCAGGGCAAATCCGCGGTGGGGCTTTCCGCCACGGCGTATGTGCCGAGGTATTTTTCCGCGAGGTGGAAGAAGTTGGTGCCCTGGAGCTGCTGGGCGCAGATGATGCGGCGGTATCCGGCATCCGCGGCCAAGGCGGTGCGCGGCTGGGCCTTCTCCGCGGCGGCGAACCAGTCCACCGCCTTGCTGTACTGCTTGGTCTCCAGGCAGGACTGGCCCACGATGACATCGCGGCGGGCCTCCTTGGCGGCGTCCTCCAGCGGGGCGGAGGCGGCCTCCGCGAGCTGCACGACCTCAGCGTACTTGTGTTGCTTGAAGAGGGAGAGGATGCGCTCCATCTGCGCTTCAGCGGCATACTTGGCCATGCCGGGCATGCGGGTGAGCTTGGCGTAGAGCTGCTGAGATTCCTCGTTGTGGCCGAGGCGCGCGGCCAGGCGCGCGGCCTGCAGCGTGGCCTTGCCCGCTATCTCCGCATCCAGCTCCGTCATGTTGAGCAGGTTGCGGAACTGGGCATACGCCGCCGCATCATCGCCATCCTCCACCTTCATCTGCGCAATGGCAAACACGGCAGACTGGCGCAGCAGCGGCTTCACCCCCTTGATCACCTGCAGGCTGTGGAAGGTTTCCTCTGCGTCCTTGCGGCGGCCGAGCTGCATCTGCACATTGCCGCAGCGGTACATGGAATCGTGCCGCAGCTCCGGGCGCTGCGTCTCGCGCGCGGCAATGCGGTAGAAGCCCAAGGCCTTGTCCCACATCTGGCGAGAGTACGCCTGCGTGGCCAGCTTGTAGGCCGCGGCCGCGGCGTACTCGCCGTGCGTGGTGTTGGCCAGCGCGCCCAACTTCTCGTTGGATGCCGCCAGGTCGCCCGCCTCCGCCAGGCAGAGCGCCTGGTAGTACATGGCCTTCTGGCGCTGCGGCGATGAGGGGAAGCGCCGCTGGTAGTCCGCAAACAGCTCCGCCGCACGCCGCATGGACAGCGTCTTGTCCGTGGGGTCGGTGGCGTGGCGCGCCTGGGAGTACAGCTGCTCCGCGATGGCGAGGGCATCCGCCTGCGCCGCAACGGAAAGCGGCGCGTCCGACTGGGCGGCCAGGGGCGCCGCGAGCGCGGCGCATACCAGGGTAAGGGGAAGGGCTTGCTTCATGATGGATGGGGAAAGGGGTTATTTGGATTTCTGTTCCTCCGGCATCTTGCTGGAGAATGATACGTTCCACACGCCGGCCTGGGTGCAGGTGGTGATGACATCCGCCATCTTCTGCCACGGCATGCCGGCATCCCCGCGGAGGCGGACCGGCACATTCTCGTTCACCTTCACCATGCGTTGCAGCATGTGCAGCAGGGCGTCGCGGGTGAACACCTCGCGGTCGATGGTGATGATGAGCTCGCCGTTCTCCTCGCGGGCGTTGATGATGATTTCATCAATGGCGCGCGAGGTTTCCTCCGAGGTCTTGGGCGCGGTGGGCACCTTCACCTTGAGGTCCTGCTCGTTGAGGATGATTTTCTGGGTGACAACAAAGAAGATGAGCAGCAGGAACACCACATCCAGCAGCGGTGCGAGCTGGAAGCCGACGGGTTCCGGAATCTTGCTGTTGAGCTTCATGGCGGCGCGGGTTATTCGTCCTCCTCCATCACCTCCTTGCCGCGACCGAGGCGGTAGGTGTTGCCGAGGCGGCTCTCATGGTCCATCTGCACGGAAATCACCGTGAGGATGTGCGTGATAGCCACCTCCATGTCCGTGATGTGTTTCTGGATGCGGCTGCGGAAGAAAACGTACGCGGCCACGCTGGGAATGGCCAGCACCAGACCGCCCACCGTGGTAATCATGGCCTCTGCAATACCGCCCGCCATCTGCATCTGCTTCACACCCTCGAAATTGCCCGCGGCCATCTCCATGAACGCGCGCATCATGCCCAGCACCGTGCCCAGAAGGCCAATCATGGGCGCAATGGCGCCAATGTCGGACAGCCAGTTGATCTGGCGCGTCAGGATGTTCGCCTGGCGGGAGCCCTCCGCCGTGGCCACCTCGCGCACCTCCTCAATCCCGGCGCGGGGGTTGCGCTGCATGAACAGCACAATCACATGGATGGTGCGCGCAAAGCTGGAGCCGTCACGCTCGCACATGGCCAGGATGCCGGCGTAGTCCTTGTGCCGGAAGCGGCTCTCCACCTCCAACACCATCTTCACCGGCAGCACCGCGGCGTCACGGGTGGTCCACAGACACACCAGAAACACCATCAGCGCCACCACGGAAAGGAACAGCAGCGGCCACATGAGTGGTCCGCCCTTCTCGAATAAATCCAGCAGCCCCCATTCCGTCACCGGAGCCGCCGCCTGTGCTAGAATCATCGCGTGCATATAGGTACGCGCGTATTATAACCCGCCCCGCCCAGATTTCAAGCCCCGCCCACGTCCGTATGCGAATTTCCCCGCCGCTGACCGCCGAGCACAGCAAGGCGCGTTGAAATATAATCAATAAAATTGATTATATTGCTTGACAAAGGGGCGGCGCGTGGTAAAATGCCGGGAAAGGAGACAGGATATGCTCGTTGCCATACACATCAAGAACTACAAGGCCATCGTCGATACCACCATCGACATGCGCTACGGCGAAGGCAAGGCGCCCAACGGGTACCAGGATCTGCCGCGCCTGCCGTTCCTGCAGGACACCGCAGTCCGCAACCCGGAACGTCCCGCGCAGCCGCTGCGCTTGATCCCCGTGCTCGCCATCTACGGCCAAAACGCCGGGGGCAAGAGCGCCCTGGTGGAGGCCGTCAGGCAAATCACTGCGTTCGTGTACAACGCGGGGTTCAGGACGCCGCTGCTGGAGTACAAGCCGAACAAGCTCCACCCGGAGCTGCACACCACGCTGTTCGACGTGCAATTCATCGCCCGCCACACCCTGTACCGCTTCGAGGTGGAGTACAACGCCGACGGCATCCGCCGCGAGGTGCTGTACAAGGATGGTGCGCCGTTGTATCTGGTGGACCATGTGATGGGGGAATTCCAGTTTGCCGCCATCGCCACCGCGGACTACCCGGAGAAGCGGCTCAAGGCCGTTCTGGACACGGAATGCTGCAACGACGGCAGGCAGCAGGTTCCCTTCATTGCCAAGCTGGCATACGCCTACATGGGCCTGAACCGGGATGTGGTGCTCTGCCACGATTACCTGTGCCGCGACCTGCAAATCTGGCTGGACAACGATATCCAGACATCGGACGCGCTGAACCTGCTGGCGGGGAACTTCAAGGGGAACCCGGTGGAGCAGGCGTTCGCGGAGATTGAGGAATTGGTCACCCAGCTGGATTTGGGCATCTACAAGATGGGGCTGGCGCGCGAGGTCGAGGAAATCGAACCCGTGCAATACCTGGGCGAGCCATACCAGGAGGGCGACGAGCCCGCTTCCGTCTTCTTCAGGAAGAACCAGAAAATCTTCGAGTACATCTACACCTACCACAAGCGCACCGACGGCACGGAGGAGCGGTTCAACCTGCGCGAGGAATCCCGCGGCACACAGGTGCTGTTCGGCTTGCTCGGCGTGCTGCTCAACGCGCTGCACCGCGGCACCACCGTGGTCATCGACGAGCTGGACCGCTCCATCCACCCCATCGTGCTGAAAGCGCTGGTCAGGCTCTTCACCGACAAGGCGTACAACCCCAACAACGCCCAGCTCGTTTTCACTGTCCACAACACCGAGCTGCTGGACGACGACGACCTGCGCGTCTCCGAGGTGGGCGTGGTGCGCAAGAACCTGGAGCAGGGCGCGCAACTGTGCCGCCTCTGCGATTTCCAGGGCGTGCGCAACGTGAAGAACTTCCGCCTGGGCTACCTGAACGGCTACTTCGCCGGCATTCCTTTCCCCGCACTGTGAGCCATGACCTACCGCTATGTCCCGCAAGTCGTGGTTTGGATTGCCTGCGAGGGCAGCACAGACAAAGCGTACCTGGCCGCCTTGAACAGGCTGCTCTCTGAAAAGGGCGTGCACATCAGCCTCAGCTGTGGTGAAGGCCAACGACTGCTTACACCGGACTTGCTGCCAAACAGCCTGTCCCTGCCCGAAAGCCACCTCCGCCATGAAATGCCGTCTGTTAGGCGCTCACGCCTGTTAGGCCACAGGTTTAATGCTTCCCTCATAAACCGTATAATATGAGGTGAAGCTACGAGATAGGATGCCGCCCCCGATTTCATGCTCGCCAAGCCCGGCAAGTACGGCGCATCAGCAGAGCTCCAAGGGGGCTTTGTGGTGGCGCGAGGAAAGCTGCTTGGTTTTAAGGTTGGTGGTGCTCCTCACCTCTAGGGGAAACTGCGACCTTGTACCATAATCCTTGAACCGAAACAATCTTATGAGGGATGCGGTACCACTCCATATCCCGCACAAATGCTTCCATGTGATTGGCAAGGACGAAAACGTAGTCCCCTTCTCTTAAATCGCTCAGATTCATATCCCCGCGCTCAGACAGAAAGTTTCTATATTGACTATATCTAGCGATACAAAGTTTCGGATCGAGTTTTTCATCATGACACAAGCAAAAGTTGATATCCTCAATTTGATTCGCATCGAATAACAGTTCCACGGTGGCAATCTCCTTTTGTTCCGAAACATATAGCTTGGTCTCATGTTTTTCCGAGCTGTTCAAAAGGAACCAAGCCACCAAACGCTCGTTCATGCGAAACTTGTTATATTCTTCCAAATAGAATTGGCGACATGCAAATACAGATATGCAAGCACATAGAAAGGCAAAACCTTTCATGGGCAAACGGGAAAGATAGGGTAATCCCCAAGCTAACGAAAACGCGAATACACCAACAGGGAAAAGACAGTATCGATTAACAACTATGGACTGTTCGATTGCGATGCTGATGATTATTTGGAGTAATGCGGAACAAGGAACCGCGAGCATTCCGCATCCAATGATAAAGGCACTCAGAGATTCACGCTTCGCCAAAGCTCGGCTGAGAGCATACACTTGTACGCAGCTAGCAACAATGAAGAATATCCATGGAGAGCCCCCGCTCAATCTTACGCCGCAAACATCAACGATATACCCAAATGCTGCGCACAAGGGGTTCTGGTTCCACCAGCTCTCATGTACCCAGCCGATTTGCTGCAACAGGTAGGGCATCCAAGGCACAAAGCAAATTAGCGCACATAAAGATGCATAGACAATCGAGGAACAATGACGCCTGGCAAAGAGAAATGCGTATACAAAAAGCATGCCGGTTAGCACCACACCGTTGAGAAGGGCATAGTAGTTCGTATATGCTAGCAAAACGAGCAATATGGAGTACACAATCCACCAGCGCCGGTTATTGTGCCGAAATGCAAGGCAGGCGCAAATGAAGGAAGCAAACAGTATGAGGGTACACATCATATACGCCCTTGCCTCTATGCAATAGCGTTCACAGAGTGGCAGCGAACATAGAACAGCCATATAGGCTATGGCGGCACTCCACCCCCTACGCTTTTTCAGGATTGCCGCTCCGAGTATAAGGAGCACTATAAAGCAAGCCACCGAGAAAAGTTGACATGCTGAAAGTGCATATGCCATTTCAACTCCGCCAGCCCTTGCGCGACACAACCTGCCGATAACTCCTTCAATAGCGTAGTGCAGAGGAGGATATACATCGGTTACGGCCAAATTCTGGCAAAAATCGCACCATGGCACAAGTGAGCTTAGAATAGTTACATGTTCATCCACCCAACCATGCTTGCACAATGCACTAAGAAATATGAACAATATGGCTCCGCAAAGGAGAATGAGCGAAGCATACAGCACCCCCTTATTCTTAATGTAATCGCATATTGCATTCATGGGATTATTGCTTAAATGTTATTATAAAAGCTTAATATGTCAATGGATGGGCGAAACAGGATAGGCGTTTCACGGAAATGTATGGGGCTTTATCCTTCTTTCCTTCAAATCAAATTCGTTCTCCCATGAATGTCCAATGTTTGATTACATAGTAAACAAGGCACTTGCGCGCATTCGCAAGAGCTTTGGAAGAAACCCTGGGTGAGGGAGCGGTGTAATGAATAGGCACTTCCACCCAATTGCGGTACCGGCAGAGGTAGCGCAGCTCAGTTTGGTAGAAATGCGCTTTGCTCTTGAGTGGGTATGCCAATATCTTCTCCATCACTTCATAGCTGAACGCCTCGTAACCGCTGGTCACGTCCTTCATGGGGCAACCCAGCAGCACGCGCGCCAGAAGCGAGCCGAACTTCGACAGGAAGCGCCTCTTGAAGGGAGAGCCCACCATGGAGCCGCCGTTGATGTAGCGGGAGCCGAATGCGCACTCGTTGCCTTCCGTCATGGCTCGCACGAAGGCGGGGATGACGCGCGGGTCGTGCGAGCCGCCGCCGTCCATTTCCAGGATGAAGTCCGGGTGTTCCTTCATGGCTTCCCGGAAGCCGCGCAGATAGGCGTCCACCACGTTGCGGTTCTCGGGGGCCCACACATAGCGAAAGCGGGCGTCCTCCCTCCCCAAGGCCTCGCAGAGCTCAGGTGTGCGATCCTGACTGGCATTGTCCACCACCAGGTACACCGTCACGTTCGGAAAGTCGGAGAGGGCCTTCTTGA
>CALCWC010000014.1 GCA_937905985.1 uncultured Verrucomicrobiales bacterium | reverse complement strand
TAGAGCAACACCTTGACATGGTGGAGGTCGTAGGTTCAAGTCCTATCCCCCGTATCAGCCCGCAGCCCAAACGGCTGCGGGCTTTCCTTATCCCCGCGCCGCCCACCGCCATGCAATTTCATTGACATTTTCCGGCGGTATCGGGTATGATAGCGGTATGTTCGGGATGCGTACAATAGCCGTACTTTGTTCAATGATGCTCGGTGGCCTTGCGTGGGGTGCGGATGCGCCGGGGAAGCCGAATATCATCCTGGTGCTGGTGGACGACATGGGGTGGGGCGATTTGTCCTTCTGCCCGGATATGACGGGGAAGGGACCGCAGATACCGACGCCGAGGCTGGCGGACATGGCGAAGAAGGGGGCACTCTTGAGCCGGCACTACACGGCAGCGCCGGTGTGCGCGCCTGCCCGCGCATCCCTGTTCTCAGGCGTGCACCAGGGGCATGCAGAGGTGGTGCGCAACAACAGCTTTGACGCCGCACTGGAGAACTCGCACACGCTGGCGAGCGTGCTGAGGGAGGCCGGGTACGCCACGGCGCTCATCGGCAAATGGGGCATTGGCGGCGGCGCGGAGGGTGGCGGCACGCCCCAGACCGCAGCAGCCTGGCCCACCAAGCGCGGGTTCGACTACTTCTTCGGCTACCACAACCACATCGCCGGACACCGCCACTATCCCAAGGAGGAGAACAACGTGGACCCCGACATGCACGCCAACGCCATCTGGGACATGGATGAGATGATCACCAAGGACCTGGACAACTGCTACAGCACGGATTTGTTCACGGCGCGCGCCAAGAAGTGGATACAGGACCACCATGCGGCGCATCCCAGGCAGCCGTTCTTTGTGGCGCTCACGCTCATCGCCCCGCATGCCCGCCTGGCCATTCCCGCCGGGCCGTATCCCAAGGGCGGCGTCAAGTGGCTCGGCACGCCCGGTCAGATGATCAACACCGCCAAGGGCAACTGGGATTCCTTCATCGACCCCCGCGTCAAGCACCTCGCCGATTCCTCCGTGTGGAAGGAGCAGGCACGCGCCCTCGGCAACGAGCAGGGAATCCTGGAGGCCGAGCAGCGCCACGCCACCATGGTTACACGCGTGGACGACGCCATGGGCGACCTGGTGGACACTTGCCGCAAGCTCCAGATTGACCAGAACACCTTCATCGTCTTCCTTTCCGACAACGGCCCGCACAACGAGCCCGGTGCCGCGGGAACATCCCCCGGCCACCCCGCGCCCGCGCAGAACCCCGCCTTCTTCCGCAGCTACGGCGGGGCGGACGGCATCAAGCGCGATGTGTGGGACGGTGGCCTGCGCGTGCCCTGCCTGGTGTACGCGCCCGGCATCATCAAAGGCGGCTTGAAAGACAAGACGCCCAGCCAGTTCCAGGACTGGATGGCCACGTTTGCGGATTTGGCGGGCGTACCCGTGCCAATGCGCTGCGACGGCGTGTCCCTGCTGCCCGTGCTGAAGGGCAAGGCGAAAGGCGTGCAGCCCCACACCATCTACACGGAGTACAACTTCGGCGGCGGCATGCCCGTGTACCGGGACTACGCGGACAACAAGCGCAACCGCCAGCGCGGCGAGCAGCAGGTCCTCTTCTTCCAGGCCCCCGGCGGCAAGACCCTCAAGGCCATCCGCTGCAACATCTCCACCGGAAACGAGGACTTTGAGATTTACGACACCGTGGCAGACCCGCACGAGGAACACAACCTGGCCGCCAAGTTCTCCAAGCTCCAGCCGCAGCTCAAGGCCCTGGTGCTGCACAACCGCCGAGCGTACGACTACTCGCGCGACAGCTCCGCCGGCGCCCGCAACAACGCCTGCGGGGGCAGCCGCTCCTATGATTCCCTGCCCGTGCCGGCGGATACCGCCAAGCCCGCCGCTCCCGGCCTGAAATGCCGCCGCGTGGATGGGCTCGCCTGCCCCTGGGTGCCGGAGTTCGACACCCTGCCCGCCCCTGCCCTGGCCGCTGCCGCCAAGGCAACCGTCCCCAATCCCGCCGCCGCAGAGCTCCCCGCCAAGAGCATCTCCAACTTCCGCGGCTTCATCAACATTCCCGCAGAGGGCGTGTGGCACTTCTACCTCACCCTGGACCAGGTGGACGGCTCCAAGGCATACCTCCGCATGCACCGCTTCCAGCTCATTGACGCCGACTTCAACTACAAGCCCGGCTCCACCGTCAACGAGTCTGCCGCCATCAACGCCGACGAGGCCATCGCCGCATCCACCGGCAAGCGCGGCATCCCCCTGGCCGCAGGCCCCCATGCCATCGACTTCACCATCGTCCAAGGCGAATCCGCCCCCGGTAAAGTCAAGCTGGAATGGGAGGGCCCCAACACCCCGCGCCAGGAAATACCGGATGAGGCCTTCCGCTCCGAATAGGGCGGGGGGCAGGTCGTCTCCTGCCTGCATATCCCGCCCGCCTTTCTGGCAACATGGGCAGAAGCGGGCCTCAAGCAAGGAAATGCCTAACGGCAGAGCACACGTCCGTAAACGGGATGCCATGGGCATACCCAAACGACCGGCTGTATTCAATCCACCTTTGTTGCATAACTTCGCTTTCAGACACCTCATCCATAATGGCAGAGTATTGTTCTATGAGTTTCGCAGAGCTGCGGTGAGCTACCGTAGCTGCCAGCGCTTGCGCAAGCAGGGAACGGTTGATTTCCCCATCCTTGTATTTCTGCAGGGCATATACATCGTAAAAGTCCCTTGGCCTTGTGTTGAGCGTACCCCGTGAAATGATGGTTTCGAGCTTTTCTGCCAGCAGAGTCTCCGCATTGTACGCCATAACGGAAATGGAGCGCTCTTCCATCATGAGCCGGTATTGGAACTCAACGGCCTCTGGGGTTAGAGCGTCCCCGGTGGTAATATCCAGCTTCAAGGGAACAGCAAGAGGGGGGAAATGCGCGTACACGGAAACGCGATACCCGGCGTACTGGTCGTCCTCGCGTATTTCTCCGATATTCAGGAACTCAAACGTGATGTTGTCGGCCAAATCAATTGCGCATACTTCTGCAAACATTTCACGCAAAGAGGCGCGGGTGAGCGGCATGCCCTTGAGTGTGGCATCCATATCCATGGTGGCTCGCGAATGTAGGCCTATGATGGAGGCTAGCAGAAAGCCCCCTTTCAATATGAAATGCTCGCGGTAGCGGGTTTGGGACACCCGTTCCAGCAGGCGCTCCAACATCAAGTTTGCAAGACCAGTTGCGCGGATATTCCCCATTTTGCCGCCTTGTTGCGCACCAGGGCCTTGAGTTGCATGGCATTTTTCATAACAAAACCTCCATATAGCTGTGTACTTTGCCCGCCACTCCCAAGCGGCCTGCATATTCCGCCAGCAGCGGCAGGTTTTTGTCCCGCAATGCAGCATATCGCTTGAACGCATCGGCCACCACTTGGATATCCATCCTCGGGCGTGCGCGCAGGATATCGCAAAGAGTGCGCTCGCGATTGTATGCGCGCACCAGATTGCCGGAGGGTGTGCGCACGGTTTCTACTCCTATTCCGTGCCATTCCGGAAGGCACTGCGTGCAGCTCACGCCCGCCTGCTTCACCCTGCTCAGGTTGTAACCCGTGGGGAAGGTCATTCTGAACCTCAAAGGTGTGCGGTCCGTTAGATTCCACAGGTATAATGCCGTATCATGGGAAAACACCCCTCGCGAATATCGCGCTTGCACACTGTAGAAATCGTCCGGCCACACATCTTGCAAAAAGTAGACTCCACGCGTTTCCCTTTCCAACACCCCCTTGGATAGGAGATGCTGCAGGTTGCCGCGGGAGGCTCCCAGAGCTGTGACCTGCGCCGGGGTAATGGCTCCGCCGTGTTCGCGTGCCCACGCGATTATCTGCTCTGTTTTTTTCATTGGCGTTTGCGCTTCTTTATATAGTGGAAGTAAGCGCATTTGTCAATATTTATTTTTGAGCAGTCCGCCTTGTCTCTCACCTCTCAAGTGGCTCAACTTTTCCCTGCAAGGCCACGGTGTGGCCTTGGCGAAGACGGGTGGCCCCGCGCGATACACCATCCAAACGATTCGGCCCCACTCGCCCGGGGAGGGGGGGAGGGGCACGCTAACACATTCTTAATCCTAATCCTAATCCTCGGTTCAAATTTTGTGGTAGAACGAGGTTGTTCGGGGTATCATCCCCGAGC
>CALCWC010000013.1 GCA_937905985.1 uncultured Verrucomicrobiales bacterium | reverse complement strand
CGTCATGTGTGTACACACATGCCACGCAGAGCGCCGCTGTTCATTGGGGCTCAAGCACTTCCCGTCATGTGTGTACACACATGCCACGCAGAGCGCCGCTGTTCATTGGGGCTCAAGCTCTTTTCGCCATGTGTGTACACACATGCCACGCAGAGCGCCGCAGTTCATTGGGGCTCAAGCGCTTCCCGTCATGTGTGTACACACATGACGTCATTGGGGATTGAGGATTTGGGATGTAGGATTTGGGATTTTTTTTGGGGGTATACACAAAACAGCCGCCCGGCGCCGTGGAGGCGGGGGCGGCTGAGAATGGGATGGATGAAGAGGGTTACTTCTTCATGGCTTCCTCCACGGCGACGGCCACGGAAACGGTGGCGCCCACCATGGGGTTGTTGCCCATGCCGATGAGGCCCATCATCTCCACGTGCGCGGGCACGGAGGAGGAACCGGCGAACTGGGCGTCGCTGTGCATGCGGCCCAGGGTGTCGGTGAAGCCGTAGGAGGCGGGGCCGGCGGCCATGTTGTCCGGGTGGAGGGTGCGGCCGGTGCCGCCGCCGGAGGCGACGGAGAAGTACTTCTTGCCCTTGAGCTGGCACTCCTTCTTGTAGGTGCCAGCGACGGGGTGCTGGAAGCGGGTGGGGTTGGTGGAGTTGCCGGTGATGGAAACGTCCACGCCCTCCAGCCACATGATGGCCACGCCCTCGCGCACGTCGTCCGCGCCGTAGCAGTTCACCTTGGAACGCTCACCGTCGGAGAACGGGGTCTTCTTCACCACCTCGACCTTGCCGGTCATGTAGTCGAACTTGGTCTGGCAGTAGGTGAAGCCGTTGATGCGGGAGATGATGTAGGCGGCGTCCTTGCCGAGGCCGTTGAGGATGACGCGCAGGGGCTTCTGGCGCACCTTGTTGGCGGAGCGGGCGATGCCGATGGCGCCCTCGGCGGCGGCGAAGGACTCGTGGCCTGCCAGGAAGCAGAAGCACTCGGTCTCCTCGCGCAGGAGCATGGCGGCCAGGTTGCCGTGGCCCAGGCCCACCTGACGGTCGTCTGCCACGGAGCCGGGGATGCAGAAGCTCTGCAGGCCCTCGCCGATAGCCTCGGCGGCGTCGGCAGCCTTGGTGCAGCCCTTCTTGATGGCGATGGCGGCACCTACGGTGTAGGCCCAGCCGGCGTTCTCGAAGGCGATGTTCTGGATGCCGCGCACGATGGCGCGCACGTCGATGCCCTTCTCAAGGCAGACCTTCTCGGCCTCCTCGCAGGAGCTGATGCCGTACTTGGCCAGGACGGGAGTGATCTGGTCGATGCGGCGGGAGTATGATTCAAAAAGAGGCATAATGGTATCCTTTCTGTGTTGGTGGTTCTTTACTCGTGGCGGGGGTCGATGTACTTGGCGGCGCCGTCGAAACGGCCGTAGGTGCCGGTGTACTTCTTCACGGCCTCGTTGGCGTCCGTGCCCTTCTTGATTTCCTCCATCATGGGTCCCATCTTCACGTACTGGTAGCCGATGATTTCGCCGTTCTCGTCCAGGGCGATCTTGGTGATGTAGCCCTCAGCGAGCTCCAGGTAGCGCGGGCCCTTGGCGAGCGTGCCGTAGAGCGTGCCGGTCTGGGAGCGCAGGCCCTTGCCCAGGTCCTCAAGTCCGGCGCCGATGGGCAGGCCGCCCTCGGAGTAGGCGCTCTGCGTGCGGCCGTAAACAATCTGCAGGAACAGCTCGCGCATGGCGGTGTTGATGGCGTCGCACACCAGGTCGGTGTTCAGGGCTTCCAGCACGGTCTTGCCGGGCAGGATTTCAGAGGCCATGGCGGCGGAGTGGGTCATGCCGGAGCAGCCGATGGTTTCCACCAGGGCTTCCTGGATGACGCCGTTCTTGACGTTGAGGGTGAGCTTGCACGCGCCCTGCTGGGGAGCGCACCAACCCACGCCGTGAGTCAGGCCGGAGATGTCCTCGATCTTGGTCGATTGCGTCCAGGCACCCTCCTGGGGGATGGGTGCGGGGCCGTGGTTGCAGCCCTTCTTGACGCAGCACATGTTGTCAACTTCAGTTGTATACTGCATGGTTTTGTATATTGCTTGTTTGGAAAAGGTTTTCCCCCGCGCGCGAGAAGCAGGTGGGAGAATTCCCCGCTGGGGGCAGTATACACCGCGCGTTTGCCAAATGCGAGCCAAAAATCACGCGCGCGTGGAAGTTTTTTGGCGGGGGCTTACACCTGTTTCATGCCGATGCGTGTGAGGCGGCGCCAGATGCCCTCCAGGGGTCCGAATTTGAAGTGGCCGAGCCACCAGGTGAAGAGGGCGGTTTGCGCGGCGAAGAAGCCCAGGCCGATGAGCACGCGGTCCTCGGCGGTGGTGCAGATGCCCCAACCCAGGCCGTACCGGAAGAAAACCAGGGTGAGGATGATGCCCTGCATGATGTATGCGGTGAGCGTGCAGCGCCCCACGGAATAAAGGGGGCGCAGCCAGGGCTGCAGGCTCGGGCGGTCATACAGCCAGGCCAGCAGGGGGATGAAGCAGCAGATGGTGGCCACCTGGCGCCAGTTCTGCACATAGCCGTGGAAGGCATCCGGCACGGCGGCCTCCAGGCACAGCATCACCACCATAAAGGCGGCGCCCCAGGCGGCGATGCGCGGCAGATATTGCGCGCGCGGCTGCTCAAAGATGCGCAGGCGCCCGGTGACGGTGCCGAGCATGAACATGGCGAGCGTGTAGAACAGGCGGCCGGAATTCCACTGGTACTCCATCTTCCACACCAGCCACTTGGTGGAGTTGACCCACAAGGCTTCGCCGAGGGAGGCGGGCTCCGTCACGGGCTCGCGCGGCGTCTCCACCCAGGTGCCCAAATGGTGTTGCACCGCCGCTATCAGCGGCACGGGCTGCACCAGCAGAAGCACGCACGCCAGCAATATCCACTTGGTGCGTATCTTGTGGTACAGAACCGGCACAAAGCCCGCCACCGCGAATATCATCAGGATATCCGACCGGTAGAACGCATTGTGGATGACACCGAAGAGGAACAGCAGCACCAGGCGCCAGCAGAAGCGCCCGCGGAAGTCGATACCCTTGGCCTCCGCGTGGTCCATTTGGAAGAAGAAGCTCAGCCCGAACAGGAAAGAGAACATCAGGAACCCGTTGCCCAGAAACACGTAGTCGAACAACCACCACGCCACCGAGCCTTCCGCCTCGTACGCATCCCCTCGGTCGGCACCGTAAGCCACCACGCAATGTGCAAGTAAAATCAACAGCAGCGCCGTGGCTCGCACTGCATCTATGCTCTTAATCCTCTGTGACCCTGCCATGAGTTTTCTCGGCGGAAGGCTACGCTTCCACACTGCCGCACAGTCTACCCCCTCCCCCGCCGCCTGTACAAGCACAAAAATCACGCTTTGCGCCACAGCTTGTCATTTTTTCAATTTTTTGGTTGAGGCGCGGCGTCTTTGCGGGTAGAATTCACGCATATGCGCCACATACTGGTAGCAGAGGACGATGACGCCATCCGCCGCAGTCTGCAAGACGCGCTGGAGGGGGCGGGCTATGCCGTGGAGACGGCTGCAGACGGGGAGGCGGCGCTGGCCGTGCTGCTCAGCCGCCCCGTGGATCTGGCGCTGCTGGACGTGAACATGCCGGTGGTGAGCGGGTTCAAGCTGCTCAAGATTATGGCTCGGGAGTGCCCCGGCATTCCGAGCATCATCCTCACCGCGCGCGGAGAAGAGCAGGACCGCGTGAAAGGTCTGGAGCTGGGGGCGGACGACTACGTGGTGAAACCCTTCAGCGTGGCGGAGCTGCTGGCGCGCATTGCCGCCGTGCTGCGCCGCTACCCCGGCAAGCCGCATGTGGCGGCGGCCGAGCTCTCCTTCCCGGGCGGCAGGCTGAACGGCGAGACTCAAACCGCCGAGATGGACGACGGCTCCACCACCACGCTCACGGAGCGTGAGTTTGCGCTGTTCCGCTACTTCCTCTCCCACCCGGACCGCACCATCTCGCAAGAGGAGCTGCTGCTGCGCGTGTGGGGCATCCAGGGGCAGGCGGAGAAGACCCGCACCGTGGCGGTCACCCTCGCGCGCTTGAAGGAGAAAATCGGCCCGGCGGCCGCCGAACGCTTTGAGAACGTGCGCGGCCGCGGCTACAAGTGGAACACGCAGCCATGAAATCCAAGACCACCGTCATCATTGCCGTCTTTGCCCTGCTCACCATCTTCGGCGCGTGCTGGCAGGCGTGGGAGGCCGCGCGGCTGGACTCCCGCCTGCGCGCCATCGACGAGCAGAGCCAGATTGAGCGGCTGACGGAGCTATCCACGGAGCGCATCTGCCAAGCCGCCTCA
The DNA here is from genome assembly GCA_937905985.1 of uncultured Verrucomicrobiales bacterium. Lineage (GTDB taxonomy): Bacteria > Verrucomicrobiota > Verrucomicrobiia > Verrucomicrobiales > Akkermansiaceae > Akkermansia. The sequence goes on along the minus strand of CALCWC010000013.1, from coordinate 25,574 downwards.
GACTTGCTGGCGGAGGAGCGCGCCAAGCTGGGCAAGGCCCCGGACCTGACGCGCCTGGACTACCCCATGCCGCAAGGCGGCAAGGCGGACTACGTGAAGGGCTACTTCCTGCTCACGCCGGATTCCCTGCGCGTGCCGCAGGGGGAAACCGCCTTTGAGAAGGCGCTCACGGAGAACGCCACGCTCATGGACACCATCCGCCGCAAGGCCTTCAACCCCGCGGCGCCCGTGCTCAACCCCAACGAGGCCGACAAGGTGAACACCTCCTCTCAGGACGGCGTGTTTGCCGTGTTCGAGGCGAACGACACCGACCCCGCCGCCCCGCTGGCCGCCAAGGGTGAGCCCTCCACCTTCTTTGCCTGGAACTACCTGAACGACGTGGTGTACATGCGCCGCGTTCCCACCACGCACGGTGCCGCCGCGGAAGGCGTGGTGCTGGATGCCGCCAAGCTGGCAGAATGCCTGCTGCCGCTGGCGGAGCCGGGGCTCAAGGAGGCGGAGATAGCCTACCCCAACCGGTACGAATCCGCCAACCTCACCCCCCTGCCCCTCGTGCTGCGCCCCGGCAAGGCTGTGGACATTCCCGACACGGAGGCCCGCCACGATGCCGTGCAGCGCACCGTGCGCGCCGCCTGGTTCACCACCCTGCTCACCATCGGCATCCTCTTTGCCATTCTGGCTTTCTACGCGCGCATGGAACGCCGCCGGAGCGACTTCGTCTCCGCCGTCACCCATGAGCTGCGCACGCCGCTCACCTCCTTCCAGCTGATGACGGAAATGCTGGCCAACGGCCTGGTGCCCGCGGAAAAGGTGGGGGAATACCACAACAACCTGCACCGCGAGAGCAAGCGCCTGGCGCATTTGGTGGAAAACGTGCTTTCCTTCTCCCGCCTCACGCGCGGCAAAATCCGCGGCCGGCAGGACGCCGGGCCCTGCCGCCAGCTGCTCGGCGGCGTGTTGGAGAAAACGGCGGAGCGGCTGCGTGCCGCAGGCTTCAAGGTCTCTGTTACCCAGGATTCCCGCACGGAGCTGCTTTCCCTGCGCACGGACATCCTCTCGCTGGAGCAGATTCTCACCAATCTCACGGATAACGCCATCAAGTACGCGGGCGGCGTGAACGCCCCCGCCGCCACCATCTCCACCATGCGCTCCCACCGCAGCCTTCAGGTGCGCTTTGCAGACAACGGACCCGGCATGCAGGACGATGTGCGCCGCCACCTTTTCCAGCCCTTCTCCCACACCGCCCAGCCGAACAAGCCCGGCATCGGGCTGGGGCTTGCCCTTTCGAGGGACATCGCGCGCTCCATTGGCGGAGAACTGACCTTGGAAAAAACCACAGCACAAGGCACCAGCTTCATCCTCACCCTGCCCCTGGGCGAATAAACCGGCAAAACCCTACCGCAGGCGGGCGCCCCATGCGCGTTTTCCCGCACCCGTTGCAAAAAGCATCCACGGAGGCTTTACTGGCGGGGTTATGACCTACACGCTCATTCCCAATATATGGTACACCATCACGCCGGAAACGGACTGTGATATCGATACGCCCAACGGCATCTCCATTCACCTGCCCGCAGGCATTCAGTATTTCCACTTTGCCGACAGCGTCTCCATCGACATCTCCGGCACGGCCACCGTCACACAGAACCCACCGCTTTTTAAGCCGGCCTCCGCGTCTGCGTTAGGCGGAGGCTTCATTGAATCCAACCTCCGTATCGGCCACGGGGCTGCGGAGGCCGTGAAGGCCGTATGCACGCTGACGCTGGGAGACCCTACGGCGGAGGGCACGCTGATGGACAATTCAACTCCCGTGGCGGCCAGCGCGAGTGTGACGCCGCTGGCGAGCTACGCGGCGGAGACGGAGTACAGCCTGGGGATAGGTGACGCTGAAAACACGTACGGCGGGTTCACGTGGACCCCTGGGGAGGCGGGCACGCCTGCCGATTTCGTGGACGCGCTGAACACCCTGGGCAACTGGGGCACGGGGCCGCAGCGTCCGATGGAGACGCCGCTGGTTCACGCGGAGCTGGACGAGGACACGGGCAAGGTGGTGCTGACGCTTGTGGACGAGAATTGGCTTGGTACGGACGGAAACCTCCTGAAGGTGAAAAGATTCTCCGACACCCTGCCGATATCGGACGAGGTGCCGGTGAGTTTCAGCGGCGGCGCGGATAGGCGCAATCTGCATTTGGATGCGAAGCCCGATGCCCAATCCCGCGGCGTGCTGACGGTGGCGGATGCCACGGAAGGAGGCACGCTCTCGATTGGCGAGACGGGGCTTCCCGCGTTCTCCGAGAAGAAGGAGACGCCCGCCTACATATCGCTTGCACTGTTGAAAGATGTGAGCGAGCTGCATGGGGACTACGAGATAGGGCTGCAATACAACGGCGAGTTATGGTGCACTTTTGCTACTTACATTACCACTGTCACGGGTGAGGGATTTGCCGAAGACATCAGCAATGCTGAACGCTGGTGGCTTTCAGACGGCACCGCCCTAGGCTTTGCTCCCGTGGAGGCCACATGGGACAGCACCACGGAGAAAATCACCATGGTGAGTACGGCGAAACATGGCGAGGACGGCAACAATCTGACTTACGCAGCGCAGACTATGACTCCGTTTGATGCGCCAGAAGACCCAAGCTTCAGCGGCGGGCAGGACGCACGCACGATGGAGGAGGCTGTGAACATGGTGTCAAATGCTATCAACACGGCTGCTGGCGAGAGCGTTGAGGCTATTGCCGACTACGAGAACAACGCCGTGAATGTGACTGCCTTGGAAGCTGGCGCGGCTGGCGACCTGCTGGCATTTTCCGTGACTGGCGACTTGCTGGAAGTGACCCGGCAGATGCAAGGCGGGCAGGACGCGCGCACGCTGGACGAGGTGGCGGCGGCTATCACGGCGGAGGGCAGCGATTTTGCGGATGAGGTGGTTGTTTCCCACGCGAGCGGGGCGACCACGCTCACCTTGACTGCTGCCACGGCCGGCAAGGCGGCGAACGCGGTTGTGTACACGTCCACGGGCTGCTTTGGCGGCGAGACGGTGAAGCAGGGTTCCACCACGCGGGGGAAGGATGCGGTGAGCAAGACCTCTTGGCAGATTGTCCTCAACGGCGAGGTGCTGGACGTGGAACCCGCGCCCGTCCCTGAGCCGCTGGGCACCACCACCACGCTGAAACAAGGGCACGTGTACCTTGTCACGGCTGATGCGACCGCGCAGGATTTCACGGGCATCACGCTTGCAGACAATGCCACGGCTGAGATTTGGCTGACGTGCACGAGCGATGATAACAGCGTGGCTTTGCCTGGAAGCACGCAGGGCTGGATATGGCTTGACGCCATGCCCGATATGGAGGCTGGCAAGACGTATGCGGTGGCCGCGCGCAACGTGGGCAATGCGGTGCTTGCCCGCCCGATTTATGATTACACCACCCCCGCGCAGTCATGAGCATTCCTGTTTCCATAGACCCGATGGGCACGCTGGGGGCCTCCCAGCTGCCGCCCGGCTACACGCTGCTGAAATGCCTTGTTGCCCACGGAACGGAATACGTAGACACGGGCATCACCGAATGCGTGAATTTTGCTTTGGAGCTCGATGTCAATTTATCGGGTGGCGAGCGTATTTTGGGGACTGGTCCTGACTCACCTTTTCCACGAGTGCATGTTAGAACTGCTGAGTATGGTACATGTAACTTCGGGTTTACTAGCTATTCTGGTGTTCGAGGTATAGCTGTATTTAATAGACGTGTAACTTACAGACTGGACCCAGACGCTATTTCCATGTTGGAGAATGGAGAGGTCGTCAAAAAACTAGGTTGGGGAACGCCTGGGCAAAACAATTTTACGTTGGCTTCGTCCATAAAACTTCTGGCGAGTGTATACGCGGACGGAACGGTGGCACCCTTGCCGGCAAAAGGTAAATGTTATGGAGCGAAAGCTTGGAGCGGCACCTCGCTCATAATGGAATTGGTGCCTGCACGAACCCCTGGCGGCGAACCCGTGATGTACGACCTGGTCGGCAGGGTGGAGCGACCGAACATTGGCACAGGAAATTTTGGTTACGAGACGTTATGAAGACATACGCAAAATTAGAATCAGGTGCGCTCCGCATGATGGGGCGCGTGCCGAACATTAGCAACCCGACCGATGCACAGGTGGCGGAGTACGCCGCCGCGCACGGGTTCAAGGAGCTGGTGGCCGTGGAGCAACCTGGCCGCTACTACCGCAAGGGGTACGCGGAGGAGGACGCGGCTATCACGGAGACGTGGGAGGCGTGGGAGCTGGCAGCTGCGAAAAAGGACGCGCTGAAGACTGTGCAGGACAGGCTGGATGCCGTACTGGACGCGCGCCAGACGATACCTTGCGAGGGTTTCCCCGCTGGCATTGTGTACGACCGCAACGCGCTTATCAACGCGGGCGGGCTGGCAGTCGGGGATACCTTTATTGACGCAGCAGACGGCATCCACACGCTTGCATCGCAAGAGGTGGCCGCCATCACCGCCGCGCTCAAGGAATACAGGCAAAGCCTGTACGCCACCGCCACGCAACAGCGCGCCGCCATTGCCGCCGCCACCACCGTGGATGAGCTGCCGCAGGACTGATCTTTCACGGCATGCTGCGCAGCGCCGCCTGTTCAGGCTTGAACAGGCGGCGCTTTTTGGTACACTATGCCCACAGGCAGGGAACATGAAACGCTCCATCCTCATCACCGGCGGCGCGGGATTCATCGGCTCACACGTGGTGCGCCGCTTCGTCACCGCGCACCCGGACTACCGCATCGTCAACCTGGACAAGCTCACCTACGCCGGAAACCTTGACAACCTGCGGGATGTGGAGAACGCCCCCAACTACACCTTCGTGCAGGCGGACATCTGCGATTTTGAAACGGTTTGCTCCCTGTTCAAGGAACATGCCATCAACGGCGTGATCCACCTGGCGGCGGAATCCCACGTGGACCGCTCCATTGAAGACCCCTTCACCTTCGCCCGCACCAACGTGCTGGGCACGCTCTCCCTCCTGCAGGCCGCCCGCCACGCGTGGAACGGCGACTGGAACGGAAAGCTCTTCCACCACGTCTCCACGGACGAGGTGTACGGTGCCCTGCCCCTCACCGGCGGCATGTTCACGGAGGACACCCCGTACGCCCCCCACAGCCCGTACAGCGCCTCCAAGGCCTCCAGCGACCACTTCGTGCGCGCCTATCACGACACCTACGGCATGCCCACCCTCGTCACCAACTGCTCCAACAACTACGGCCCCTGCCAGTACCCGGAAAAGCTCATCCCCCTCTTCATCCAAAACATCCTCCACGGCAAGCCCCTGCCCGTCTACGGCAGCGGGGAAAACGTGCGGGATTGGCTCTATGTGGAAGACCACGCAGAAGCCATCGACACCGTCTTCCACCGCGGAACACCCGGAGAGTCCTACAACATCGGCGGCAACTGCGAGCTCTCCAACATCACCCTCGCACGCATCCTCACCGCCACCGCGGACCGCCTCCTCGGCAATCCCCCCGGCACCAGCGAACGCCTCATCACGCACGTCCAAGACCGACCCGGCCACGACCTCCGCTACGCCATCGACTCCACCAAGCTCCAACGCGAACTCTCCTGGCACCCCGCCACTACCTTTGAACAGGGCATAGAGAAAACCGTGAGGTGGTATCTGGACCACCACGAATTCATCGAGAAATCCTTGCAGAGTTCGCGTGAACCAGCCTTAATCACCAGAGCTGACGCATGTTAAAGATTGATAAGTAATTGCTCAAGGAACTCCACAGACCAAGCCGCCCGTAATCTCCTTCCTTTCAAGCTTTTAGTACGTCCGCACGGGACAGGCGTGCTTTTGACGACCGCCAGTGCCATGCGGTTGAGGCGGGAAAAATTCTGTGCCGCGTTTTGGAACGCCTTTCTGACGGTGTCCTCCTGGAAACAAAATCAAGGACCCAGTGCAGGTTGTTTTCCACCTGCCAGTGCTGCCTGATGCACGTTGCAATAAAGGCGGCGGAGCACCTGTGCAGGCTTGTGATGTAGTAGCGCGTCTCAGATGTTTCTGCGCGCGTTTTCTTGTTGTGGCGCGTGCTGACGACGCGCACGAGGGCCGCCAGGCCGTCCCAGTTCCATGCTCCGGGCACCATGGAGAGATCCCTGTAAACGCTGCAGGTCCTCACTTCCACGCGTCCATGCCCGCAATCTGTTTCCGTGTGGCGCGAAACGGGGCGCAGCAGCGCGCAGCTCTCCTCGATTCCCTCCATCAAGAGCTTTTGGTTTCCCTTCACTGCCAGGATATAATCCCCGCCCTTCTGCTTGATCAAGCCCGCAAGCTCCCTCTGGCATCCCATGGCGTCACTGGTGATGACCGCGCCACGGATATTGAGCATATCAAGCAGCTTGGGCATGGCGGTAATCTCGTTGCTCTTCTCGTCGACGGCGAGCTGGGCAAGCGAGGCGCCGTTCTCGCAGGACCAGGCGCTGACCATATGGACGAAAGCCTTGTCGCCCTTGTCGAGCGTCCTCCTGATGGTCTTGCCGTCAATGGCGATAACCCGCTCGGGCTTCTTGACGAAAACGCTGCGCATCCACTCCATGAGCTTCTCCTCCAGCACGCCGGGGTCGAGCAGGCCAAGCACGCGCCCGAACGTGTCGTGCGACGGAATGCCGTTGGGCAGTTCCAAGTACTTGCGCAGCCACATTTCGCGCACAGTTCCGAATTCCTCTATTTCGCACCAGCTTTTTGCTCCGCATATAACTGCTCAGAATGCAATTGCAATTATATCTATAAGTTTATGTTTCTTTGCCCTTTCAACACGTTTGTCTTCTATTGCAGAGAAATAGTTATAAAGTTTTCAACGCGGAGATAATATCAAATATATAACAAAAGTCAATACTAATAATAACAAAAAAAACTTGCATTTTAATATATTTTGTTGACTCTCGCAGTGGTGTTTGGGATGCGCATCTTTTGAAAATTGTCAAGAAAAATTAAATGCGTCGGCCCTGAGTAAATGGTCTTTTTTCTCGCCATGGGGCGGGGCGGGTGGTAGAATGGGGAGTGATACAGCAGTGCCATGAAAAGCCAATCGTACATGTACACCATCCTAGCCGGGGCGGCGGTGCTGCTGGGCAGCTGCACGCCGGAGCCGTACCCGGTGCATTTCCTGACAGAGGCGGATTCCGCGGAGGCGGGGTTGCGCTTCTCCATCCCCTACAACGGGCACTACTACAACCGCATGCCCGTGCTTACCCTGAAAAATTTTGAGAAGTTCAGCTCGTTCATGGATATGCAGGACGGCTCATACGGCGTGCGCCTGTACACCAAGCCTGAGTTCCGCAACCGCCTGGCCTCCGTCACCATGCAGTACCGCGGGCGTCTAATCCTTCCCGTGCTCAACGGTTTGGCCTTCCCGCCCATGAGAGTGGATGTGGTCAACGACGGCCAAATCGTCATCTGGGGCGGCCTGAACGGCTGGGACCTCAAGAAGCTGGGCGAGAACCTGGATCCCGTGCACCCGGAGGTGGAGAAGAAGCGCTATCTGGAGGAGAACCCGCGCCCCCTGCCCACGAAGGGGCGCGACCCGCGCCAGCTCGCCCCCGGCGCCCGCCACTAAACCCCGGCAAGAACCTACAACACACCCCGCCCGATGCGCCAACCGTACCGCCACGCCCTGACGCTGCTCTGCGCCTGCCTGTGCACCGCCTGGGGCGCGCAGGACCCGGTGTTCCGCCCGCCCACAGACAACCACGCGCTCTTCGAGGGGCGCATGGATGATTTCTACATGTACTGCGACCGCACGTTCGAGGGCGAGGCCACCAAACCCTGGGAGGCCGGCACATACGGCATGGTGCGCAACCCCTTCCGCGCGGGGGACAACAGCGTGATGTTCAGCCGCCTGCACGAGGGGATTGACATCAAACCCATGCAGCGCGACGCCGCGGGCGAGCCCCTGGACGAGGTGCGCCCCATGGCCCCCGGCCGCGTGGTGCACGCCAGCGCCGTGCCGCGCGACAGCAACTACGGCAACTACGTGGTGGTGGCGCACGACACGCCCGACGGCACCATCTACACCCTCTACGCGCACCTCTCCAAGGTGTGCTGCAGCGTGGGGCAGCAGGTGGGCACCGGCAACGTGCTGGGCATCATGGGCCACACGGGCGTGGGGCTCAACCGCGAGCGCTCGCACGTGCACGTGGAGGTGTGCCTGCTGCTCAACTCCGCGTACGACCAGCTGGGCATCCCGCTCAACAAGCACGGCATCTACAACGGCATGAACCTGGTGGGTATGAACACGGCGGATTTCCTGCTGGCATGCAAGGACGGCGCGCCCATCTCCCTCAAGGCATACCTGTCCTCCCTGCCGGAGCATTACCGCGTGCGGGTGCCCTGCGTGGGCACCATGGACCTGCTGCACCGCCACCCGTTCCTGTACAAGGGGGATTGGAGCACACGCCCGGCCTCGCTGGAGATAGCCTTCACGGCAGAGGGCGTGCCGGTGGCCGTCTACCCCGGCAAGGAGCCCGTCTCCGCACCCGTCCTCGTCTCCTGCAAGCCCATGCCCACCGTGCAGCAGAACTGCACCGTCAACCGCGTCAAAAACAGCTCCAAGGATGCCGCCCTCACCGTCTCCGGCATCAAGTACGTCAACAACATGCTCTTCATCCCCGGCGTGACGGCAGCCCCCGCGCCCCCGTCCGCGCCGCAGGCCGCGCCTGCACAGCCGGCGCGGCGCACCCCCGCCACCCCCGCACGCAAGCGCCGCAAATGAAACTGCGTTCCCTCCAGCTGGCCCTGATGCTGCTCCCCCTCGCCGCAGGGGCGCAGGACGACGCAGCCCGCGCCGCCTACACGCTGGGCCACCGCCTGGCGGAGGAAGGACACTACGCACAGGCTGCGGAGGAGCTGCGCAAGGTGCCGCAGGGGGATGAGCTGCACCCCTTCGCGGCGCGGGCCCTTCTGTACAGCGCGTGGCATTCCGGGCTGGCGCAGCTCTTTGTGGAGACGGCGCAATCCCTGCTGGACAGCCCGGATGGGGAGGTGTCCAAGCTGGCGGCTGCGTCACTTGCGGAATACCAGCTCTGCGTGCTGGAGGAGGCGGATTCCACCGGGATGGCCGCCCTGCACAAAATCGCCGCCAAGGATGCCACCCTGCAGCCCACCATCGCGTGGCTTGAGGCCCAGCAGATGCTGCTGCGCGGCCAGCTGGACGCCGCAGGCGCCGCCTGCCGCCAGATTGAGGCCAACCGCGACTTCCCGCAGGAAGTGCGCCACCGAGCCCGTCTCATTATGGCGGATGTGCTCTACGCCCGCGAGAAACAGGCCCAAACGGCCGCTGCAACAGGGCAAACCTCCAAGAAGCCGCAAGCCAAACCGGCCGCCGACGCCACCGATGACGACGACGCGCCCTCGGCGAACGAGCCGGAAACCCTGCAAACCCTGGAGGGCAAGGGAGAGGAAACCCTGCTCACCTTCATCGCCTCCAACCCCGATTCCCCGCTGCTGGGCGAGGCGTTCCGCCGGCTCAAGGCACACCGCGCGTTTGAAACCAGCGAGTACGCCCGCGCACGGCTCAACGACTGGGTAAGCGACCCCGAGCGCCACCCTCAGCGCGCCACGCTCTCCCTGCTGGTGCTCCAGCACCTCCTGAACCGCGACGACATGCTGGACGCGCCGCTGGACACCACCTGCGCGGACACCGCCGCCACCGCCTACCCGCAGGAGCCCGCCACGGGCGTCATCCTGCTGGAGCAAATCCGCAGTCTCTACCAGCGCGGCCTCCTGGAGGAAGCGCGCCGCCTGCTGCCGGCCCTGCCCCCCACTCTGCCCAGTGCGCGCGCCCATACATACGCCGGGCTGTGGCGCGCCATGCTGGCGGAAGACAATGCCGATGAAGCCTGGCAGAAGCTGCTGGAGGAAACCGCAACCACCGGCGGCAGCCTACCGCGCCTCGCGCGCTACAACGCCTACATCCACACGCTGGAGCACAATCCCAACGCCCAACCGGACAGCTCCGTTCCCTCCCAGGAGAAGGCCCGCATGCAACTTGTTGCCGTGCAGAGGATGCTCTGTTCCCCCTTGTTCGCCAACCTCCCGCGCGCCGTGCAGGAGCTCCGCGCCCTGCTGGCATCCCCGCAGGTGGACGCCGAAACCGCGTTCCGCGCACGGCTCCTGCTGTGCGAGGCGGACGCCGTGCGCGGTCAGGGGGAGGAAGCCCTGCACCAAACCCAATCCCTGCGGGAGATGGCATCCACCATGCCGGCCGAGCTGCGCTTGGAATACTACAGAACGCTGGAACACGCCTACCAGGCCGCCAAGCCCCGCAAGCAAGCCGCCGAAGCCATCATCGCGGAACTGCGGGATGCCCTGGAGAAGGAAGAGATGCCCGCAGAGCTGGCCGACCCGCTGCGCCTGCACCTGGCATCCCTCATGACCCTCTCCCTGCAACACCGCGATGAGGCCATGGCTCTCCTGCGCCGCATCATTGCCGACCACCCGCGCGGCGACCACGAGCCGCAGGCGCTCATGCTGCTGGCGGAGTGCACCGCGCAGGGGCACTCGCCCTCCGCCCTGCGAGAGGCCATCACCCTGCACGAGCGCGCCGCCGCCCACGCCGACAAGGCCACGGCCCAGCACGCGCGCATCCGCCGCGCATCCTGCCTCGTGCGGCTCGGCGATTTGCAGGAGGCCGCAGACGACATGCGCCGGCTCCTGAAGGAGGAATCTCCCGCCCCCAAGGAGGATGCCCTGGCGCGCCTGGTGCTGGCCAACGCCCTGTCCACCGGGGATGATGCGGCACGCGCGGAGGCGCGCTCCTGCGTGCAAGAGCTGGTGGACGACAAGCTTTCCGAATTGCCGAGGGACTGGCAGTTCATGGTGCTGCTGGCGCATGGGATGCGCTGCACGCGCATGGGTGAGGCCCAACCCGCGCTGGAGGCTTTCCAGAGCATCATTGCCATGAACCCCGCCCTCCACACCCGCAACAGAGAGGACGAGGAATGGATTTTCCTCTACCGCGCCGCCACCGGGGCCATTTCCCTCATGCTGGAAAACGGCGAATACACCGAGGCTCTCGAGCTCGCCGACCGGGTGGGCGGGTGGAACGTGAGCCACGTTGCCCCCAAATGGCCACGTTCCTTCCAAAAGTGGGCCGCTGAAATTCGGCAGGAACACATCCATGCCTCCCGGCCGAGACGCAATAATTGACGATTGACAATTGACAATTTGGCGAGAATGTCGCACAATGCGGGTGGAGCTGCACCGCAGGTGCGGCCCTGCAACGGAAACAATCAACATGAAGACTCTCAAGAGATTCGTACTGGTGGGAGCCCCCGCCTCCGGCAAGGGCACCCAGTCGTCCTTCCTTTCGGAAACCTACGGGCTCAAGCCGCTGAGCACGGGAGCCCTGCTGCGCGCAGAGATTGCCGCAGGCTCCCAGCTGGGCATGGAGGCCAAGAAGTACATGGATGCCGCCATGTTCGTACCGGACGAGGTGGTGAACGGCATCGTGGCCAAGTGGCTGGGCGAGAACAAGGACTGCGGCTGCCTGCTGGACGGCTATCCCCGTACGGTGGCCCAGGCGGAGACGCTGGACGCCAACCTCACCCAGCTGGGCATGGAGGTGGACATCGTCATCTACCTGAACGTGGCGCTGGAGCTCATCCAGGCGCGCATGCTGAAGCGCAAGGCCTGCCCGAAGTGCGGCGAGACCACCCGCAACGGCGAGGAAACCTGCCCGAAGTGCGGAGCCGCCATGATTGTGCGCACCGATGACAACCCCGAGGCCTTCGCCAAGCGCTGGAAGGACTACGAGAGCCTGACCCAGCCCGTCATCGAGCACTACCGCGCCCAGGGCAAGGTGGTGCAGATCGACGTGGTGGAGGAGGGCGAGCCGGAGGAAGTCTCCGCCCGCATTGCCGCCGCCGTGCGCGCCTACTGCGAGAAGTAACCCCCCTTCCCTGCAAGTTTTTTTGCCGGGACGCCCGCCATCGGGCGTCCCGGCCTTTTTTGTCATGCGCGCCCGCCCGCGCGCGAAACCTCTTGACTCCACGCGTAGAGGAAGTAAAATTGCCTTGTTATGAAGAAACAAGCACTTCTCATACTTGCAGCGTCCCTTGTGCTGCCCCTCACGCAGTGCACGGACAAGTCCGCAACCACCTCCAACACGGAGGCCACCGCATCCATGGTGCAGCAGCGCACCGCAGCCTACTCCACACTCGCCGCCATCCCCGCGGACGTGGAGGCCGTTATCTCCATCAACCACGTTGGCCAGATAGTGCAGGGCCTTGCCGCCAACGGCATCATCCCCGCCGACCAGGTGAACGGGGACATGACCATGTGGGACGGCGGAGCCGTTGCCTTCAGCACCAAGGCCATGGGCACACTGGAGAAGCTTCTGCCCGCGCTTAAGAATATCAAGGTGAACGCCGCATGCGGCGAGCAGCCCCAGCTCAGCGAGGAAGACGTGCAGGCCATTGCCCAGGCCATCGACACCTGCGGCCCCATCGGCCCCGTCTACGCCACCATCGCCGTGAATCCCGGCGCGGAGGCCAAGCTCGCGGAAATGTACAACAAGTGCATGGAGGACCTCAAGACCAAGAAGGACGTGTACGCCGAGTACAACGGCTACAAGGGCATCCACAAGAACCTGGTGGATGAGAAGCACCTGGCCCAGCTGCCCGCCCCGCTTCAGGAGGCCCTCAAGAAGCACAGCTTCTACGCCGTTTCCAAGCTGGTGGGCAACACCATCCAGATTGTGGTGTGCGAGGACGTGGCCGACATCCGCCACGCCGCCACCCCGGAGGAATCCGTGCTGGCCACCGACAAGCTGAAGGCGGGCGACGCCCACCTGGGCGGCAGCAGCTATGTGATTGCCTACGGCAGCCAGAAGCTGGCCGACCTCACCAACAAGATGAACACCATCAGCGAGCAGCTGGACTCCCTCACGCCCATGCTGGACTCCCTGGGCGACGCCCCGGAGGCCGCTCAGGTGAAGGAGGGCTTTGGCAAGGTGCTGGCCGAGCTCAAGAAGCTGGACAACACCGCACCCGTGCAGCATGCCGACTTCATGCAGATTTGGAGCGACGGCGTCATCCACATGGAGGCGCGGGGCGATGCCAGGGGCTACACCTTCCAGCCGGCCAAGCTTGTGGGCGCGCAGCATGCCGCCAATGCCGCCGTGTACGTGGAATGGACCCCCGGCACTTGCGGCTCTGATTTCTCCATGGCCAAGCTCTGGGAAGGCGTGGAGCAGACCCTGCCCGCCATCGCCAAGATGTCCGGTGAAGAGGGTGAGGCCTACCTCGCCGAGTACAACCAGGCCAAGCCGGTGATCCAGAGCGTGGGCAACGCCCTCGGCACCGTCGGCAGCGGCATGGGCGGCTCCAGCTTCGTCCTGGTGGACGGCAACGGCAGCATGCCCTCCGACAAGCCGGAAGGCACGGCTGTGCCGCGCGTGGTCTACGCCTCCGGCGTCACCAACCGCCCCGCCTTCGCGCAGGGCTGGGCCCAGCTCAAGGATGCCGTGGCCCAGGGCCTGACCGCCTACGGCCAGGATGCTTCGCTCGTGAACATGCTTCCCGCCCAGGAGGTGCAGGAGGGCAACGCCACCGTCACCAGCCTGGTCACCCCGCTCAACGGGCCGGACTTTGCAGCCAACGTGGCCATCAGCGACCAGGTGATCGCCTTCGGCACCTCGCCCAAGCAGACCGCCGTGGTGGCCAACTCTGACGTGGCTTCCGCGGAAACCTTCGCCGGTGTGAAGTTCAGCGTGAACATGGACGCCCTCTCCAAGCTCGGCGCGGAGATTTCCGAGCTCACCGCCACGCCGGAAGTGCAGCAGCACACCCAGAAGGCCGCGCAGTACATCCAGAGCGTCAGCGGTTCCATCACCGTGGAAGGCGGCGAGTGCATCCTCAAGATTGACACCGTCTTCAAGTAAAGACACCGCTTGAACCCCGTTTCAGCGTGGCATGCCGTACGCGGCATGCCACGTTTTTTGTTTTCTAAAAATAATTGGGAGAATGCCATGCGCCTAACAATATGGTATGGGTTGTACAATCCACAGTTTGGCTGCGCTCATAGCGGCGGCCTCCGCTCTTACGGCGGCGGAGCTGCCGGCGCACGTACCCACCTACCATGGCGACAAGCCCGCGCCGAAGGAGCTTCCCGCAGGCATTCCCGCCTACCATGGGCAACCGGGTGCAACCATGCACTCGCCGCACCTGAAGCGCCCCAGAATGAACGCCCCGCGCCCCGGTGTGGCACTTCCCGGCGACGTACCCGAAACCAAGGGGCGCAGCGAAGCCGAGCACAAGCCGAAGGATGGCGGTGGCAAAGCGACCGTTTATCCTCCCCGAACGGAGGCGGGGCACCGTGGTTGAATTGCGCGGGCTGAATTAACCCCAACGTTCCAGGAGGAACAGATATTCCTTCACCCGAAGGCTGCGGGAGGCCAGGTTGCGGCTGCCGCGGAAAGCCGCGTAATCCGTCTCCATCACATCCACCTTGCCGAAACGCTGCAGCAGCGCCACCATCTCCGCGCGGGAGATAAAGCCCTCGGAGTTGTAGGAGATGAGAACAAAACGCGCGGAAAGGGACTCCAGAAGCCCGGCAAGGGCCTGCCGGGCCTTGTGGTGCCGGTTGAATTCGGAGCGGTTCCAGTCCTGCGGAATGCCGGAGACCTTGGAAAGGGTTTTCCCTTCATCCGGGTTGAGGATGAAGTTCAGCATGAAGTAGTTGGAGCCGTAGGGGTGCTGGTTGTAGGGCGGGTCCACGTAGGCGAGATCCAGCCGCGGGAGGCTGGCGGCCACCTGAGCGGCATCCCCGCGCAGGATGTGGCAGGGGCATTCAAAGCGCGAGAAGACGGGCAACGGCAGGGAGATGGGTGCCAGGATGCGCTGCAGGGCGTTGCGCCCCGTGCCGCCAAACTGGCCGATGCCGGCTGCGTTCTTGTAAAATCCCTTGAACACGCCGGAGGTGTTGGTGTGTACGGACGCCTCGTAGAGCAGCGGAGCCAGGAAGTAGGGCTGCATCTCCTCCGGCAGGTTGTCTGCAAGGCGCCGCGCGGTGTCGATGTACTCCGCGTTGCGGCGGGTGTAGAACACGCGTTCGCCGGGGGCGATGCGCTCGTCGTCTTGCGGGGCGTAGAGACGCGCCACGGGGCCGGGGGCAAGCTCTCTCTCCACACGGCGGCAGAAATCCGCATGCAGACGCTCCAGTTCGGCGGCATCCACCGCGCTGCGGTTGGCCAGGTAGCAGCGGTTGATGACCTCTGCGTACGGCTCCAGGTCATTCACATACAATTCACCCGCCACCGACTTGAGAAAGCGTGCCACCACGCCGCTGCCGCTGAACGCATCCAGGCAGCCCAGTTTCTCACGGCCGAGGCGGCGCTGAACCTCCCGCACGCCACTGCCGATAAAATCCAGCAGGTGGCGCTTGTTGCCGATATAGGTGACAATCTGCTCCTGCAGGAAGCGGGGCTCCTCCTGAAGCGGTGCGGGGTTCATACAGCGGGCGGAATGGAAACAATACGGGCGCATGGATGGGGCCATGCGCCCGTGAAGTCTGGGGTTAGAAGTTGAAGCGGTAACCGACCGTGCCGTTGAACTCGGTGTAATTGGAGCGGAACTCGCCCGTGACATCAAGGAAGAGGGCACCGGCGCTCTCAGCCAGCGGAATGGAGATGCCGGCACCCACTTCCACGCCGAAGAGCCCGGCCTCCGCGCCCTTGACCGTGCGGCCGCCCGGCACGCCCACAAACGAGTTGCGGGCATCCACGGCGCGGTCTCCGGTTTCGAACTTGAAGAGGACGCGGCCCTCAAAGAGGCTGGCGCGGTTGTAGATGTTGGTGCCCATGGTGCTCTGCAGGCGCGCGCCCACGGCGGCGGTGAAGAGCTTGGCCTCGGCATCGCCGGTCTCCAGGGCAGCATCGCTGCCGCCGGTTTCCGTGGCGCCGTTGAGCTTGCTCTGGCGGTAGCTGACGTTCACGATGGGCTGCAGGCAGACCGTGGCTCCCTCATTGAGGGCCGTCACATAGCCGAGCTCGTACATCAGGCCCCAGGCGCTGCCGTCGGACTCCGTTGTTCCGTCGTACCGCCCCGTCACGAAATCAACCGTGCGGTCAATCTTGGTGTCGGCAGAACCGTAGGTGAACACCAGGGTGTGTGTCCAGGCGCGGCGGGAGTAGCGGCCGAAGACGGAGACGTACATGCGGTCCAGGTCACCCTTGGCCATATCCTCGGAGCAGGCGGTGAAGTCGCCGCTCATGGCGGTAACCGCAGCGCCGAAGGTGAAGCGCGGGGTGCAGTCCACATCGAAGCCGACGGTGCCGCCCCAGCTGCTCATCTTGTAGCCGGGCATCAGGCCGTCCGAGTCGAGCTTGTGGTAGTCGCCCTCCGCGTTGATCCAGGCGTTGACATACGGCAGGTCCTCGTGAACCTCGCACTCGGCCAAACCCATCTGGGAGGTGCGGTTACGGATGGCGCGCAGCTGGCGGTCCACATCATGACTCCAAGCGGCACCCAGTGCTGCGTGGGAGGCCCCGCTCATGGCGGCCATCACCTGCTCCACCCGGTGCTTGGGAACGTCCCCGAGCTCCAGGGCGTTCATCACGGCGGCAAGATCGCCGCCGGGGTTGGTGACTTGCGGGTTGCTGTGCAACAGGGCGTCATCCAGCATACCGGCACCCGCCTGCGCGTTGAACTGCTGGGCGCGGGTCAGGTTGCCGTAGAAATCCGTGCGGCGGTCCACCAGCACGCGGCCGCCCTCCAGACGGGCGTTCCGGTAGTATTTGTTGAGCAGGTAGCCGTCCATCTGCACATTCTGCGTGCTGGTGTTCCCCGCACCCAAGTGGGCGAGGTACAAGCCCTTTTTCTGCGCGACATCAGCGGTAACCATGGCCAGGGGGCTGCCATCCGAGGCGGCCTGGTGTAGGACAACAGTCGAGTTCTCCAGCGTCAGGCTCTCGGCATCCACCAGATCCGGCACCGTGTCGGTGTCCAGCGTAACGGCGCTGCCAACGGCGGAAATGCCCACATGGATGGCACCGTTCTTGAGCCGGGAGGCATCATCCAACACGAGGGTGTTCCCTGTGATGTCCTCATCAGGGTTGTTGAGCATCAGCGTCATGCCATCGGCCTGCAGGCCATCGATATGGCGCGTGCCGGAGTACAGCAGCCGGACGGAGCCGGCACCCGTGAGCGACAGCCCCTCATCCGCGGCCAGTGTGGCATCCGCGCCACGCTGCACATCCACGGTGGAGCCGGCATAGGAGCCGGTGTAGAGGCTGCCCTTGCCCGTGACATGCACAGTGCCGGAGACAAGCGAGCCCTCCGTGCCTTGGAGCAGATCCGTGGTCACATTGCCCTGAGCATCAAGCGAGCCCGCAGCATCCATGATGATGCTGCCGGTGGAGAGAGAGGAGTTCTCCTGCACGGCGAGGGCACCGCCGAGGGTGACCGTGGTTGCCGCAACGTCGGTGCGCTCCACGCCGTCACCGATGGTGAAGTGTGCCCCGCCGAAGACCACCAGCCCGTTGGCGAGGTCCAGCGTGTTTTCACCATGAACGTCAGCCAGCGCGCCCGAGTAGACGGAAAGGAGGCTGGCGGCGGCCATTCGGTCCAGGTTGATGCTGCCGTTGTTGACAATCTGCACCCAGGAATCGGGGGCGGGCACATGGCCGCCGGACCAGTTGGAGGCAATGCCCCAATCGGAATCGCCGCCCACCCACACATAATCACCCATGGCGATTTCCGCGGTGAGCACGATGGTGTGGTTGACAGTATCGTTTCCGATGCGGTAGCTCAGCTCCTCACCCTCTTGGGTGATGCTCGCGCCGCCGTTCACCAGCAGCGCGGAGTAATCCTGCGTCACGCTCGCCAGCGTCACGCTCTCGCCGTCCGCCAGGTGCAGCGCCTTCACTGCCTCCGCGTTCACCACGAAATTGGTCTGCGCGGCACCCAGGCTGTCGGCATACAGGCTGGGAGAACCAAGGGCGATGCTATCCAGCTTGATGGTGGACGAGGTGACGGCCCCCGAGGCGTGCAGCGTGCCGGAGGATGCAATTTCCAGCGAGCCTGCGGTCACGTTGGCGAGGTTGACCGCGCCGTCCACCACCAGGCTGCCCGTGATGTCCACGTTGCCCGCGGTGCCGGTGGTAGAGGAGAGCGTGATACCCTGGGCGCCGCCTATGAGGCTCTGACCGGCGGCAATCTCCAGGGAATCGATGGTGCCCTTCTGCACGGCCACGGATGCGCCTGCGCCCTGGATGGCAAGCGAACCGCCATTCATCTGGTTGATGGAGGAAGCCGTACCCACGGTCAGCTTGGAACCGTTGGAGAGGGTATCCGTGACAGTGAGCTTGGTGAAAGAATTGGCAGAGCCGGCGGCCAGCTGCACGTTCTTGGCCTGCACCACGCCGCCGTTGGCAACGGCGTTGGCGAAGGTGACCTTGGCATTGTCCGCTGCCAGCAGTCCGGAGTTGTCGAGCGCGCTCACGGTGGTGTCGCGCATCAGGTTGACCGTGCTTCCGCTGCCGATGGCCGCATTCAGCCCCGCGCCGCCGATGGCGGTGTTGATATTCGCGGTGGCACCGCCCGTGACATTGAGCTTGGAGGCGATGTCGAGCGTGTGCCCGCCGGTGAAGGTGTAGGCAACATTGCCCGTGACGTCGAGCGCGGACACCGAGATGTCCTGCGCGAGCGTGATGGTGCCTCCCTGCCCCGCCGCGGTGAAGTGCACCGCGCTGCCGGGAGTGAATGCCTGGCCCGCGGATCCGCCGTCCGCTGTGCTCCAGTTGGGAGTGGAGGTGTCCCATGTATCGCTGCCCACGTTCGCGCCCCAGTACAGGTCCGCGGCCTTCTCATAGTGGCCGGGGTCCAGCGTGGGGGCGAAGGCTCCGGCAATGGCCGTGATGGCGCCCGCCGTCACGGGGGAGGACGTGGAGTGCGACACGGTCACGCCGTTGAGCGTGCCGGAGCTGCTGCCCAGGCCCTCGCCGATGAGCATGTCGCCCAGCCACACGTAGTAGCCCTCCGTGCTGCCTGTGGGCAAATCCGCAGAGGTGATGTAGGACACGCGCAGCGCGTCCGCGTTCTGCGACATATCGGCGGAGTACAGGATGGTGGAGCCCCACTGGATATAGGCCTCGCTCACGTTGAGCGTGCCGGTCCTGGAGCCGTTGCCGAGGGTGAGGGAGAACACGTTGCCCGTCTGCCACGTGGAGGGCTGGCCCGGCGTGCCGCCGTCACCCACCAGCAGGGAGGCGATGTCCACGGTGTAGCTGCCGCTGACGGTGATGCCGGCCTCCGCCCAGGTCTTGGTGGAGCTGCCGCTGGCGGGCACGGTGAGGTTCAAATCGGTGAAGGTGGCGGCGCCGCGGCGCGCGCGGCCCATGGTGCGGCCGCCGTAGCCCAGGCCCTTGGCCACGTTGCCCGCAACAATCAGTTCACCCTGGTTGGAGGGGTGCAGGCCGTCGCCGATGAACATGCTTTGGATGCCCGTGTTCACCTTGGGGTCCGCCAGCGCGATGAGCCCGGTGTTGACGTTCACCACGGTGATGTTGTCCGCGTTGGGCTTGGATGCGGCCCACTCGCGCAGCATCATGTTGAAGTCCATCTGCCTGTAGAAGTCGCTCTGCTCGGCGTGCGTGGCGCCGCTGGTGCGGTAGCCGTACCACGTCGGCATGTCCAGGATGACAATCTCCGCATCTGCGTTGCTCTTCACCATGGACGACATGATGACATCGAACGTGCCGCTGGTGCCGTCGAATGCGCCGTTCTGGTAGCCGAGGACAGCCTTCAGCACACCCGCGTACTGGGCGTCCGTGAGCGTGCCGGAGATGTCGGACAGCAGGTCGTTGGTGCCGAGCAGCATGAAGTAGGTGTCCGGCGCGGCTGCTCCCGTGAAGGTGGGGCCGGAGTATGTGCCGCCGGTGGTGGTGGTGGCGGACTGGCCGAGCCAGTTCTTGATGTTGGTGCTGTCGAAGCGGCCGCCGTTCTTGGTGCCCGCCACCTCATACGAGCGTGCGGAGGCCTTGGAGCTGTGGTTGTTCTGGAAGGTGACGCCGCGGTACTCCGCCGTGGTGATCTTGCCGGAGCTCTGCGTGTGCTGGTAGTAGCCCTCCTCGTTCTGGGTCACGCCCACATCCGTCAGAATCTTAAAGAAAGCATAGCGCCAGGAGGCTTGGCCGTCCACGCCGTCCGTGATGGAATCGCCCACGTACATCACGTTCCCCAGGTCGTCCTTGGCCATGGCCTGCACCGGGGTGAAGGCCAGGTTGAGCTTGTTGCCGTCCGCCTTGAGCGTGGCGTTGTAGCCTGCGGGGGCAATGAAGTTCGTCAGCTTGACATCGCCCAGGTGCGCGGTGTCGATGGTGCCGCTGGCGGTTGCCAGCGTGATGTCGCGGTGCGAGGTGAGGACGAAGTTCGAGAGGTCGATGCCCGCGCCCGCACCCAACGCGATGTCTTTGGCGGCAATCATGCCCGCGCCTGGCAGATGCAGCATGGAGCCGCTACCCATGGAGAAGTTGCCGACGGAAAGGCTCTTCTGCAGCCAGAGATCGCCGGACTGCACGCTCAGGTTGCCCGATAACGTGCTGGCGGCGGTGATGAAGACATCACCCTCGCCGCCGAGGGTGAGGGTCTTGCCGCTGCCCACGTTCAGGCTGCCCACGGTGATGGAGCAGCCGTCCTCCCCGCTCCAGGTCTGGGTGTCGTTGGCCACCATGGCGGAGTTGACGACGAGGTCGGCCTCATGCGTCTCGATGCCCGCGGAGCCGAGCGAGATGGTGCCGCCGTTGATGGTGACGCACTGCTTGTACGCACCGTTGACGGTGATGCCCTTGGCGTTCAGCGTGGTGCCGCTGGCGATGTAGTTGCCGTAGCCCGCGGCCACGGCGGCCTTGCTGGGCGTGCTCACGGACGAGATGTCCCACTCCAGCACGGTGGAGGCACTCGGCGCGGTGTTGTTCCACCAGGCCGCGGCGTCCGTGAGGGCCACCTGGTCGTTGCTGCCGCGCACCTGCCCCACGTTGATACCGTTCTGCACGGCGAAGGCGTAGGCGTAGCGCGCGCCGATGGTGATTTGGGACTCACCGTTGTAATGTACGCCCATGCCGTCACCGGGGTTGATTTTCTCCAAATCGCGGGTATAGACGAAGCCTATGTCATCACTGGAGGCGGCCAGGCTCTCCAGCTGCGTGCGGGTATCGCCCGCATTGCTCTCGTCGCCCAACGAAGTGTCGCTCTGGTGCCAGGATGCAGGTTCGCCGAGCACGCTGTTGCCGTTGAAGATGATGGCATCGGTGGGAACACCCGCCGCAAGCAGATCAGCACGCAGGTTGGCCAGGAACGCGGTGTAGTTGCTTTGCACAGAGGTGCCGCCGTGCGTGTTGCTCTCGCCCTGCAGGTACATCAGGCCGTCAATGACCACCTTGTCATAGCCCTTTGCCTTGGCGGCGTTGTAGGCGTCCTTCACCGACTGAACGATGAGCGCGTAGTTGCCGTGGCCGCCATCCTTCACCCAGTACTCGTCGCCGCCTCCGTCAAGAGAAGCCTTGATGACGCCGAGGGAGTCGCCCTCGGCCATAAGCCAGCCCTTCTGCTGCATCATGTAGGAGAAGCCGTACTCCGGGCCCATGCAGTTATTGCCGCTGTAGGCGGGGAGCTGCGGAGCCACAGTCTGCCAAGCGGGGGAGGTTACAACCAGCCCGCCGTCCTTGTTCATGTTGCCGTTCCACAGCAATCCCGTGGACTTGTACTTCTCACGCATCTCCGCAGGAGCGGGATCTCCCTTCACCGCGCCCAGCGAGTTGGACTGCCCCGTCAGGATGTACGCATGGAAGACCTTGCCGCCGGGCGTGGGTGGGGTGGGGCCGCTGCCGATAACGTAGGAAATAGTCTGCCAGCCGTTTGTATTTTCGGTGGAATCAAGAACGATGCTGGAACCATTGATGGTGCCAGTCACCTTGACAAGGGTGATGTTCTTTGCACCGCTGGAGAATGTCTGCGTATCAGAAAAGCCATCACCTCCGTTGGAGGCATAGGTAACGATGGTGTCTGTCAGGCCGGAAACGGAGAAGTTACCTAATTGACCATTACGGCGCGTAATAGTGGCATACAGGGTAATAACGGAGGAATCTGCCGTATACAGGGAGGAATCCAACGTGAGCGTGGCGGAGGAATGGCCAGCACCGGAAGCCGTATAGCAGTAGTTGTTGCCGGCGCTAAAGTCTTCAGCGGCAAACGATGCCCCGATTGTGGCATTCAACTCATTGAGAGCGGCCGTATTGGTCCAAGAGCCGGCTATCGTGCCATCACCATTTGCAGTGGTGCCCCAGAATTTTCCGCCAGAAAGCCCCATAGCCAGCGAGCTGCCATCACTCAAGGTATAGGTGGTGGCACCAGCACTATTAAGGACAAAGGAGTCCGTCACAAAATCATGCGCTGCCGCCTGCACTTCGCCAAGTGTGATAATGGTTGCCGCTGCACGCGCTTGCGTCAGGGTAAAGCCAACTGCTGTGATAGCGGCAATGAGAGCCGCACGGAGACCAGAGGGGAGGTGTAATTTCATAAGCGTACGGAGAGTTTTGCACACGGGCGCGCGATGCGCGGGCCGTATTCTCTATTCTACCCCCGCCGGATAGCGGGCGTCAAGCTTGGAATGCGCGCAATGATAGTAATTTTCATAGAAAAGTCCCGAAAGGGCTGAATGATAAAAAGGCCCGCCCGGCGGTTGCCGGACGGGCTTGGAAATTTTCCGCACCGCCAGGAGCGGTGGAGGGAGTTACTTCTCCACAACCTTGGCGTTCTTGGCCAGGAGGTCAAGCACCTTGGAGGTGATGACGGAAAGGCGGACGCCGGTCATGCGGTTCTCGCGGTAGAGCTTGCGGATGAAGGCCTTGACGTTGGTCTCCCTGGCCTGCTGGGCAAGGCGGACGACGGCGGAGTAGAGCTCGTTGTCGGAAACGCCGATGTTCTCCTTGCGGGCAATCTCCTGCAGGGCGAAGTAGACGCGCAGGTTGCGCTCGGTTTCCGTGCGGCACTCGGCCTTGTACTCGTCGCTCTTGGACTTCTCGATCACATCGTACTCACCCTGCTGGATGGCCTCATAGACCTTGCGCTGGACGGTGTTCTCGTTCTCGCGCTCCACCAGTTCCTGCGGCAGGGTGAAGGTGAGGGCGTCGGCCAGCTTCTCGGAGATTTGGTCGGCCTTGGCCTCGTTGATTTCCTGCTCGCGGCGGTCCTTGAGGTTGCCGCGCACAATCTCGCGCACCTCGTCCAGGGACTTGCCGGGCAGCACCTCGGCGAAGAGCTTTTCGTCAACCTCCGGCACGTGCTTCTCCTGCACCTCCTTGGCGGTGCAGTGGAAGACGACCTCCTTGGAGGCGAGCTCGGCGATGGGGAAGTCCTCCTTCATGGTGAGGGTGATGTCCTTGGAATCGCCGGCGGAAAGGCCCACAAGGCCCTCGGCGAGGCCGGGCATGAAGGCGTCCTCCTGCATGTGGACGGGATGGCCCTCACGGCCCTCCATGAAGCCCACGGGCTTGCCGCAGAACTCGGCGGTGGGCTTGCCCTCCACCGTGGTCTTGAAGTCGATGAGCACCATGTCGCCCATGGCGGCGGCGCGCTCCACCTTGTCGTAAGTGGCGGAGGATTCGGCGAACTGCTTGAGGGCGTCGTTCACCTCGTCGTCGGTGATTTCAGCGGAGGGAACGGAAACCTCCAGGCCCATGTACTCGGGCAGCTCGAAGTTGGGAACGATGGTGAGCTTGGTGGAGAACTTGTAGGAGCCGTCCTCCTGGAAAGAGGCATCCGGCGTGCCGAAGTCCAGCACCTTGAGGTCCTCGTGCTCCTGCAGGCTCTTGTCCTGGATATCAGACTTGAGGCGGTACTCCAGCTCCTCCTTGATGGAATCGGCATAGCGCTTGGCAACGACACTCTTGGGAGCCTTGCCGGGGCGGAAGCCGGGGATATTGGCATTCTTGCTGTAGGTGGCAATGATGTTGTCGCGGATGGAAGCGACCTCCTCGGCGGAGGCCACGGCGTTAAGGGTGGACTCGCACTCGCTGGTCTTGTCAATCGTGATATCCATGGTTGAGAGGTGGTAAATTTAGCGTGGGCGGCATTGTATACGAAACTCCCCCAAAAGGCAAGGGCAGAGTTGGGAAATGACAGAAAATCGCGCGGTTGGCAGGAAAAATGCGCTCTTTTGGAATTTTGCGAGCCTAGCGCGTGGGGTTATTCCTCAATGGGGTCGGCCTCCAGGGCTTTGCGCATGGCCTGCATGGCGTAGCGGTAGCGTGAAGTGATGGTGGGCAGTTTGTTGCCGGTCATGTCGGCAATCTCCTGGAAGGTGTGCTCGCCCCATATTTTGAGGACAATGACCTCCGCGTACTCCTTGGGCAGGCTCTTGAGCAGGCGTTCCACGCGCTCGCGCAGGTACTCGTCGTCCGCGGCGCAATGGAGCCACGGCTCGTCGGGCTCGCCCTCCTTCATGCCCTCCTGCTCATGTTCGGCGTACTGCTTGCGGACCTCCTCGCGGCGGCCCTTGTCCATGGCCTGATGACGGATGGCGGTGTAGGTATAGCTGAGCCACTGGGAGTTTTCCCCCTTGAAGCCGCCGGATTCCACGGCGTGGACCAGCTGGACGAGAGCCTCCTGCATCACATCCTCCGCATCCGCCTCGCAGCGCGTCTGCTGGCGTGCATACAGGAGCAGGCGCGGCCCGTATTCCTGGAGCCACGCCGCCCAGTCCACCGCACCGCTGCGGTTTTCCTGCGGGTTACCTATGTCTGCGTTCCTCATGAGCGCTCTCTAAACTAACAGGCGCACCATGCCCCTGCGTTTATCTAGACGGATTCTACCGCATGGCCGTTCAAAGGAAAATACCAAAATGTGCAATGAGGGCCGAAGGCGGTGCCGCGCCACACATAGCCTTGACCCGCGCGGCACGCGCGTGTATAATGCAAACGTTCAATTAAGACAATATACAGCCATGGCCACCATCCGTCCGTTTGCAGCAATCCGCCCGCCCCAGAAGTACGTGGAACAGGTATCCTGCCTGCCGTATGATGTGATGAACCATGACGAGGCCTGCGCCATGGCGGCGGGCAACGCGGCCTCCTACCTGCACATCTGCCGCGCGGACATCGACACCTCCGATGCGGAAATCCACGATGCGGTGACCTACGAAAAGAGCCGCCAGAACCTGGAGGACTTTTTGAGGCGCGGCATCCTGATGCGGGAGGGGAAGCCCTCCTACTACATCTACCGGCAAATCATGTGGGGCCGCGTGCAGACGGGCATTGTGGGCTGCGCCAGCGTGGACGAGTACCTGGACGGCACCATCAAGAAGCATGAGCTCACCCGCAAGGAGAAGGAGCTGGACCGCATCAACCATTTCGACGCCTGCTCCACCCAGACCGAGCCCGTGTTCCTGGCCTACCGCAAGCACGAGGGCATTGCCGCCGCCGTGCGCGAGTGGATCAAGTTCCACAAGCCCGAATACGATTTCACCAGCGAGGACGGCGTCACCCACATCCTCTGGCCCGTGGACGACGACGCCGTCATCGAAACCATCCGCAAGGG
>CALCWC010000012.1 GCA_937905985.1 uncultured Verrucomicrobiales bacterium | reverse complement strand
CGGCGCCGCGCGACTATGGAATGCCCCGCTTGGCAGGATGCCAGGCGGGGCGGGGTGTTCACGCGCGCGAAGCGCGCCTAACTTTCCAAATTGTAAATCGTAAATTGTAGATTGTAAATTACTTGCGGCGCCTTGCCGCAAGTGCCGCCAGCGCCAGCAAGGACAACGTTCCCGTTGTGGGTTCCGGGAGCCGCATCAGGTAGACCGTGCCAACGTTGCCGCCGACGCCGCCTTGCGTCGCACCGCTGTAGAACAGGTAGTATTCCTTCTCTGCGCTCTTGAACAGGTCGTTGGCGAACACCTCGGAGGCTTTCACCCAGGGGTCTGCCAATCCAAGTTCCTCGATGAAATTGACACCATTGTTCAGAGACAGTC
Source organism: uncultured Verrucomicrobiales bacterium (assembly GCA_937905985.1). Taxonomy (GTDB): domain Bacteria; phylum Verrucomicrobiota; class Verrucomicrobiia; order Verrucomicrobiales; family Akkermansiaceae; genus Akkermansia. Next base: position 1,128 of record CALCWC010000012.1, on the reverse strand, counting down.
CGTCCACGCCGTTGAACAGGTCATACGCCTGCATGTAGCGGAGGCCGTTCACGGCATCCATATCGTCTTCGGAGAGGAGCACGTTGCCCGGGGCCAGGGTCACGGTGCTGCCCATGTGCAGGCCGCCGTTGCCCTCTGCTGCAGAGACATCCAGCGTGGAGCCGCCTGCCATCACCAGGTTGGCGTTCAGCGTGGCGTCCTTGCCGGCGGTGAGCGTCTTGGCTTTCTTGATGGTGAATGTGGCCTCGTTGGCCTCCGCAGGTGTTTCGTTGGAGTACACGCCCAGGGTGCCGTTGGCGGCGATGGAGACATTCGCCAAGTTCAGCCCGTCGGCGTTCATGAGGTTAAGGGTGGTGCCGTCCTGCACCTCTAGGGAACCGGTGAAGTTCTTCAGCGCGGAGCCGGAGAGGGTGGAGGCGTCCCCGCCCTCGTTCAGGATGGTGCCGCTTCCCATGACGGTGCCTTCCAGCCTACAGTTGGAGCCGAGACCGATGGTGCCGCTTTGGTTCAGCCTGATACTACCCTGGACAACCAAGTCGGTACCCAGGTGGATTGTCTTGTCGTTCGCCACATTCACATCGCTGGAGATCGTGCCATTCAGGTAGGTGGTGTTATCGCCTTGCTCGTAGATGCAGCCCATGTCAAACGTACAACCGGCCAGGTCAATCCCGGATCCGTCACCCAAGCTTAGAGTGCCCCTTTCCAACTGGGTATCCTTGCTCCATTTGCACGTTACCCCCTCAGCCACAAACAGGTTGATGAATTCTGGCAAGTTGATAACCGAGCCGCCGTCTCCGGCTATGGTAACATTTCCCGCCTGATGCCCCAGAAGGTCTAGGCAGGCATCCTTTCCCACGGTGGCGTTTCTGATTGAATTTATGCCCGTGCAACTAAAGGATACCCCGTCAGCCAGAACGAGCGTGCCGTGACCTATATTTTCCATGTTGATGGCGGCATCATTTCCGCTCACAATGATATTGCCTCGATAATTAAAATCATCGACACGCGCTGTCAATGTGGAGCCTGCGCCGACGATAAAGTTCCCGGTGACTGTTAGGCCACCCAAAATGTGTTTATTGCTGCGGCATGAAAACTTTTCCGTATCCTACCCTTTTCTGGCATAGTTCA
>CALCWC010000011.1 GCA_937905985.1 uncultured Verrucomicrobiales bacterium | reverse complement strand
AACTTGATTTTTGGCATCGCTTGATAGCCTTGACAGCGATGATTATTTTTGCGATTGTGCATACCTGTACTTTCATCATGTGCTTTCTCTTTGACGGATGGCATGGTCTGTCTATATGAATCGGAAAGAGACGCCATTCCCCCGCAGGGCTGGGTGAAAATCTGCTATGCATCCCCCGCTGCCCACTCGAACTATCCCCCTCCTTGCCCGCATGTGGGCGGCGCGCGCGATTTCCTTTGACTTTTCAGCCGCCCGGAGATAAGATGACGGCGCAATTACCGTATGAATATGACCAACGAACAGATACTCACCATTGCCGCGGGGGTGCCTGCGCTCGCCTTCCTGGCTTGTTGGATAGTAACCGCCCGAAAAGCCGCCAAATGGCGCCGCCGGGCGGACAATGCCGTGCAGCAGCAGGAATTCCTGAAACAAAAGCATGAACAGGAGGCGCTGCACGCCCGGCTGATGCTCGACCAGGAACGCGTGCACCACAAACAGGAGCTGCAGCAGGTGGAGGCCGCCCACGCCCGCGAGAAGCTGGAGCAGGAACGCCTGATGGAAACCAGCCGCAAGGCCCTGCTGGAGCAGTTCAGCACGCTGGCTACCCAAACCCTGGCAGAGCGCAGCAAAGAACTCAAGCAGACCAACGAGGAGAGGATGACCTCCATTGTCACCCCGCTCAAGGAGCAGCTGCAGGAGCTCGGCAAGGCCGTGGCGGACGCCCGCACGGCAGAGGCCCGCAACAAGGCCTCCCTGGAGGAGAAGATGGCCGCCATGATGGAGCAGACCCGCCGGATAGGCGCGGATGCGGTGAACCTCACCAAGGCCCTCAAGGGAGATTCCAAAATGCAGGGCGACTGGGGAGAGGTGATTCTGGAGCGCATTCTGGAGACCAGCGGATTTACGCGCGGCAAGCACTACACCACCCAAACCCAAATGCGCGACGAGGAGAACAACCTGTACCGCGCAGATGCCGTTATCCTTCTTCCGGAGGACCGCCACGTCATCGTGGACTCCAAGGTGTCGCTCAGCGCGTATGTGAAATACACGGAGGCGCAGGACGACGACGCGCGCCGCGCCGCCCTCAACGAGCATGTAGCCTCCGTGCGCAAGCACATCAACGAGCTTGCGGAGAAGAACTACGCGCGACTGGACCCGCACTGCATCGGCTATGTGCTGATGTTCATGCCGAACGAGGCGAGCTACATTGCCGCCCTGCAGGCGGCCCCGGAGCTGCCG
>CALCWC010000010.1 GCA_937905985.1 uncultured Verrucomicrobiales bacterium | reverse complement strand
TCAACGCTATGAGCATCAGTCCCTTGCAAAGCCTAAAAGAATTCTTTGGGACACAGGTGCGTTGAATTCGGCTTGACGCGAATTTAGCTTGAAAGTGGGGGGATAGAAGGTAAAATATGCGCGGAAAGCTGTACCCGCTGAAGAAATGCAAAAGCAGCGGGCGCGGCAATCCGATATCAAAACAGGGCCAGGCGCAGCCATGCCGGAAAGGCGGGCGCGTTGGCCATATACAACAATAATACGACATGGCAGAACATCATACGCACGGCAGAGAGGGCCAGGGAGCCCGCCGCCGTCACAGAAACCGCAAGAGTTATGGTTCCCGCCACCGTATGCCGCGCCCGGAAGAACCGAAGAAGAGCTCGACCTCGTTTGTGGAGAAGGTGCTCAAGTTCCTCGGATTCGGGAAAAACAAAGGCAACGAGGGGAACAAGCCGCAGAAGAACAACAACCAGCAGGGCGAGAGCAAGCCGAAACCTCCGCAGAAGGTTCGCGTGGCCAAGCCCCGCAACAACAACAAGGGCGGCAACCCCGCTGCCGCTCCCAAGAAGGACAAGGCCCGCCGCGAGCGCAAGCTGAACAACAAGCCCGTCCAGAATGGACGCGTCTATGTCGGCAACCTCTCGTTTGAGGCCACGGAATCGGAAATCGAGGACCTCTTCAAGGGCTTCGGCGATGTCCGCAAGGTGGAAATCGTCTACAACTCCCACACCTTCAAGAGCAAGGGATTCGGGTTTGTGGAGATGCGCCACCAGGAGGACGCGCAGCGTGCGGTGGACGTGCTGCACGGTCAGCCGTTCATGGGCCGCGAGCTGCTGGTGCGCGCCGCCAACGAGCGCCCCTCGGAAGGCGAGAAGCCGGCCGAGCCGAGGCAGGAAGCCGCGGCCGGGCAGAGCGCCCCTGCGGAGGCCCCTGCGCCGGAGGCCGCCCCTGCGGAGCCTGCTCCCGTGCTGGAGGCGAACTTCGCCCCGGAGAGCGGCGTGTCCGCGGAGGTCACGGAGCCTCCCGCAGAGCAGCAGTAACCATTACCAAGCCTCCCCCGGCGTTCCGTGAGCGCCGGGGGATTTCTCTTTCATCCCCCACACCCATGTACATACAAGACCAGCTGGCGGAGATACGCGCGGCCATTGCGGCGGCGGAGACCCGTGCGGGGCGCCCCGCAGGCAGTGTTCAGCTCCTGGCGGTGAGCAAGACCTTCCCCGTGGAGGACATCATGCAGGCATACCGTGACGGCCAGCGGGCGTTCGGCGAGAACCGCCTGCAGGAGGCCATGACCAAGATGCCGGAGATGCCGGCGGACTGCACGTGGCACCTCATCGGCCCGCTGCAGCGCAACAAGGTGCGCAAGGCCCTGGAGCAGGGATTCGCGCTTATCGAGGCCGTGGATTCCCTGCGCCTGGCGGAAAGCATATCCCGCATCGCGGGCGAGCTTGGCGCCACGGGGCGCATTCTGCTGGAGGTGAACGTGGATGCGGAGGAAAGCAAGCACGGCTTCACCCCGCAGGGGCTGCTGGATGATTGGCCCGCCCTCACCGCCCTGCCGAACCTGGATATCCGCGGGTTGATGTGCATCCCCGCGCCCACGGAGGACCCGGAGGGCGCGCGCCCCGCCTTTGCCGCGCTGCGCGCCCTAGCGGAGAAGCTGCGTGCCATCGGCCCGCTCCCCCTGCCGGAGCTCTCCATGGGCATGAGCCACGATTTCCCGATAGCGGTGGAGGAAGGCGCCACCATCGTGCGCGTCGGCTCCGCCATCTTTGGCAAGCGAAGCTACCCCACCCTCTGATTTTCACCCTTTATGCCGGATTCCCCCGCCATCCTCACGGTATGCGACCTCGTGCGCCACTTCGGCGCGGTGAAGGCTGTGGACGGCGTGAGCTTCAGCCTCGCACCGGGGCAGTCCGTCGGGCTTATCGGTGCCAACGGTGCCGGCAAGACCACCATCATGCGCATGCTCACCACGCTGGACACCCCGGACAGCGGCAGCATCACCTACAAGGGAACGGATGTGGTGGCGGAGCCCGTCAAGGTGCGCCGCGAGCTCGGCTGGATGCCGGATGCCTTTGTGCCGCCCGCGCACACCACCGTGCAGGAATTCATGGATTTTTACGCCCGCGCCTACGGCCTGGCCGGCGACACCCGTGTGAGCGAGGTGCGCCGTGTGCTGGAGTTCTGCGGCGTGGAGGACCTGGCCAAGCGCTATGTGAACGCCCTTTCCAAGGGGCAAACCCAGAAAATCCTGCTGGCCCGCATGCTGGTGGGCAATCCGCAGCTGCTTGTCATGGATGAGCCCGCCGCCGGGCTGGATCCGCAAGCCCGTCTGGAGCTCAAGCAGCTGGTGGCGGATCTGCGCGGCCAGGGCAAAACCCTGCTCATTAGCTCCCACATCCTCACCGAGCTTGCCGAGATGTGCGATTCCATGATTTTCATGGACCACGGCAAGGTCATCTCCCAAGGCTCGCAAGACGAGCTGGCGCGCAGCGAGGGAAGCGTGCGCGTGCAGATGCGCGCCGCGGATGCCGCAGCCCTGGCCGCCGAGCTGCGGGAAAGCGCCGCGTGGCAGGATGTGGCGGAGCTGCCGGGCGGCATGCTGGACGCCCGCTTCACCGCCGAGGGAGACGAGGCCCTGGCGCTGGAGCTGCGCCGCCTGAGCGCCTCCCACCTTATCACCGATTTCCACCGCCGCACGCAAAAGCTGGAGGAAACTTTCGTCAGCGTTCTGAAACAGCACCATGAATAGGCACCTTTCAGACTACATCCCGGCCGTCATCGTGAAAGATTGGCGGCAGGCCGCACGCACCCTCCCGCACATCACCATGCTGGTGTTGGCTCTCGTGGGCGCTTGGATGGTGCAACTGCTCAACACGGATACCGCCGCCTCCAACACCGGCTATGTCTTCGCCATCCTGGGCTTCATCCTCATCGGTTGGATTCCCTACCGCGCCTATGCCGGAGTGCGGGCGGACACTATGGTGAAAAGCACCAACTTCCTGATGCTCACGCCGCTGAGTCCGCGCCGCATCGTGTACTCGCTGTGGAGTTCCGCGGTGCTGCAGGCCATCCTGTTTGTGCTGCTGTGCGTGCCGCTGGTGTGGTGGCGCCAGGCGCACGGCACGGGGGAGGACGACTGGCGCATCATCGCCACGCTGCTGAGCCTGGGCGCGGTGGGCTCTGCGGTGTTCATGCTGGCGGCGCGCCTGCACGTCATCCTGCGCTTCGCCTTTTTGGTGGGCGCGGTGTTCAGCCTGGTCAACCTCCTCATCAACCTGCTGCCCAGCCTGCTGACGGGCGACCTGAGCGAATCCACCGTCAGCCCGCTGCAATGGTGCGCCATTGCCGTGCTGGCGTGCTCCGTGGTGGGGCTGTGCCTGGAAATCGGCAAGCGTTTCTACGCGCCCGCATCCGTCAATTCTTCCTGGTCCCCGCGTCTGCTGATGCTTGTTCCCGTGGCGCTGTCCGCCGTTCTCTGCCAGGCGGGGGCCCCCGCCATCACGCTTTGGGGGCAGCAGCTCAGCCTCGTGGATTTCGCGCTGGGGCTGGTTTCCTTTGCCGCCATTCTGGAGGCCATCCTGCCCGCGGAGCGCATGCCCGTGCATGACAAGCTGGCCGTGCCCGGCATCCCGCGCCTGCTACAGGCCCCGGGCTTGGCGGGCGCCGCGCTGTGGTTTGTGGTCATCAGCCTCGTCAGCCTGCCCGTGGCCATCTGGGCGCGCGGGCTCCTCCAAAGCGGCAGCGACTGGGCGCAGGACCCCACGGCGGTGGAGACCTGCAGCACGCTCGCCCTGATGCATGCCACGCTCTTCTCCCTCACCGTGATGGGGCTTTGCTGCAAGGCGCTGTCCGACATGCGCCCCGTGGTGTTTGTGGGAGTTCGGCTGCTGGTGATGCTGGTGATAGGCATCTGCTGTTTCCACTCCCTGCGCTACCTGCCGGATGGTGCCAACTACCCGCTGTGGGGCAGCTTCCTGCCCGCGCGCTTTGATTCCGTGCGTGCCTTCTTCCCCGCCTTCATCATCTGCCGCAGCGCATGCTGCGCCATCCTCCTGGGCATCCTGCTCTACATCGGCCGCGGCAAGCCCGCCAAGTGAGGTAAAGATTGTTTGAATGCACTAAGCCCGCCCGGCGTTCCACCGGACGGGCTTGTATACCGTAAAATCCCAAATCTTAAATCCTAAATCCCCAATCCTAAATCTCGTCGTCCTCTTCAGGCGCGGGAGCTTCAGGAGCAGGCACCGGCTCCTCCACCGCCTGCGGCTGTTCTGCCGGCTGGGGCTGAACCTCCGGCTGCGGCTCTTCCACCGGCTGCGGCTCTTCTCCAACCTGCGGCTGCGGTTGTTCTGCCGGCTGGGGCTGAACCTCCGGCTGCGGCTCCTCCGCCGCCTGCGGCTGAGCCTCCCCGGCGGGCTCTTCCGGCTTCACCTCTTCCGCGGGCTGTCCGGTCTGTTCCTCGGTCTGTTCGGCCTTTTCCTCCCCGGCGGTATCTTCCTTGTCCGGCACCACAACCGGCACCACCTCTTCACCGCTGTGGGAATCGCGGTACAGGCTGGTGTTGTAGCGGCTGCGGCCCTCCCTGCGGGGCAGGGTCTTCACGGCGTTGAGGTACGGCCGGCCGTCCACGCAGAGCATGTTCGGAATCACCGTGCCGTCCTCGCGGTACACCAGCACCACACTGAACTTGTCCTTCCAGTCCTCCGGAATCTCATAGTCGTTGGGCGTCATGTTGTCCGGGATGTAGAAGTGCAGGCCGTCGTAGTGGGTGATGCCGGAGAACTTGAACGTTGCCGTCACGGTGTAGTGGATTTCCTTGTTCTCCTTGCTCTCCTCGGCTTCCCCGTCCTCGGCCTCGCTCTCCGCATCCTTGCCCTCCTCGTCCGTTTCCACGCGCTGGGGGACAAATTCGGCAAATTCCACATTCATGACGGTGCGGATTTCACCCTCTGCGGCGGTGTCCTCGGCAGTGCCGGGGGCTTCCACGCGGGTGGCGTTGTGGATGCCGTCCTCACCCTGTTTCCAGAAGACCGCCAACTTTCCGCCATCGATGAACGTATTCAGCAGATCGACGGCATCGTCGGCACCCTTTTCGCGCGGGGTGATGTCGAGGACAGCCTTGCCCTCATCGAGGTAGGTGCGATTGAGCACTCGCTCCTGGTCGAAATCCTTGCCCCAGTACAGGGACTTGCCCCAGACGGGGGAATCCAGCTCCAGTCGCAGGAAGGAGTTGCTGATGGCAAAGTAGTCGCCGCGGAGGATGTCGCGCGGGTCGTACTGCTTGCATTTGAGCACCAGGTGGGGTGCGTTCTCGATTTCCTTGGTGCGCTCGCCGTAGCTGTACACCAGGTAGGCCACCTGCGCGGCCACAATCAGGATAAGCAGGAAGTAACGGATGAATTTCATTGCTCGGAGGGGGTTGAGGTTGCAGGTTCGGCCGGCTTTTCCGCAGCGGGGGCTTCCGCGGGTGCGGGAGCGGCGGGGGCGGCTGGCGGCGGCGGGGTGGGCGCCGGCGGTGTTGCCGGGGCGGGGGCGGGTGCAGGCTTCGGCGCGGGGGCGGGAGCCGGAACGGGCTTCGGCACGGCCACGGGTTTCACCACGGCCACGGGCTTGGCGAGGGGCTTCGGCGCAGGCTTCGGCGCCGGGGCAGGGGAGGGAACGGGTGCCGCGCCCTTGGCGGCGGCAATCTTCTCCTCGCGCACCTTGTCAGCCACCTTGCGGCGGGAGGATTCCACCAGGCAGAGCAGTACGAAGAGCAGCACGCCGCAGCCGATGAGCGCTATGCCGGATTCCGTGAACGAGTCGAACACGTCCGCCATGAGCGCAATGCCGGAGCAGACGATGAACAGGGAGCCGTAGTTGATCCAAGAGAGGCGCAGGAAGCGCGTGCCCGTGAACATGAACACGATGCCGTACGCAAAGCACAGGCCGATGGCGATCAGACGCCCCGGCAGCTCCGCCAGCTCCGGCAGGCGCAGCGCATAGTACGCGCACGCCATCACCGTGGTGCACAGCGTGAAGAACAGCCAGATGCCCCACGGACCCTTCGGCTTGAACAGCAGCAGCACCACCGGAACAATCGCCAGCGCGTACAGCGTGGGCGTCCACTGCTCCAGCGTGTAGGTGCTGGGCTCGCCCCATGTCTCAACGTATTGCAGGATGCCCTGCCAGAAAAACACGATTGCCAGCCCGGCGGGAATGGCCAGCCAAGCGTGCGAGCGCAGGTAGCTCTTGCAGTCGCGGCAGCGCTCGCTCACCACCCACCAGAACACCATCAGCGCACTCACGCCCGCAAAGCAGAAGTATTCATCGTCCGGCAGCGCGTAGTCCCTCAGCGAGAGGAAGGAGTCCTCCGGCCGCACGTCCGTTGCTGCGATGAAGAGGATAATGCTGGTGACCGCCACGGCCGCCACCAGCACGCGCTGGCGCGTGAGCAGCGGCAGCAGCACGATGCCCGCAAAGAACAGCGCGCAGCCCTCCACAAACGGGTTCTGCAGGTTGAATATCTGCGCGTACAGGGCAATGTTGGCCAGCCACATGCCGCCTCCCAGCAGGGAGAACGCCTCCGCCGTCACGGGGCGCTTGCCGCTGAAGCAGATGTGCAGCACCCAGAACAGCACCATGAGGCCTATGCCCGTGCCCATCTTCACCATGGGCGGTATGAATTCCCAGTTGGCGGAGATCAGCATGATGATGCCGCCCAGCACCAGCAGCCCCGCCAGCGAGCTCAGGCTCACGGCCAGCCACTTGCTGCTCTTGCGTTCCTCCAAGTGGAATTTCTCGATGATGGCATCACACTGCGCGGGCGTTATCAGCCCCTCGTCCAGGATGCGCTCTATGTCGGTCCTTTTCATATCGTCAAACAGCCGCTGCTCGCGACCATGAAACCCTTGTAACAGGATGAACTCGCAAGGTCAAGGAAAATGTACCATCTGCGACTTGCAATTTGGAAAGTCCCCGCGCACCAGACGTGCGGGGATAAAAAGCCACACCCGCGTGCGGCGGGCGTGGCTTCTGAATTTCCAGCCTTAAGAAGTTTACTTCCTCCGCCTGCGGGCGGCAAGGGCCGCCAGGGCCAGCAGGGACAGCGTGGATGTCGTCGGTTCCGGCATAGCCATGATGTACACCATGCCCACGTTGGAGCCGTCGTTCGCGGAGGTAAACACACCCACGGCATCCTGAGACGGTGCACCGCCGTAGCACAGGAAGTAGCGGTTGGACTCCTGGATGTTGTCAAAGTACTCCTTGGCGTCCACCAACTGGGTGTAGTCCATGGTTCCGGTGGTGACGCCGTTGCCGATGTCTAGGCCGTCCACCCCGGTGAAGAGCGTGTAGGTGGTGCCGACCTCCCAGGAAGCCCAGTCGCCGGAGTAGTCGCTGAGCGTCATGCCCTTGCTGAGCGTGACCTCGCTGCCCATCAGCAGGCCGGAGCCGCCCGTGCCGCGGACATCCAGCGTGGAGCCGGATTCCATCACCAGATTGGCGTTGAGCGTAGCATCCTTGCCAGCGGTGAGCGTCTTGGTGTCGCGAATGGTGACGGTACCCTCGTTCGCTTCCGCAACCGTGCCGTTGCTGTACACGCCTAGGGTGCCGTTGTCGCCGATGGTGACATCCTGCACGTTCACGCTGGCAGCGTTCATAATATCCATGATACCCGCCTGGACATCGATGGAGCCGCTGAAGCCCGCCGTGCTGCCGGAGAAGGTCTTGGTTCCCTCACCGGAAGCCGTGAGGTTGCCGTTGCCGCTGAGCGCCCCCGTCACTGTCAGAGACTTGCTGTCGCTCACCTCTACGTTGAGGTCATGGCCGTTCAGGTTGACCTCGCCCATACTGGCGTTTGCGCTGGCGGAGACGGAGACGTCACCACCGAGGTTCAGAGGACCGGAAACATTGCCGCCGGCCAGCTCGATGTTGGCGGCGTAGGTGCCGCCCTGCTGGAAGGCCAGGGTTCCCTGTGTGACCTTGATACTGCCGGAGCCTGTGACGGTGGTCTTGGAGAGCCAGAAGGTGTTGCCGCCGGTCTTCTCCAGGGTGTAGTCTCCCAAATCCAGGCTGGTGGCGGCATAGTCGCTGCCGGTGATACCGAACTCCCTCTGAGCATTGATGGTGGAATCCGCGGTCAGCGTGGCGTGGGTCACGTACTGGCGCTGGCTGGAGCCCTTGTCCGTACCCGTGTTGGTGAGCGTGCCTCCCGCAAACACCACCGTGTAGCCGTCCAGGGAGCCCTGCTTGGTGCCCTCGTGGCCGTTCACGTCCAGAATGCCGCCATGGGCAATCGTGATGGTGTGCAGGGATGCGTCCATGCTGCCCAGGGAGCCCTCGCCGGTCACCTTCACTGTGCCGGCTATGGTAATGTTTCCGGCGTAGGTGCTGTTGCCGCCGATGGTGGCGGAAGCCCCGCTGAACACCAGGGAGCCCGTTCCTCCGTTAACCAAGGAGCCGATGGTGGCGGTTCCGTTACCCGCAAGGGTGAGGGTGGCGGCGCCATCCGCGGCCAAGGTGTCGGCATTGAGCGTGTCGTTGACGCTGAGGATGCCCCTGCCGGTGAGGTTGCCCACGGAAGCCGCCCCGTTCAGGTTGGCCACATCGCCCTCCGGGGCGGTGTCCTTCACATGGAGCGTGGCGAGCTTGGACGCGCCGGCGGCATTGAGCGAGCCGTTCTCCTGCAGGTAGAGGTCTGTCAATGTCTCTCCCATGCTTGCCGACTTCGCCTGCACTTCCGACAGTACAGTGGTGTCTGTGAAGACGTAGTAGGTCTCATAGGCGGTCTCCTGCTCCTGCACGGTAAAGACGCCATGTTCGTTCACCGTTACATTCTGGCCGTTGTAGGTGAAGTTGGCGCCGCTGACATCCAGCGTGGCACCGGACTTCACGTTCACCACGGTGACATCACCCTTGGCAATCTGGTAGCCGCTGTCTGTCCCCAGCTCGTGCTTATCGCCATTCGTGTCCAAGAATATGGAGCCGGCGGGAATGAAGGCGTCTTGCTTCAGCTCGATATGACCCGCAAGCGCCAGCGTGCCTGCGTTCAGGTCGTACACCTCGTTCATCAGGAACGGATTTTCCTCCGTGCCCACGGTAAGGGTTTGCTTGGCAAGGCCGTCCTTCACCAACTTGCCGCCGATGGACAGGGTGCCGGAGTAGGAGCTGTCGACAGCCACGTCCAGCGTCACGGTATCCAGGTGGAGGTTGCCGCTGCCCGTTCCGTTGAGCGCGCGGGCGGAGAGGTCACCCTTGATGTTGGCGGTGCCTGCGTCCAGGGTGAGGTAGGCCAGCTTCACGCCATCGCCCAAGTTGGCGTTGAGCGTGGTCTTGGGATTGGCGATGCTGATGCCGCCGGAGAAGTTCTCGATGGAATTGATGGCGAGGGTGAACGAATCGGTTGAGCCAGTGCTGGTGGCGTTCAGGGAGCCAGTGCCAGTGAGCTTCTGGATGGTCAGGCCGTTGCCCCAGTTGCCGTTCTCCAGCGTGAGGTTGCCGTTGAGCGTGGTGGTGCCGCCCAGCACAATGGGATTGCCGTTGATATCGAATATCTGGAAGGTGCCGCCCTTGGAGGTGGTGGACAGCCCATTCAGGCTGACATTTCCTGCAGTGGCGCCGGCGCTGTTCCAGTAGATATTGCCGCCGTCCAGCTCCACGCCGGAGAAGGAGCTCAGGTTGTTGTTCTGGCCGTCGCCCGTGCCGATGGTCAGCGTGGCATTGGAGCCAACCGTGAGCTTTCCGGTGGCGGCAGTGGTCACGCCGTCGGCCAGCGTGGTGTTCGCACCGAGGACAATCTCACCGGAACCGGTGGCAGCCTTGATGACCGCTGCGGCGGTGTTCGCATGCGTCAGGCGCAGCGTGGCGTCACTCTCGACATCCACACGGGCACCGGAGCCGATGGAGGCGGCGCCTGCGACGGTGATGTTGCCGCCGATGGTGAAGACGGCATTCTGGGCGATATCCAGCGCCAACAAGCTGCTGTCGCTGTTCAGGGCGGAGTTGCCGCTCACATAAAGCTTGGATACATTGACTAAGGCGCCGTTGAAAGCGGCCACATCATCCAAATGCAGCACAACCATGCCGTCCAAGGCATAAATGCCGTTGTTCGCGCAAGCCACGTTTTGATAGGTGAGTTCCGCAGTGCCGCCGGTATTGCCGAACGTGCCGGACCAGGCCACATCCCCTCCCGTGAAGGAGAGGTTGAGTTTGCCCGGGCCGTTGTGGACGAGGAAGACTCGTTCATCACCGCTGACGGTGTTGGTGAAGGCAAGGGAGGCTTCATTCTCCTCGGAAAGCTGGAGATAGCCGGAGAGCAGCACCTTGGCACCGATTTCCGCGCTCCCGTTCGCAAGGGAACCGCTCCAGTCGCTCAATTCCACCGTGGAGGCGGACGAGCCCTCGCCCACCCAGGAGCCTGTCGGGTCGAACGCATTGGATGTACCCGTGAAGCAAACCGTGCCGGTCCAGGCTCCCTCGGCGAGCTGCACGTTCTCCGGCATGCCGTTGGCATTGTTCAGCTCGTAGGTGCCGCTGCCGCCCAGCGTGGTGGGGGCGCTTGCGGTGAGTGAGGGAGCCTGCAGGGTGACGCCGCCATCGATGTTGACCGTGCCGCCCGTGGCAGAGATTGCCATGCCGGGTGCAAGCTCGGTGTCCAAGTTGAGCGTGCCGTTACCGGATACGGCAATGGTGGTGATGGTGGGGGACTCCGCCAGCTCCGCGTAACTCACGGAGCCGCTGCGCACGTGGTATTCGGAACGATTGTAGTCATTGCCAAATGTGCCGTCTGCACGCAGCTCGTAGACCTCCCCTCCGAACGACACTTGCACATCATCGGCGTTGATGAAGTTGCCGGAGTCAGCATTGGAGATGACGGTGCCGCCGGCGGTGTGGTGGAAGCCGTTGTCACCCTCCACGCCATGGATGTCCGTGTATCCGGCTGCTTGCGCTTCAAAGGCGGGGTCCAGGGCAATGCTCATTTCCCGCCCGGCAAAGTCGATGATGCCGGCGTTGTCAATGGCCTCGGCCAATGTGAGAGTGCCGCGGATAGTGGTGAGAGTCCCGTCTGCAAAGTGGAGGGAGCCGCCGTCTTCCACGGTAACGTCGTTCAGGGTGTTGGCTTTTCCTGCGTTGACGTTGAGCGTGCCGCCTTGCTGGATGGTCACATCCACCACGTCGGTATTGGCACCATCCGCCTTGTTCCAGTTCACGCCGCCATTGAGGTTGAGCGTGGCACCGTCCCCAACGGTCACGATGCCGCTGTCCGTGGTGCAGCCTGTGACCAGGGTGCCGACGGTAGCCGCGCCCTGCACGTTGAGGGTGGCGTTCTGCAATGAAACGGCGGTTTGATTGTTGGCGATGTCGAACTTGTCAACGGTGAGGGTGCCTGCCTCCCCCTCCGAAAGAATGCTCAGGGTATGCTCGGCAGCCGCCGTGTAAAGGGCACCGGAGGTGGCAGCCTGACCTCCTTCTGCCGCAACGGTCATGTCCTTTTCCAGCCGGATGGTGGCATTCACAGCGTCGGCCACGCACACCGACTGGGCCTTTACCGACCCGGCGGCAAGCACATCCAGCGATGCCTCGCTTCCCAAGGAAACATCACCCAGGTCAACATCTGCGCCGGCGTTGTCGATGACCAGGCGGGACCCCGCGTTCATGTTGAGCGAGCCGGAGTTGTTCAATGTGCCATCGTTGCCGCTCACGGTGAGCGAGCTTCCGCTGCCGAGCTCCATGTCGCCGTTGGAAAGAGTCTTGCCGTTGAGGTTGATGGTTGTATCCGCCCCCGACTCCATGGTGAGGGAGAAGGGACTCACGGAATCGCCCAAGGTGGCGGTGTTGTCCCCGGTGGATGCTGCAAAGGTCACTTTGTCGCCATTTTGGAAGGCGGTGTCCGTTTGGGTGCCGAACAAGTGCCAGGGAGTCTGGGTGGAATCCGTCGTCCACAGGCCATCGCCGCCCTTCCAAACCAGGCTTTGCATGTCGGCAGACATAATGAGCACCAGACTGTTGCCGTCCATCACGCTCAGGTGGGCAAGCTCCTTGTCGTATCTCTCTGCAAGCGTGAAGTCCACCCCGTTTCCGAGGGTGACGGATTGCCCCGTGGCCAGCACATAGGTGGACTTGTCATCCGTGATGGTGAGGCTGGTCAGATCCAAGGTGGTATTGCCAGTGAGCGAGAGGGCCCCGGTTGTGCTGAGCCACTGCTCCGTGCCCAGCGCAATGCAGGAATTCCCGCTGGTATTCAGGGAACGGAACTGCACGGCTCCCGTGAGCCCCGTGAGATCCAACGTTCCGCCATCCAGCAGCACCGCGGCCCCTCCGGCCAGGGTGCCGTTGATGGCGAGCGCGCCGCCGGAGCGCACTTCAATGTTGCCGCTGACGGTAGAGGAACCGCCGTTGCCCTGCAGGGTGAGCGTGCCGCCGTTTGCCACGGCGAGGGTGCCGGAGGCCGTGACCGCCCCGGCAATGGTAGCCGAGTTGGTGAAGGTGGCAGAGGAATTGGCCTCGATGGCGAGGGCGTCTGCCACCACAGACTTGCGGAAGGTCACGTTTGCCCCTTCAGCGCCGTTTTCACCCACATGGATTGCAACGGAGCCCCCGTGGCCGGATTCTTTCGCGATACCGGCGGCCACATCGGAAACGCCCTTCAAGAAGTAGAGGCTGGTATTGCCGTCTGCATTGATGAACGCGCCGGTCCACTCGTTGAGGTTCCCGTGGAACTTGTATGTGAAGTCGCCGGAGGAATTCACCTTGATGGAGCCGCTGCCGCCGATGGCACCGTTGAAGGTTGCGCTGCCCCCATTGTTCACGATGGTGAGGGCGGATTGCGTGGCGGAATCCGCCAGCAGCAATTTCGCATTAATCGTGGCATTGTCGGTCAGGCTGCCCGCGTTCCCGGTCAGCTTGATTGTGGATTGGCTGTTGCCGTAAGTCTCCAGAAGAAGTCGGGATTGGCTGCCGCCATCACCCTGCAGCTCCACGGTGCCGTTCCAGTCATCGGAAAGGGAAACATGCCCCTGCTGGCCGAGGGTGGTGTTCGTGCCGTTGGCAAGCACCGCCACCCGGTAGGTGCCGCCGCCTCCCAGGGTGACATCCTGGCTGTCATGCAGGGCTGCATTGTCCAGCACCACGTCCTCACCCAGGTTCACCCTGCCGCCGGCTGCCCGGGTCTCAATGCCGCCTGTGGCGGTTTCGCTCAGGTTGGACTGCAGGTTGAGCACGGCGGAAGCGGTGTTGAGCACCAGGGAGGTGGCCCCCTCATACGCAGCCCCGGGACCGGAGGCCGCATAGCCGGCTTCCGTGTTGACAAAATAGGTCATCCGTTCAGCGGGGTCCAATGCGTACACTCCGGTGGAGAGAATCATGAGCTCCTTGTTGCTCAAAACTCCCTGCTTGATGATGGAGTCGCTGTTTCCCACCAGGTTGCCGGATTTGATAACCGCCATGGTGTGGAAGCCGTTTTCGAGATCGTTTCCGTCTTGGTAAAGGTACTCTCCCGCCTCCGTCATGTCGATGGTGGTAGGCGCAGTGAGGGACAATGTGCCCTCTCCCAGATTGATGGAGCCGCCGGAAAGGCGCAGGGTGCCGCCAGCCAGTTCGGCATCGAAGCCGACGGAGGAGGCTGCACCTATGCTGTTTTGGCCGAGTTCCAACGTGCCGCCGCGCAGCGTCAACTTGGCATTGAAGTCAGACATGTCACCCAGGAAACGCTGGGTGCCCTGGCCGTCCAACACCAGGTCCAGGTTCATGCCCACACGCCCGTTAAAGGCATGCACCGCTCCACTGGCGGTAGTGATGAGCAACTCCCTGGTAACACCGTCTCCATCAAAGGAGCTGGGTGTATCCGCGTTAATGCCCGGGGTGCCGGAGAACACGCTGGCGCGACGCCCCAATTCGGCACCGCTGGCAAGACCCGCCACCTGCACCTGCTGAGCATTGATTCCCAGCCCCAACAGGGCAGAGGAAGAAGCGGCGGATGCCAGGTCAACTACCGCGTTGGCAGCCACATTGGCATCGTCCAGCACCACCACGGCCGATCTTTGGTTCCCGCCGTTCGTGCTGGTAAGGGTGATTTTCCCATTAAAGTCGGCAGCTTTGTCTGCGCCACCCAATTCAAAAAGCGCAACCTTGGTGGAATTCGCCTCATTGACCAAATTGAGCTCAGTCGGAGACGTTTTGCCACCGCTCAAGGCGCGAATGACCAGAGCCCCGGCATTGTTCTGCTGCTTCACCGTGGCACTAGTTTTGAGAAGCTTCAATTCATCCACAATCAATGCTGTTGAAGGCTGTTCCACGCTGTTCAGGGTAAAGGTAGTGGACAAATCCATCTGCATGGTGCCGAGGTGTTGCTGTGTATCAGCCCTCCTGCGAATCTCCATGCTGGATCTCATTACAAGGTCAACCGACCCCACATTGAGAGAGGCGTCTTCTTTAACAGCAACTGAGCCGGACATAATCCAGAACGACGAAGCCGTAATGTCAGCAGCCACTGTCAATGTGCCAGAGCTCTGCTTGGTAATGATTCCTGTTGCATCGCCGATACCTGCAACAGCATTGGAAAGGGTTGTGTTGCCGTTCTTGGTATCCAGTACAAGGTTGCCCGCCAAATGAACAATGCCGCCATCTTGAAGAACACGGCCATTACCCGTGGTGAGAGAGGCATCCTCCATCAGCCACAGGGAATCCTTGACGTTCAGGGAGGAGGTGGGATAATACCTGCCTGATTCCAGTATCAGGCTGCCGATTCCAGCTTCGCCGATAGTAGGAAGATCGGCGGTAACCGACTTTCCTGCGGCAAGGGAAACGGTGCCGGCACCGGTGATGTCACCCGTTGTGATGTTGGCGGCAGTAAGGCGCAGCGTGGCGTTTTCACCCAGCTCCACGCCCTGCGCGCTGTCCGTGGTGTTCATGGTGAGCGTGCCCGCAGATACGGTGGCAGTGCCGGCAATGCTCACCTTGCCTCCAAGATCTGTGCTGCCGGTTCCCTTGTGAAGCAGGGATGTGGCCTGCACGCTGCCGTTGCCGGAGAAGGTGTACTCGCCGCTGGAGTCGAAAATGAGCTCTGCGGCGTTGATGCTGCCGTCTATCACCACGTTCTTATTGGATGCCTTGTCCGTAAACGCCGCATCCCTGGAGCTTGTGAACGCTATCTGTTCGGAGCTGAATTGGCTGGTCGTCCAATTGTGCTGGGAGTCGGAGCCGTTCCAAATGGATGTATTCTCCGCTATGGAGAAGGTGGCGTACAGGCCGGCATTCGTTGTCTCGAAATTCACGCTCAAGTATTCCACGCCGGGAGTGTTCACCGTCACTCCGGTCCAATTCTGGTCTGCAAGCCAATACTTCTTGCCCGTCTCGATGGATGAAGTGTTCGAGAACATCACGTTGACATTGCTGCCGCTCACGGAGCCCAGGGCCAGCGTGGCGGTGGCGGCGTCAAGGGCCTCGCCGGAGAGGTGGATAAGGCCGCCATCCAACGCAAGCGTGGTGGAGAGCCGGGCGGATGCATCCGCGTTGCCGGTCACGTCAAGCACCTTGCCGCTGCCCAGCGTGTACGGCTTGGACATGGAGAGGGTGGTTCCCCGCACAAGGGATAGGTTGCCGTTCACGGTCAGCTCGGTGGAATTCAGGTTCAACGTGCCTCCCAGAACGGATACATCGTTGAAGGTCACGGAGGAACCGTCAAATGTCTGCGTGCCCGAACCGGATTTGACAATGCTCAGACCCAAGCCGTCTTCTCCGCCCTGCACATCACCGCTGAATGTGGCAGTCTTGTCGCCCGTAATGGTGAGAGTGGCGTTGCGTGTGGAGACCGGCTTTATATCCAGCCCGCCGGGTGTGCTGTCGGGCTCTCCCTGCTGCTTTCCGATACCGGCAACGGAGGGAGCAGCGTACATCACGGTGTACCTGTTGCCTTCCAGGCTGAGCATGGAGGCGTTGTCCGTGTTGATGGCAAGCCCCATGTAGTCGTTGTCGTCTGCACCCTTCAATTGGACATGTGCCGCTTTGGCCGCGCCATCGTTGGCCAGCTCCAAGTGAGTGGCATAGGGGCGCACCTGGCTGCCGGAATTATTGCGGTTGGCGATAATGCTGCCGTTGAACGTGTTTTCCCCGCTCAGAATCAGGCGGGTGGAGAACCAGTGTGTCGTGTCGGAATCCCACACCAGCTTGCCCTCACCCGTCAGTTTGCCGATGTTCCAGATGGTGTTCCAAGTCACCTCGTCCAGATGCAGTTCCTTGTCTACGCCACCGCCAATGTGCAAATGGGCGATGTTGCGGATGCCGTTGTTACCGCTGCGGTTGCTGTTGAGTGTCTGGTTGTCGGCCGAGTCGAAGCTCAGCGTGCCGCCAACGTCAATGACCTCAGTGTTGTTGAGGTTCAGCTGCTTGGCCAGCACAGAGATGGTGCCCGCGCCCTCTGCCATGTTGATGGCCGTGTTGGTCAGGGTGTATCGGGAGCCGTTCAATTCCAGCGTGCCGCCGCTGCCCACATCGATGGAGGAGCTGATGGCGGTGGTGATGTCGCCGGCACCTTGCTGACGCACGGCACCCCTGCCATCCGCTTCCACCGAGATGGAGCCGCTCACATTTTTGTTGCCCACCACCATGGTGCCGCCATCTATCCTGATGGAGTGGTTGACGGCAGCATTCACTGTGTTCAGCGTGCCGTTTTGGGTGATGATGGTGACCCCGTCCGCGCCGAGCGCATCGGTGCTTGCCAATGAGACTGTTCCTTCGTTGATGGTGAAGGTGCCGCAGCTGTTGGCCCCTGAGAGCACCATCTCTCCCTGCCCGGTCTTGGTGAGGTTGCTCACGTTCATGCTGCCCTCCAGGTTGGTGGTCTGCCCGCTTGCCACGTCTACCACCAGGTTGCCGCTGCGCTCGGCAGACCCGTCTATCAGCGTGGAACCCTGCGCCATGGTCAAGTTGTGCAAGGTCTGGACCGTGCCGTTAATGTCAATGCACCCGCCCACTCCCAGGGAGACGCCGCTGGCTGTGGCCAAGCTGTCGTTTTCGTCCAGTTTCAGGGTGATGTCGCCCTTGCGCGGCATGGTTTCCGGCATCAGCTGCGTGTCATAGCCGCGCACGTCCACAGCCCCGGTAATGGTGGCGGCCTGCGCAAGCTCCAGCACGCCGCCGGAGAAGGTCTGGGCATCCACGGAGAGCCCGGTGGCGTGGCCGTTCTGGTTCTCCAGCGCAGCGTTGAGCTTCAGCGTGCCGGAGATGCCGCCGAAACGATAGGACGCGCCCGCCGCCAGCGTGGGAGTGCTATTCAGCTCCATGGACCCGGCGCTGCCGATGTACAGGCCGGGATGGTTGCTCATATCCAGCTCCACGTCGCCCAGTTTATCCATGAGAATCACACCCGTGGAGGATGCTCTCACTTGCCCCAGGCCTCCCGTGGTAAGCAAAAGCAGGCGGTTGGTGTAATTCAAATCCACCGTGGCTCCGCCCAGGGCGGCCTCATCGGTGTACTCCAGGGTCACCTGACCGGCAAAGGTAATGGTTCCAATGCTGTTGGCCGTGTTGGTGAGAGTCACCTTGCCGGTTGTGTGTTCATTGCCCAGCAGCAATTCGCCGGAGGCATTCTGAAGGCTGGCGTCCACAATCAGGTTGCCGCCGCCGCCGCCCAGCAGCCAGCGGTCCTGGCCGTCACTGTTGACGGCGCGCAAGGTGGCACCCGCTGTTCCATAGTGGACCTCCTCTCCTGCCAGGGCGCCGATGATGAGATGGGTATAGCCTTTGGCCTGCAAATCCAGGAGGGTTTCCTGATTTTGGGCGAGAGCCAACGTTCCCGTGCTGTCTTTGCGGAGCATCCCCAACAACGCCGCGGCATCCGCTCCCTTGGCGGCAATAAATGCATCCTCCGCTACATGCCAGGCGTTTTCCTGCCCGGTCACGCGACCAAGGCCGGCCAATCCGTTGTCCGACACAAGGCCGCCACCGGCCAAGCTCTTGGTGCCGGAAAAGGCATTGGTGCCGGTGAGCCGGAGGATCGCGCCGCTGCCGCCGAGATTCATCTCAACATCGGCGTAGCCTTGTATATTGCCGGTATACACCTGCTCTGCATCCGTTCCCTCGGAATAAAGGAAGCGGATGGTGGTGCCGGTTTCAGCTATGATGTTGCCGTGCAAGCCATAGAAGCCGCGATAAAATTCAGAGGTAACGTCCTCCAGGACCTGGGCACCCTCCACATATTCGTACGTGTGGCGAACACCCTCGTTTATGGTGAGGGTGGAACCTCCCTTCATCATCACGCTGCCTGTGAGGCGCGCATGGGAGCCGAGCGTGAACGCCGCACCATTCTCCACCACAACCTTCATCGAGGCATCGGCATAGTGCCAGTCATTGGGATTCTCCAGCCGCCTGGTGCTGCGCCCGTCAATAGAGCCCATGGCGTGCTTGGTGTTGGTGCCCGCCAGCTCCACGGACCCCTGCTGCACGGTGAAGCTGCTCTTCCCGCTGTTGGAAAGATGCGTGGCAATGGTGTTGAGAGTCCACTTGTCCGTGCCGGTGTAGATGATGTTCAGGCCCCCGGTATTCTTTTGGTCTTGGAAGGAACCCAGGAATACGGCCTCCGGCTTTTCTACAGTCAGGGTGACAGCCGTAGCCGAGGAGTTGGTAATGACGGCCTCTTCCGTCAGGGCGTGTATGGTGAAACCGTCTGCAGAAACATCCGTCTCGCTGTTGTCCCAGGTCATGCTGTGGCCGTAGAGGTCCAGCTTGCCACCGCCGTTGCCAAAGGTGAAGTCGCGGGCAATCTGGTTCACGCCGCCCTGCAACACCACGGTTGCGCCGGTGTTGGCCAGCACATTGTATGCAGCGTATGCGTTGGTGCCATTTTCATTCAGGTACACGCTGCCGGTGCCGCCTACATTCAGCACCACTTGGTTGTTGCCGGCACCTTCTATATGCAGGTCACCCTCACCCACCTTGCGCCACTCGCGCACATAATCGGCATCTGTGTTGGCTTGCTTCAGGTGAACTTCCACTCCTTCGTCCACCACATAGCCCGCATGGTTGAACATGCCGCCGCTGATGCTGTAGTGAACGGTGTCCCCCGCGTCATTCGCTCGGGAAAAGCGGGCATAGCCCACACCCAAATCCACACCGGCATCTGCAATTTCAATGTTGTTCTGCGCCGCAGAGGAATTGAAAACCAGATTTTGTGTGCAGAACAGCGAGGCCTTGGAGAGTGCCTTCGTTTCGGAAACAGCGTCTCCTGCGTTCAGGTAGGCATCCCCGTACGCGTACCAGTTGTCCTTGTTGATTTCCGGAGTGAGCGACATCCATGTGTTGATACCGCTGTGAACGCCCTGGAAGGAGGTGAGAGTTTGCCCGGCTGCATTCGTGACCACGCCGCTCCACTGCTCGCCCACTCGGCCGGCAGTGTCTGTCAGCGTTTCCCCCTGGGTGGTGACGGCTCCGATATGCACGATGCCGGTTCCCTCATCCATGGCGACTTCCCGGCTGTAGGAGTCCATGGTCTCCACAGACCATTCGGGAGCACCTTTGCAGTAGGTGTTGGTGCCCCTGCCGTAGGTTCCGTTCACGGCCTGCGCGGCAACCAGGTATTCGTATTGGCTCGTTTCCTCGTTCCAAATCCATACCGGGCTGCCGGAATCGCCGCTGTCGCCGCTGAAAGGAAGGGGGTTCAGGTCACTGATGCCCGCAGCCGAAAAGTTGAAGTGCGTGGAGAGGGCCCGGCTGTCGCCGGATTCCCCAACCACACCCATGCCGTCCGTCCTCGCAATACCGCCCGTGATATACGCGTATGCGTCATATATGACGTTGACCGAGCCGTCCGTGTTGCGGACCGCCATGACACCCGCGCCGGCGCGGTAGAGCAGAGTGTCACGGGGCACCTCTCCTGTATACACGGCAGAGGTTTGGGCATCCGTTATCACCTTGGAGAGGCGGGTAATCTTGTAGTCCGTGTCCGGTGTGTTGATGAAAATGCTGGAGGATCGGTATTCGATACCCGTGTAACGCACAGAGTTGTTGGCGGGAAGTTCCTGACTGGTGAAGGTGGGATTGGGTGTGCCGTTGTGCTGCACAGAAGCCAGGAAATTGTAGCCGATGGCGGTGAAAGCGCCTTCGTTTGTCTGGCCGTCGAAACTAATCATCTGATTCGTCACCAAGCGGTAGGGCGCGCGGCCATCCGTATAAGTGATGGTGATACCCTCCTTTTCACGAATTGCGGCAAGCAGCGCATTCACACGGGAACCCGTCACGTAACGCCCCATGTTCTGCCCGAAATCCGTGTAGGTTTGCAGGGTGGCTTGACTGTGCAATGTGCCTGCCTGCACGGTTTGGGAGAAGAAGGCAAGCGTACTCAAGCTGAGAAGGAGAGCCTTTCGGAGAGTGGAAGGAAGATGAAGCTTCATGGGATGGAGATGATTGTTTCTAGCGTGCGGACGGCGATTAGTGTCTAACAGCGGGGCTCGACTTGTCTTTTGGATTGATTCAAATCGTGTCGCAGAATTGTATAGGATTCCACCTACCTAGTCAAACCGAATATGGCCCCATTTTGCCACATTTTTACCATGGCTGCCCGCCCCCGGAATGAGGACTAGGAGCGCAAAAAAGCGCCCCGCCAGGCAGCATGCCAAGCGGGGCGGGAATCAACTACCAGTAAGGTCCGCTTACTTCCTCCGCCTGCGGGCGGCCAGGGCCAACAGGGCCAACAGGGAAAGCGTGGATGTCGTCGGTTCCGGCATAGCCATGATGTACACCATGCCCACGTTGGAGCCGTCGTTCGCGGAGGTAAACACACCCACGGCATCCTGAGACGGTGCACCGCCGTAGCACAGGAAGTAGCGGTTGGACTCCTGGATGTTGTCAAAGTACTCCTTGGCGTCCACCAACTGGGTGTAGTCCATGGTTCCGGTGGTGACGCCGTTGCCGATGTCTAGGCCGTCCACCCCGGTGAAGAGCGTGTAGGTGGTGCCGACCTCCCAGGAAGCCCAGTCGCCGGAGTAGTCGCTGAGCGTCATGCCCTTGCTGAGCGTGACCTCGCTGCCCATCAGCAGGCCGGAGCCGCCCGTGCCGCGGACATCCAGCGTGGAGCCGGATTCCATCACCAGATTGGCGTTCAGCCTGGCCCCCGCTCCCTTGGCGGTGAGCCTCTGGGTGTCCTTGATGGTCAGCGTGCCCTCATTCTCCGTAACGGGAATATCCGGGGCCTCTGCGCCCTTGTACACGCCCAGGGTGGCGTTGTTAATGGTGATATCCCGCACGTTCACGCTTGCGGCGTTCATGATGTTGAGCACGCCTGACTCCACGTCAATGGAGCCGTGGAAGTTGCCCATGTCACCGGCAACTGTGACTGTAGGGCCATTCACTGTGAGGGTTTCCGAAGCCCCCGCCTGCACTGAGCCGATTTGTAGAGCCTTATCACTATTGCCCGTAATGGCAAAGTCAGCCCCCATTTCCACAGCACCTACGGATGCACTCTCGGTAATAGCCAGTACGGCCGATTCTTCGCCCTCATCCACGGTCACTTTGTCAAGCGCCGCACCTTCAGAGTTCAGCTCGAAGCCAGTGCCGGCGGCAAGTCGCACGTTCTTGAATTGGTCATCAAACCCGTATGCTGCGGCATTAGACATAGCAGAGGTATATGTCTCTTTTTCCGGGCTTTCAACATTCACATGGAATGTGGTAAGATCTGAACATGTCAAGAGACCATTTTCAAAGGTGCCTGATGCACCTTTGTATGTAGCGTCGGCTCCATTAGCAAAAGTAAGTGTTTTTGCTAAACCTGTTGTCCCGGTGTATGCCCTCACTTCAGCAGATACGATAAAGCCGTTATTATCCGCATCCTTTTCGGCACCTAGGTAGGATATATCAACCGGGTCCAAGGCATCCAGCACTAAATCGCCCAAAAGCGTATAGTCTGCTTCAGAGTCTAATGTGAACACGTTTGCAACAGTAATCTTCGAGCTCTTAGACCCGAGTTCCATCGTGCCGCTCAACGTACCGCCATCGATGACTACATTCCCCGTAATGGCGGCGTCTGCGCCACCGCCGATGAGGTTGGCTTCGTCCAGCACTACGGTTCCCTCGTTTGCAATGGTTCCAGTCAGTTCAGTTGTGCCGCTTCCAGCCAAAACACCCGTGGCACCGCTTGCAACAGTTCCTGCTGTGATGGTCATGTTTCCCTCATTGGTCACAGTTCCGTCCAACGCCAGGGAACCCTTCACAGTGGTGGAGCAATTCTCATCGAAGCTAACGCTTGCCCCCTCTTCAATGGTGACATTGGCAAACTCCTGCGTGTAATCGCCTTTATTGCTAATGGCCACGTTGGCACCGCTCTCCAGCTTCATGTTGCCGGCTGAGATGTTGTCAGCCAAGTCAACTTCATGATGGCCAGTATTGAACTGCACGTTTGCCCCAGATGCGAAGCCGGAACTGCCGACTGCGGCATCAGCCACATGCCAGTTCTTGTCGCCCTGGTCGTTGGTCCAGTTTGAGTTGGCCTTGCCATCCCAAATCAAATCTTGAGCGGGCCGAACGAAGGTGAGCATCAGGTTGTTGTTTTCTACGGCAAGAGCGTAGTATGCCGGTTTAGCGGAACCGAAATTGACCGTCACGTCTGCCGGAGACGCAATGTTGCCACCCTTTATCAGCGTGATGGAGGCAGATTGATCTGCGGAAATATTCAAGGCGGTCACATCCAGAATCGCGCCGCTGTCCAACGTGAGGCCTCCCGCATAAACGGCATGGGCATCCCGCTCCACCAGCTTGAGCGTGGCGCCGTTGGTGACCGTCAAGCTGCCGCTGATGGTATCCACGGTGCTGGTGAGGGCAAGGGTGCCGCCGGATACGATAGTTTCCGGGGTACCCAAGGTGGCGGTGTTCAGGGTGAGCGTACCCGCCTTCACAGTCAGGGTTCCACTGGATTTAGAGGTGTCGCCCGACAACGTGAAGTTGCCATTGCCGGATTTGGTGATGGAAACATTGGCCTCCACCGTTCCGCTGAAATAGCCCTCCTCCACATTCAGAGTGGCGGAGGGAAGCCCTGCCGCGGCGTTGATATCCAAAACGCCGTTGCCGGACAGTTTTTTCACATCCACCTCGTTTGCCGCGAGCACCAGGCTACCGCCGTTCAGATTGATGTTGGAAGCCGTTGCCAAGGCCGTCTTGTGGCCCGCCACAAGCTTGGTGCCGGCTGTGGCCTCAATCTCGCCGCTGAAGGTGTTGGTCCCATTGTTGAACGTGAACTGCTCTGCAGCATTGTCCTTTGCTTGGCGTCTAAGCTGCACATGCCCAAAGCCTTCCACCTTTCCATTGAAGATGGTGCCGGCTTTGCCCCAACTGCCGAGAAGCGTTACATCATCGGCAAAAGTAGTCTTACCCCCCAAAATCAGGCCGCCGTCTACCTTGTACAAGGTGCCGCCGTTTTTCACAGTCAAGTCGCCGGAAATTGTCCTGGTGGTGTTCTGGGCTATCGCGAGCTCCAGGGTGCCGCCATCCACAACCATGTCGGTCCCTATGTTGTCAGTGGCAACCGTAAAGGCATTGCCGCCGATGTAGGCGGAGGCCCCGCTTCTCACTTCCACCTGCTGCGTGGTAGTCAGGAAATCACGTACAACATTGGGCTCGTCCTTGGCGTTCTCTACCCTCAACGAACCGGCACTCACCAGAACGGAATCGACAACAAGGGATTTCTGCACCTTGAGCGTGCCGGCACCATCCTTCACGAATGTACCGGCAGCTCCATTCGCGCCGGCCTCCACGGCATTGGCTAAGTTCGCGGTGCCGGCTATGGTAACCTTCAATGTACCGGAGGAATGCACCGTTGCACTGTTTGCAAGGATGCTTCCAGTGGTGGCATGCAGTGCCGCGTCGCTGCTGACAACCATATCGTCTGCGTTCAGGGTCTGCCCCACAGACAGCGTGCCGCTGCGCACCTCCACACTGCCAATGTGTGTCAACTTCCCGTCCAGGGAAGCGGAAGAATCGGTGTCAACGGCCAGCGTGCCGGCGCCGTTCACCTTGGCATCCGCACCCAGGGTGTTCGTATCCTGAAGGACCAGGGTGCTGCCCTCGGCAATTTTCGCCGCTCCGGTGATGGTGACTCCGGCTCCCAGGGTGACATCACCGCTGCCCTGCAGGTTCACCTGTCCCGCTGACAGCTTGGCGCCCCCGGTGGTGTTCACAGTGTATTCCTTGCTGTTGTCGAACAGCAGGGCCTTGGCGGTGACATTGCCGGACATCTGCACGGTCTGGCTCTCTGCAGAGTCATTGAAGACAGCCGTATCCGTAGCTTGAAGCCCGGAGGCAAGTTGGCCAAATCGGGATGTGCTCCACGTGTGTTGGGAGCTTGAGCCGTCCCAAATGACATTACCCGCCTTTTGGGTGAATTCGACCCACAGTTCGGAGTTCTTCCGGGTGAAAGAGGCATCCAGATATTCGAGTTGCGAGGCCGTGAAGTTGGTGTTGCTCCAATCATAGCCGCTCGTCAGCAGCAGGGAGGAACCGGCGGTCAGGCAATTGGTGCTGGTGAACACCACGTCCATGTTGTTCTGGTGGGTGCCGCCGCCCGTGAACTCCAGGGCCGCTGTTTGGGCGTTCAGTCCT
This sequence comes from uncultured Verrucomicrobiales bacterium, assembly GCA_937905985.1. Classification (GTDB taxonomy): domain Bacteria; phylum Verrucomicrobiota; class Verrucomicrobiia; order Verrucomicrobiales; family Akkermansiaceae; genus Akkermansia. Next base: position 27,792 of record CALCWC010000010.1, on the reverse strand, counting down.
GCGGCGTCAAAGCTCAGGGCGCCGCCGCTGAAATTGACCGCACCATTCACTATGCCGGAACTTCCCTCAACCCCGGAGGAGCAGAGGTATTGACCGGAACTCAGCGTGAGCCCCTTCTCCGCGGTCAGCGTGGCACCGCGCGCCACGGTCACGTCTCCCGCAATGGAGATGTGGTCACCCTGCAGGCTGAGAGTGCCCTGCAAGGCCGCGACATTGGAGGCTTGCACCGTACCGGCGTATGTCTGGGACCCCGTTCCATCCATGACAAGATTCATGGCGGAGGAAGAGCCGATGGTTCCGCTGTATGTGTACTCTCCGGCACCTGTGGAGGTCAGGGTCACGTTACTGGCGGATTCGTCTGCAAAGACCACGCTGTTCGTATTGCCGTTCAAGCCACCAATCCTGATGTTGTCAGAAGCCAGAGCCATGGATGCAACTGACGAGGCGGAAGCTCCCTGCAGGGAAACCGTGGCGTTCTGGGCAGCCCTGTCATGGGCCAGCAGCAGGCTGGGAGTGTCTTGTGTGGATGCGCCGCCCTGCACCTGCAACGTGCCCGAGAACGAGCCTTCCCCATCCAATCTCAGGCTGGACACATTGCTGTCACCCGCCTTCCAGTTGATGGTGCCGGCTCCATCCAACTGGTGGATATTCCAGATGAGAGACTTTTTGTTGCCGGTAATGTCCAAGGTGGCATTGTTGACCATGTACAGGCGGGATATCTCATGGACAGTATCGTCCGTCCCGGTAGAATTAGCCAAGGTGGCGTTACTGCTCACCTGAAGCGTGCCGCCGATGAAGAGCCCACCCTCACAGTTCAGGGAAAGTTTTGCGGCTTGCAGATCGATGGTGCCACCTTGGACGTTGTTCTTGGCCTTCTTGAGAGTAAAGCCGCTGCCTTGAAGCTCCAGGGTGGCGTTTTCCGCCGCGCTGATGAGGGCATTCAGGGTAGCCGGGTTACCTACAGCATTCAAAGTGCCCGTTCCCTCATTTACGGAAATGCTGCCGGAAATGGCATCGGCCCCAACCAGCATGGTGCCGCCGTTGTTCAGCTCAATAGTCTTGTTTTTGAGCTCCTCCCCCAATTCCGACACATCCAGCACGCCCGTTCCCTCCACGCGAGTTACACCCCCGGAGTTCAAGGCCTGTCCTTCATAGACATTCACCGTTCCGGCCTTGATGGTGAAGAGGGAGCTCTCATTGACGTTCACCATCATCAGCTCGCCTTCCCCGGTCTTGGTGAGCGTGGGAACAGCCAGGTTGCAGAAAAGGGGATCCCAGAGGTCTCCGTCTTCGACATTGAGTACCAGCTCGCCGTTCTGCTTTTCAGAATAGTCCACCACACCGTACGCCCCAAAGACAACCTCATCCGGGTATTCATTGTGCAGACTTTTGAATGTCTGTTTGGTGCCGTTGATATCGATAAAGCCGCCGTCTTTCAAGACGATGGATTCGGCATTCGCCAGCGCATTGTCCACACTGAGCTGGAGCGTGGCCGTGCTGAAGTGGCTCAAGATATACAGGAGATCGTCAGGATCGGGAATTTGTGCTGCGTCGTATCCCTGCACTGTCACGGTACCGGTTGCCTGGGAACCCCTTTTGAGTTCCACGACCCCGGCACTGGAGAAATCCTCGTCATCCGAGTATGGGGGCGTATAGAACTGGGCATCCACCACAATGTCTCGTTTTACAACATCGGAAACGTCTGTCAAAACGGTATCCAGAATCAGGTGCCCGGCGCCGCCGCCAAAGTGGTAGGTGGTGTTGTCTCCCAAGTTGATGGTGCCTGTGAAGGTTGTCTTCTTGTCCGCTGCCAGGCTCAAGTCTCCATGGCCGCTCAGATGTATCGTCTCCGTGGCCATGTTGTCAATCAGGACAACGCCGTTGGATTCCTCAGTCAACTGACCGATCAAATCGGCGTCTCCCATGATGCGGTTGCCATAGTTGAGGGACAGGAATGCGCCACCCAAGGCCGCCAACGTATCATAGGAGAGGGTTACGCCACCCACCAGCTGAATGCGGGAAAATTTGTTCCCCGCATTGGTGAGAATCACCCGGCCGGTGGTGTACTGGTTGCCCAGCACGAGCACACCGTCCTCATCATTCAACTTGTAGTTGACGTACAGGTTGCCGCCGCCGCCGCCCAGGTGCCACTCGCCGTTGTCGTTGGAGGCCAATTCGTCCTGCGTGCCCTTATCGCCGAACTGGATGTTGCCCACTGCACCGATGATAAGGTCTTGGTGCCCGCTCAGGTCGGGAGTGCCGCCCGTTTCGTTCTGGGTGAGGGCCAGCACGCCGTTGGAAGATCCATCAATGCCCCGCAGGAGCTCGTCCACACCAGAGCCTGTGACTTGGAGCACACCGGCCTCATAGATTGTCCATCCCCACCCGTTGGCGGTATCGCCCAGCGCTGCCTTGGAAGTCGCCACCAGGGTGCCCCTCATCAATTCCTTGAAGCCGGTAAAGTCATTTTGGTCATTGGTGAGTTTCAAGGAACCACCGGCGGTGTCAACCATCATACTGCCGGAACCGGTGATTTTGCCGTCGTACACGCTTTGGGAATCCGTGTCCTCGTAGTAGTTCTGGGGGGAGAACTGGACATTGAACATGGAGTCCACGCCTTTAAGGTTGATGTTGCCATGCAGACCGAAATATTCACGATACTGATATGTATCATCCTTGTTCACACCACCTTCCATGTACTCGTGCTGGTGGGTGGTGTACTCTTTCATGGTGAACACGCCGCCATCCTCCACGGTTACGTCGCCCTTCAGGCGGGCATGGCTGCCCAAGGTGAATTCTGCACCTTCTTGAACAACCACATCCATCTTGGCATCCGCATAGTGCCAGTCGAAATAATTCACGACGCGCCTGCCGAGCAACTGCCTGGCGTGGACCGTGTTGATGCCCTGCAATACCACGCTGCCCTGCTGCACGGTGAAGGAGCTGGCAGCATTGTTCTGGAGGTCGGTGAACACGGTGTTCATTACCCAGGGGTTATCCAGATTGCCCTCATACACCACGTTGATAGCTCCCTCGGCCGTATCCTTGAACGCGCCGACAAAGGCCTCTTCTCCTGGATCTTTGATGGTAATCTGGATGGCTTTGGAAGCCTTATTGGTCACCACATCCTTCTCCACCAGCAGGTGCAGGGATTTGAAGCCGCTGCCGTCTGGAGTGGCAGCGTTGTTCCAAGTGAAATTGTTGCCGTTGAGGTCCAGCGTGGCACCGCCGGCACCCAGGGTGACATCACGGTACACCTGTTTCAGGTCTTTAACCACCAGGGTGCTGCCGCTGCTGGCCAGCACGTTGTAGGCGGCATAACCATCCTCGCGCTCCAGGGAGACCGTGCCGCTGCCGCCAACGTTCAAAAGGGCGTTGGTATCTCCGGAACCGGTGATTCTCAAGTTGCCCGCGCCGGCCTTGCGCCATTCCACCATGCGCTCTTCCGGCGCTTTCATGTCCAGTTCCAAGGTCACGCCCTTGTCGATGGCAAAACCTGCGGATTCAATAAGATGGGATGACTGCAGCTTGAAACTGGCGGCATCCACGTCAGCCGCCTTGCTAAACTGCACGAAACCCACGCCCAGGTCCACGTCGGCGGCCAGTTCCACGTTGTACGTCTGGGAATCCTTGGCTCGGAACACCAGACTGTTTGTCTCAAACATATCTGCAAAGCAGAAATCCTTGCCCTCAGTCGTGTACCTGGATACGTTGAAATATTCGTCGCCGTAATTGAACCAATTGACATCATTCTTGATTTCGCCGAGGTTCAGCCAGGTGTGCATTCCTTGCTGAATCCCGATATACTTGGCACTTTGGCTATTGCCTTCCGCATCCGTGTAGCTCACAGTTCCGCTGTACGGGATGGTGGATATCTCCACATCATCACCAACCCCCTTGATCAGGTCTCCCTTTTCGGTGACGGGATTGATGGTGATGGTGTGGGCGGCGGTGGAGGTGCCCAGATCCGGTGTCACATTGAACTTTGTCAGGGTGTACTCGCTCCACTTGAGGTCGCCGCGGTCCTGGGAGAAGTATGTGCCGCCAGACTGGCCGGAGGAAATGTACTGGTAGGCACCGGCTTCCTCATTATACACCCAGGTGGGGCTGCCGGAATCACCGCTTCGCACACGGTAGGGCAGCGGGTTGGGGGTGGCTATCAGCTCTTTCGTTCGAAAGTCCTTACCCGTAATCTCGGTATAGATATTGTTGTTGAAGTGGTGGAAGATACCGAAGTTGCCGTCATGGTCCCCCTTGTGGGTGGGATTATCGGTCCACTCGATGGTGACGATACCGCCGGTGGCGAAGGAGTACGGCAGATCCATCGACTGGGTACCGCTCCAATTGCCGTTCTCATCCACCAAAGCCAAATCCATGGCACCGGAACCCGTTCTGTAGAGATACTTGCCGTTCAACGAAGACGGGTCTGCACCGGAATAGAACTCAGAGGGCTGAACATCCGTCACCAGCTTGTTGAGGCGTGCCATCTTGTAGTCCGTATTGGATTCCAAGTGGAAAGGGGAACCACGCCTGAAATCGATGCTGTTGTAGCGGATGGCATTTTTGTCTCCCACCTCAAGGCCCGAATAGGTGGGAGAGAGCACGCCGTTGTGCGCCACCGTTGCCAGGAAGCCGTAGCCCACGGCCGTATCCACCGGATTGGTCGATGCACTGGAGAAATCAATCATCCCCTGGTCCAGGGAGATGGTATACGTCGCATTCTTCCAAGCACCTCCCTCATAACGGATGACAATGCCTCCCTCCTCGCGTCGGATGGCTTTCAGCATGTCGTTCACCTCACCGGCCACATAGCGGCCGCAGTTCTGGCCGAAGTCCGCGTAGGTCTGGATACCTACGCCGTCGAATATCAGCGAGGCGGCAGCCGTCTGGATTCCCAGCGTGGCGGACACGGCGGCAAGGGCAAGGAGAAGGGCCTTTCGGAGAGCGGAAGGAAGATGAAGCTTCATGGGATGGAGGTGATTGTCTAACGGCGGGATTGGACTTGTCTTTTGGATTGATTCAAGACGTGACGCAAGCTTATACAGGATTCCATCTACCGTGTCAAACAGAAAACTGGGCTATTTTACGCGCTGCCTCTCCGGACGGACAGCTTGATTGCCATAGATATCTCCAACATTTTTAGCCACTCCGTCATCGGGTCGCTATGCGATGCAAACGGATGGAGACACGTATACATCGCCCCTCCCGATGGAGTGGATTATTCCCTGCCAGACAGCGGAGCGCTTTCGATTTTTTTAGGACCAATCGAAGAATTGTGTTGACGTGGTTTTCAATTTCAGGTATACCACGCGCACCACAAGCTAAAGTGCGCTCTAGCTTTATGCCTCGGCAGATGCTATAGCCTACAGCAGGGGTGACATCCTTACCAATACACAAAATGAAATATACGGTCCACACCATCAGTAGTGGCTTCTTCGGTGATGCCGAGAAATGGTTGCACCTCCAGGTCTGGAAAGGGGCGAAAAAGCTCATGAGCGAGGAAATCTGGACCCATGAGAGCGGAGATTGGGAGCTCAAGGATATTCTGGTGGGAGACTCGGGCATGCTCCACATCCTGTTCCAGGAGCATGAAAACAACTCCGCCCTTTTTGACCTGCTCCATGACATCTGGCAGAACCGGGACGAGAGTCCGGCAAGGCAGGTGAGTGTATAGGCATTTTTTTCATTCTGCGCCATAACGAAAATCGAGTAGGGGGCTTTTGCCCCCTACTCCCACACCACCGAATATGGGTGCTGCGTTTCCAGCCCCCAGATTCATGCGTTTTGCCGCGCATCATTCGCTCTCTCTCGGCAGTTGCCTCGTGCGCACCCTCCATCCTCGCCCCAGTTGGGCTGCCGCTAAGTGCCGCACAGCTATCATCTGCGTTGCCCTGATGGTCTGTGTTCCCGCTCCACAACGGCTCCTTGTGGACTTTCTCCATAGTTCTCGTATCACGGCGGATGTACCGAAGAACCCCGTGCAGCCGTAGCTGCACGGGGCCTTGTTGCGTATCGTTTATTACCTTGCGAACCAAGTGTTAGAAGCTCACGCTGATACCTGCACCACCGGAGATACCACGCTGCACGCCGGTCCAGCCGCTCAGGTTCAGGTTGAGCAGCACGCGCTCGCTGCCGAAGGGGGCGAGTATGGTACCGACCTCCAGCATGCCGGAGGAACCTTCCAGGGAGGGAGACGGGGACTTCATGCCGTCAATGGAGACAGCGGCGTCACCGGCGTACTCATGCATCCAGGCAGCACCTGCATACACAGTGACCTTGTCGCTCAACTGGTGGTTTACGCGGGCTCCCAGCACAGAGCGGTGGGAGCTCACGGACTCGTATCGCAGGCCCGCACCTTCACCCTTGGCCATGGAACCTGCGGTGTAGGAGAACATGTAGCGGGCATACAGGTCCATTGCGGTGGAGTCGCTCAGGGTCACAGACTTGCCGGCACCGATGGTTACACCCTGGTAGGCAGCATCATCCTTGGTGTTGAGCAGGCCGTTGTACTCGGAGGACACGCGTCCCATGCGCACGGCGCCTTCCATGTGCCAGCCGCCCTTGCCCTGCCAGTCCAGCAGCAGCGCGCCACCGTACAGTGCGTTCTCGCCCTGGGCGGAGATACCTCCTGCATGGCTGCGGAAATCCGTGGTGGCGTACTCGCCAGCAACACCCAGGGTCAGACCGTCAAAGGCCTTGGCCACACCAACGGCCAGGTTGAAACCATTGCCCTGCACACTGGAGCCAGTGTTGTAGCGCAGGTTGGAGCCGCCCGCTGCAGAGAAAGCGGCCACGCCATGCTTGCCGGAGGCTGCGGCCTTGGCCTGGTTCACTGCGGTGGAAAGCATGAAGTCTGCCGTGCGGTTCACCGTCGCGGCGGCAGCGGCGCGAGTCTCGGCAATGGACTTGAGCAGGTCCACCACCTGAATGGCGGGTGCTGCGGGTGCCTGGACCTCCAGCGCTAGCACCGCGCCGGAAAGCTGCTCTTCTTCCTGTGCACCGTCAGGCTTTGCGGCCGTAAGGGAGCGATCACTGGAGGCGCTTGTCTTACCCGCCAACCGCTTGGCAGCAGGCTTGCCTGCCTCGTCCTCCTCTGCAGACACGTCCAGGCCCTCTGCGGCTCCCAGCAGCGTGGCACGCATGGTGCCATTGCCGCACACAAAGGTGTAGCCTTCCAGCTCCGAGCCAAGACCGGCCACGGAGAAGGTGCCGGTCACGGCATCTGCCGTGAAGAGGCTGGTCAGGTCATAGGTGGAACCTGTCGCTGCAGTCCAGCCAGTCAGGTCGATAACGATGCGATCCAGCACGATGCCTCCATCCTGCACGGTGAAGGAGCTGCCCGCAGCCACGACACCCGCACGGGAAAGCGTGAGGGAGCCTGTACCTTGCACCGTCACATTCTGCAGGGTCACATCCGCCAGGGAAATGGCGTGCTCTGCAGTAATGGCAGCGCCCTTCACAAAGGACTGGAGCATGCCGGCACCATGAATGCCGTTGATGCCAATCTTCACGTTGGAGAATTCAGCGGGCTTGCCCTTGGCGTGCATGGCCAGGTCCATCTGCTGAAGGCCAAGTATGCCGTCCACAAAGCTGATGGCACCGTCGTTGCGCACAGTGCGGCCGGTGGCCTCGGCACCCACGTACACGGTGCCTTCCAGACTGTCGATGCCGCAATCCATGAAGTACATGTACTGCTCCTTGCCTGCGGCCAGGTAGAGGTCACCGCGGTTGGCAATGGCGTCGGACTGGTTTTCGCCCATGAAGAACACGGAGGAGTTGTTCGCCACGCTGGCAGTGCCGCCCTTTGCGTTAAAGATGTCCTGCCCCTCACCCATCACAGAGGAGTTGTAGGCGAACACCACTTCGGAGTTCTCGCGGATGGACAGGGAACCCTCGTTGTAGATGCCGCCGCCGTTGGCCGTGCCGATAGCGGTATTGGCAGCCACCACCACCTCATCCATGTTGCGGATTTCCAGGCGTCCGTAGTTGCTCAGGCCGGCACCCTCGTTGACGCTGAAGTTGTTACATACCTGAAGAGCGCCGTTGCGCAGGAATGCAGTACCCTCGTTGCGGAAACCGCCGTCATAGAAATTGCAGGCGGAGAAGGAGCCCAGGTCCAGCATGGCGTTCTTCGTCACGGCCAGGCCGATGGAGCAGCCCTCATCCTCCATGCCGTCCAGGGTCAGGCCATCTGCCCCCATCAGGATGGTCAGGCCCGTGCCGTTGCCAATTGTCACGCCGGCTCCGGCTAGCGCCACGGGGCCTTCCAGTTCCGTGTTCTCCAGCACGGTCTCGCCGGCGGAGATAGTGTGCTTATTGGCGTTCAGATTGAAATCGGCCTTGAAGGCGGTGAAATCATAGACGTGGTCCAGATTGCTCCAAGTATACCAGTTCCACGGGTGGCTGCCCAGCTCCGGGTTCTCCTCAAGCATCGCCTCGTTGTTCACGTCTGTGTCAATAGCAAACACCGTCTGGCGGCCCACAATGTACTCGCCGATTCCGTATTCCACCAGCTCCTCCTGGCACTTGAGCGCAAACAGACCCATCTCGCCCACGCGGGCGGAGGCGTCGTCAGAATCCGTCACGTACATCGTGGTCAGCAGGCCCGTCTTGTCGTCAAACTCTGCACCCCACAGCATCAGCGCGTGCTTGTAGGGAATGTAGCCGCCAGCCACGCCCAGGCTAATGGCATAGCCCTTCTCCAGGTAGCCTCGCAGCGTGTTGGAGAACAGCAGGGCCTGATTCACAGACTGGTCTTCCAAATCGGCGCTCCACACCAGGTCGTTATCCTGCTCAGTCCAGCCGGTTCCCTTGAATGAGCGCGGGTCCACCAGCGTGCAGTCGTAGTTGGTGTAGCCCACACCGCTGTAATAGGCGCCAGTCTTGTCTGCGCCGGGGCGGAAACCCGGCTGCTGGGGTTGATAGCCCGTGAAGAACCAGTCGATGGCCTCACCGGCGGAGCCGGAATCATTGCGGAAAGTGTTGCGCAGGTTGTTCCAAACCTCCTGCTGCCCCTGGGGGGCTTTCTCAGCCAGTGCGGCGGCAATGGGGTTCTGCTCCTGCCACCATGTGATGACGTTCGTAGCGGTGGAAGCCCAGCAATACAGGCCGTCGCCGCTCTCGCTTTCATCGTACTTGTTGTCCTTGTTTGTATCGGTCCAGCCATACACGTTGCCATAGGCATCGCAGGTAAGGCCGGCGGTCCAGATCTGCTCAGCCTGGGCAGCAGACGCCAGGGCGGCAGCGATTAGCGTAAGATATGCGCTCTTCATATGTCTATTGTTTTCTTTATATTGTATCTGTAAGGGGTATTCACAGGGTGCGGGATGGGGTAGTGCAGGTAGTGCGGGCGCACTTTATACACCATCCTGTATTTTCCGTCAAGCAGTTTCCTATTATTTTTTTTTTTGATATTATATCGGAAAACATAAAGCACACTTCATCATTCTCATAAATGCTTACTTTTTATACGCTGCTAAAACCAGCAGAAGGCCCATCCGACATGCCGTCGGATGGACCTTCCTTTCATAATAAACGCCACAGGCGCTTATGTCAATTCTCTATGCTTTATGGACTGACTATTACTTCCTTCGGCGGCGTGCCGCCAGGCCAGTCAAGGCAAGCAGGGCCATGGTACCGGTTGTGGGTTCCGGAACAGTAGGATTGGCAGTAAAACCAGCCCCGGCAGTAGCAAGCACAGGATTGTACATGCCAGCCAAATTGCGGGCGGCTTCCAGCGTTTGCATATACTGCTCGGCGACGTTTTCAGCCAGGCCGACGGCTTGCAGGCCGGGGGGGACATCCGTTACGGCTGTCAAATCGACATCCTCCATTACCAAGCCATCCGGCAACAGGGTCACGCCCCCCTCCGGCAGTGAGGCCAGCACATTACCGCCAGCACCGTTTTCCATCATCTGAGTCAGCAGGGTGCGGCCCCGTTCGGCATCATCCACACCGCCGCCCAAGGTCACGGCTGCCTTCAGGTTTTCCACGGACATGGCAAGCTCCGGGGACTCCAGGGCATCTACCACCAGCGGGCCTTCCAGCGCTGTCTGCGAATTGGCAACCATCAGATCCTTGCACAGAGCGGCAAACAGGGAGGAATCGCCGCAGGTCACCTGGTAGGAATCTGCCTTGGCAAAGCCGCTCAGAGTAAAAGAGCTGCCATCAGCCACGCTGCTGCCAAAAACGCTGGACAAGTCGTACATGGCACAGCCGTCAGCCAGTACGTAGTCAAACCCTGCCAGATCGATATTTGTACCACCAGTGAGCACAATCTGACCGTCAGCAGAAGTGAAGTTGCTCCCGGCAGCCAGCAGCTGCACGCCATCCAGCACCACATTGCCACTCTGCAGGGTCACGCACACGTCCTGCATAGCCACATCCGTGAATGTGAAGGTGGAAGAGGAGGAGATATTCGCATGGGCCACGCTGCCGTCAGCGTTGCCGGTCACACCGCAGGCATTCAGCACTACATCTGTAAACACGGCAGCCTTACCCGGCTGGCGGGCGGCCACATCCGTGTAGGTGCCGAAATCTCCGCTGATGAAAGACACGGCACCATTCATGCCACGACCGGAAGAATCCATGCCGATGTAAAGCGTACCCTCGCGGCTGTCCACATCGGAGCCCACAATGAAGAAGCTCTGTTCCTTGCTAGCAGCCAGGTAGGCCACACCGTGGTTGGCGATTGCCACGGTGTCAGAGCCGCTCATGAAAGTCACGGATTCGTTGTCAGCTATGTTCAGCACGGCGCCCTTGGCATTGTAAATGTCGTCACCCTCGCCCAAGTAGGCGGAGTTTTCCAAGAAGTTCACGGAGACATTGCCGCGAATGGACATCGTACCCTCGTTGCAGATAGCACCGCCGTTGGCTATGAACAGGGCCTGGTTGGACGCCACCGTCACTTCGCTGCAGTCCTTGATTTCCATGTAACCGCTGTTGTAGATGCCTGCTCCATCGGACTCCACGGCAAAATTGCCGCACACAAACACTTCCCCGTTGTGCAGATAGGCCTTGCCATTCACGTCAACCCCGCCGTCAAAGTAGAAACTCACATTCAGGTTGTCCAGGGAGAGCATAGCCCCCTTTTCTACCATCAGGCCCACTTCTACGCCCAGTTCGTCTTCGAAGCCACCCTCCAGGATCAGCCCTGCACCGGATTCGCCGGCGGCAATCATGGCGTCGCGGCCATTACCGAGGCACACACCGCGTCCTTGCACAGCAGTACTGCCGGAGAGCTTGATGTTTTCCTCCACCACAGCACCGGCGGTCAAGGGCTGAAACTCTGTCACTGCAGGCTTGGCTATCGCCTCAGGTGTGGAAAGCGTAGTCGCTTGGCAAATACCAACCACAAACTCGCTTCCGTAACCGTTCATCTTCTCATCCATCACCAGGTTCAGTGCCGGCATGGTACCGTCCTGCGCCTGAGTCTCGGGATTCCAGAAACTACCCATTTCCACCTCCGCGCGGAACGCGCCAAACTCCCGGTCATCGGAATCCGTCAGGTACAGCGCCGTCAGCTTACCTTCGGCATCAGTCTCATAGCCCCAGCAGGTGATGGCGTGGTAGCGGGAATTGTGCAGGAAATCGGAGGGATACTCCTGCCAAATGTTCAGGCCCACCGCCTGTCCACCGGCAGCAAATCCGGCATCCAGCACACCCTTCAACTTCTCCACGGATGCACCATAGAAAAAGTCCACAGCCTCCACTACAGGTGCATTCCCGGCGGTAACATAACCAGCCTTATTTGCAAGCTGCTCGGTCTCCTCTCCAGAGAACCACCAGTTCAGCGCCGTTTCATGCCAGCCGCTGTTATCCTGCTGCGCATTTGAAAGGAACGTCTCGTACACCGCCAAATAACGTGTGCCGTCCGGCTGACCAAAACTGTTGGTAGAGTAGCCATTCGGCGTTCCCTGCACCACGTAATCTCCGTACTGGTCCTGCCAGTACTGAATCATGTTGGAACTGGCTGCAGCCCAGCACATCACCGTATCCTTGACATAGGCGCTCTCGTCACTGCTGTACGAGCCTTTACCTACATCATAAATCTTTCCACTTCCAATGGTGGCTGCACACGTGGTTCCCACCATTCCTGCTCCGATAATTGCAGCCAGTACGGCTGCCGTTAGTCTTGGTCTCATATATATAGTATTCTTGTCTTTGTAGGGGCTGGACAGAACGCCCAGCTTCAGGGTAGCTTGCGCTAACGCGCGAAAAGGATACTATTTTTAATCTCACATGTAAATACAAAAGTAGGGGAAGACGACTTTTTTTCGATTTCGTACGATAAGACACCCCCGCCAGGTGCGGATGACGCCTGTTACAAGTCCCTGATCGGAAATGTGTTACTTACGTCAATCGCGAACTGCGAAGGAGCCGCGTAACATCCTCACGCCTGGCCCGGGGTGTGGGAATCAGGGAATGAAGACGTGTTCCCGGTGGTAGTGGAGGTAGGGGAGATGGCGGGCGGTGGGGGTGTGGCGGAGGTGGAGATCCCCGTGGAGGTCCAGGCTCTTCTGTACCCGCCAGCCAGGCCCGGGATGGTGGTGCGGATGGGCAAAAAACCGCCCCGCAAGGCGTATTGCCAAGCGGGGCAGGGGAGAGAGATTTCATTTCCAGCCAAAAGAGGGTTACTTCCTGCGCCTGCGGCGGGCGCAGAGGCCAGCCAGCGCCAGCAGGGAAAGCGTGCCTGTGGTGGGCTCGGGTATCTGCATCAGGTAGACGGTGCCTGCGTTGCCTCCGGCACCGCCTTGGTTCTGGCCAGAGTAAAATAGGTAGTATTCCTTCTCCGCGCTCAATGCAGGATTGGCGAACACGTCGGCTGCCTTCACCCACTTGTCGGCCAAGCCCAGCTCCGATAGAAAGTCGCCGCCCAGGAAGAGGGCATCCACTCCGTTGAACAAATCGTACTTGCCCATGACGCCCAGGGCACCTAATGCCTCCATATCGTCATCAGAGAGGAGTACGTTGCCCGGGACCAGGGTTACGGTGCTGCCCATGTGCAGGCCGCCGTTGCCCTCTGCTGCGGAGACATCCAGCGTGGAGCCGCTTTCCATCACCAGGTTGGCGTTCAGCGTGGCACCCACGCCGGCGGTGAGCCTGTGGCCGTTGCTGATGGTGAGGGTCCCCTCGTTGGCCTCCGCAGCCGTTTTGCCCTTGTACACGCCGAGGGAGCCACTGTTGATGGCGACATCCGCCACGTTCAGCTTGCCAGCCGCGTCAACATTCATGATGTTCAGCGCGCCTGCCTGCACCTCCACGTTGCCCGTGATGGTGGTGTCCTCCAACAAAAACAGAGTCTTATTCCCATTTCCCTCCGCAGTCAGGTCTCCTGCAATTGTGCCATGCTTAATGTTGGCTGAATCTCCTGTCAAACTGATTTTGCCAGGGTGGATGGTGGTCATATGACTGTCCAGTGCCGCTTTGTCACCAAGGGTGATGTTGCCTGTGACATCGGTATTTGTCAGGTATAGGGTTTGGGACTCCTTCAGGACCAAATCTCCTTCAATCGTGCCGCCGACGATGGAGGCGTTACCTCGCAGGGTGATGGAATTGGGGATGGTGTTTTCGCCAAGGTCCAGGAAGGAGTTGTCTCCCAGCGTGATGGTGCCCGAGATGGAGGCGCTCGCCATCAAGGTCAGGCCCTTGTTCTCTGCCACGTTCAGGTTGCCGATAATCGTACCGCCAATCTTGCCGTTGCCAATGCGGGCGGAGCCTTGCAGGGTGATGGAGTTGTAGATGGTGTTGTAGCCAAGGTCCAGAATGGAGTTGTCGCCCAAGTAGATGCTGCCCCCATCGGAGAGCTGGGCGCATAGGGATAGCGACTTGCCCGCCCCCACGACCAAGTTGCCCTCAATCTTGCCGCTGTCGATGGTGGCGTTGCTGCCGTCCACAATGATGCCGGTGTAGATGGTGTTGTAGCCAAGGTCCAACGTGGCATCGTCGCCCAGGTAGATGCTGCCCCCACAGGACAGGGTGCCGCTCAGGGTTAGCGTCTTGCCTGCACCTACGTACAGGTCGCTCTCAATCTTGCCGTCGCCGATGCGGGCGGAGCCTTGCAGGGTAATGGAATTGGAGATGGTGTATGCGAGGGTGGGAACCAACATGGCATTTTCGCCCAGGTGGATGCGGCCCGTGCCGCCCAAGTCGCCGCACAAGGCGAGCGTTTCGCCCTCCGCCACGTACAAGTCGCTCTCAATCTTGCCGTTGCCGATCCAGGCGGAGTTTTGCAGGGTGATGGAATTGGAGATGGTGTTATCGCCAAGGTCCAGCGCGGCGTAGGCCCCCAGATAGATGCTGCCTGAGATGGAGGCGTTCGCCATCAAGGTCAGGCTCTTGTTCTCTGTCACGTTCAGGCCGCCGGTAATCGTACCGTCAATCTTGCCGTTGCCGATGGTGGCGTTACCTTGCAGGGTAATGGAATTGGAGATGGTGTTATCGCCAAGGTCCAGAATGGAGTTGTCTCCCAGCGTGATGGTGCCGTTGCCAAGAGCATTGGCGTTGCCCATTTGCAGGGTGCCACCCTTGATTACCGTGCCGCCCGTGTAGTCGTTGGCGGTGGTGATGGTTAGCTTGCCCTCACCTTCCTTGGTGAGTTGCATGGTGCCGGTTAGCTTGTTGCTTTCCCCGATATCTTTGCAGAAGTGGTAGTAATTGTCCGACTTCACCAACACGCTTGCGGGTGCAAGCTCACCTGACAGTGAGACAAACCCATTGCCAGTGTCGCCGAACACAACGTCGTTGCCATTGGCATACACGGCATGGGCTCCATTGAGCAACCAGTTGCCATTCTCGGTGTTCCACGTCATGTCGTTCCCGCTGCCGTTCCAAATCAAGGTCTCAGCCCGTACTTCCCCAGAAAGTCCGGCCAGCAGCAAAAGTAGTGCAAGCGTCTTTTTCATGGCAACAGTCATGTGTGGCCGCGTATGCGTCCACACACCACTATACCAGATACGTCGCGCGAGTCAACCAAATGCCTATCGCGCGGTGCGGCTGTGCGCGGTGCGTCTCCGAGGCGGCGGGCAGACTGAAACACCGGGGGAGTCGGAGGGAGAAATCCGCCCCGCAAGGCTCAAAGCCTAGCGGGGCGTGAGAGAGAGGCTTCTAGCCTAACAAGTTTACTTCCTGCGGCGGCGTGCTGCCAGTGCCGCCAGCGCCAGCAGGCTCAGCGTGCCTGTGGTGGGTTCCGGGGTGGGAACGAGTGCGGTGAAGAGCACCTGGCCTGGCGTTCCCAGATTGGCGGTGGTGCTCAAATAGTCGCCCAACTGCATGCTCAGCCCGGTGGCTTGCTTGATGGTCACATCAGTTCCGAAATCGAACGTCACGGTATCCGTGGCGGGGGCGAAGCCCCGCGGCAGGGTGAGATCGGAGGCGTCCAGCAGCACGTTCTCCATCACCAGGTCGCAGTTGATGAGGGTTTTCAGGTCAATGGTGTAGATGCCATTGAGCAGGGAGCAGACATCATCCGAAATCTTGATGGTGACATCCTGAAGCGTGATGGTGTGCTGCCCCACGAAGACGGTCGCTGCGCGCCCGTCTTGCGGGGCTAAATTCCACTCCGCCGAAGCAAAAAGCGCACCCGTGAAAGGTGCGCTTTTGCACAGGCGGGAGTGGGATTATGACATGCCTTAACATATTGAAAATGCGTGTTCCTAAGTGAGCGGTGTACACAAAAGTGTACGATTTTGGACGAAAAGCGGCTCTCTCCGTGATGCAAATCTCGCTTGCGTTTTCTCGCTTGGTGGTATTCATACGGCGTTGTTCACAGTGTGCCTCGTTGTAGGCCCTTTGTCAAGCGTTTTTAGAGAACTATGTTAAAATAAGAGTATGAGTAAAAGTGATGTATTACAAAGCAAGATGATGGTGGCTATCGCCGCTGTGTCCCCTACGGACTACGCTGGACAACTCGTGGCTGCGCTCTCCGTTCTCCACGACAACCTTGTGGAAAATTTGAAGTCCCAGCTCTCCGATGCGGAGACGGGACAGGTCTACGCGCGCCCCTATCAAATCGCAAAGCGGTGGGGGTACACCGAGGGCGGGTTGAGACGCTTCTTGTTCACCGCCGAGCAGTCGGGCAAGGTGCGAACCATGACCCTCTCCGATATTTACGGCAACAAGGGTGCCACGGTGTACCACCTCGGTGATTTGGAGCGGTTTTTCAAAGGTTCACAGCCCGCTTGACACACGGCAGCTTTCCCATATTCAGCCTCCGCCCTTGACTGGGTGGGGGTTCTTTCTTGTCAGCACCACCGCGCCCGATACTCCGCAGCCACCACGGGCAGCAGCACCTCGCAAATCTCTTTCAATCGCGGGTTGTCGCTGATGAACTCGTCGTAGACGGACACCACGCGCATGCCCGCTCGCAGCAGCCGCTCCAGCAAGGTCAAGTAAATCGCGCCCTCGTGCAGAAAAACCTCGCTGCCTATGCTCTCCCCAACCGCGCTGAACATGCGCGCCTGCGCCAGTCCTACTGCTTCCTCCACTTCCTGCCTGCTGTAGTCCAGCTCCGTGCCGCTTTTCCGCAGCTCATGCAAAAAGGCACTTGTGATTTTCGCAGGGGAGCCGCCGAAGAACAACCTCATGGCGAGCTTCTTGTAGTCGCTGCGCTCCTGCTCGTCCGCGAACTCATACGGACTCATGCGCTCGTAGAAATCCACTTCTCCAGCCAGCCACTCACCTGTCCGCAGAAACCGAGCCACACGGTAGATGCTGCTCTTGATGTCATACTCGTGCCACTCCCGCCCGCCGTAATACTGCTTCAAGAACATGTGCCGCGTCAACCCCGCGTAGCCGTGGGGAATATCGTTGGCGCGGAGCAGGCACAGTCCACTCGTGCAGCGCGTGCCTATCTTGGAAATCATGCCCGTGGCACCCCGTGAAATCCTGATGCGCTGACGCAGTTGCAGGGTCGGCTTATCCGCGTAATACTCGCGGTTGATGCGCTCTCTCAGGGTGTCCAGCACGGCGAGCTGCGGGTAGCGTGCGTGGATGCAGGCTCTCACTTGCTCGTCAGTCAGCTCAGCAGGCAGGCGCAGGCTGGACGACAGGCAGATGTTATAACGCTCCAGCAGCTCCCTTGCTTCCTCGCTGGACACTTCCTCCAGTCCACCACTACCGCCACCGTCCTTGCCAGTTCCTACTGCCTTCGTGCCGCCGCAACCACCGCGATATGTCCGCTGCACAAGCTCCACCATGCGCGGATTGACAATATACTTGCGGGAGGTGCCGTTCTTCCTCTTGCCTGCCGACAGAAAGCTGGGGCAGTAGTAATACTCCACGCACCGCAGCAAGTCCACCAGCTCTGCCAACCTGATGACCTCCGAAGCCGTGGACTTGCTGAACACCTGTGCCAGCACTCCCGTGGTAGGAATCGCCACCTCCTCTATCACTCCGTCAGCCACATACTCCTCCCACACCTCGCATGCCTTGTGCAGTCGTTCAAGGTTCTTCCACGCTTTCCGACTGATACTCCGCAAGTGTGCCATAAGCTGCTCTGGCGTGGTGATGCAGTTCGCAAAGTCCGACTGCTGGTAGATGATGCCGCTCCTCCAAGGTCTTTGCTCGTCTTGCTCGCTGATTGCACGACTTGTTGATGCGATTGCTCTCAATATCTCTACTTGCCTGTCCTGAATCTCGGAACTACATGGGGGTAGTGGATGATTTGTTATAATATCAGATGAGGATGTGATATTATGATGTTCTATTGCGTTATCAGCTTGGCTGTTCTGAATGTCGGAACTGTATGGGATATGACTATGTGATGACTGACCGCATGACCCGCGCTTTACTGTGGGCGTGCTATGTTCACTATCTTTTTTAATCTCGTTTTTCCGAATGTCGGAACTATATGGGGGATGACTATGTGTTGACTCATGATGTGAGGACCCGCCCGCATGTAGTGAATCACTATGGGTGGCACCGCTATCGTCAATACGCGACTCACGGCTCTGCTCATGGTGCTGCTCCAATGTCTCAATAATGTCAGTCAGGCTGACTTCGTTTTCTTCACTTTTCTTATTCATACAAAATAAGTTTAACATGGTTCTTTAAAATCAACGCGAACGCCTGCAAACCACAAAAGAAGCGGCTGGCAGGATACTACCCACCAGCCGAAAATGAAGATAAATCAACTGTTGCCTACTATACGAGACACTACTATTTAGTGCTGCTCACCGACAAACAAATCAAAAAAAGCGAGCCGAATAAATCACCATACTGCACAATCCACTCACCCACGAAGTCAGAAAAATACAATATACCGCATGCCAGTAATATCAGGGGTGGTCAGTCAAATTTTTTTTGGGTCAAATTTTGAAAGAAAAAGAGAGCCACCGAGAATAACTCACGGCAGCTCTCAACTCACTTCATGCAGAAAGTCCCTTACACGCGGGACACCTATATTTAGTGCAGTTATTTTTTGAGGAGTGGGCGTTCTTTCGCGTAGTTCTACCCGCTCTGCATATTTATACTCTTCTTCTCGCCTTTTGCCGATGTTTCCTGCTGTCTTACCCCAGTCGTCTCACAATCACTCTCCAGCGAACGAATAATCCTTATCACATCCTTTATCTTCATATTTTATAATCCTTTCTGTTTAAGTTATTTATAACGATGCTTATCAAACCACTCTGGTGCAACCCACCTGATATGCCCTGGTCCCAGCCCACCCTCACCGCGATGCTGTAAGTTTCCCACATCCAACGGCTTATCAATCGTTAGCCAGCAGTGGTGAGTGAGCATGGAGGAGTAAATCTCGTCTCTGAGCCTAACCCCCTGTAGACACTTGTCCTTGCCGTTAATACCTCTCTTTGCTGCTGTTATCTCCACTCCGTCCGAGTAGCCCCTGCCTGCTGGGAACAGTCGCATGGCTTGCTCTACCGCTCCGCTGTAATCCACCCGCACAAAGGGGAACACGCAAAAGTCCGTGGTTGATGGCGTGCCGAGTGCAATCAACGCTCCGTCCGTGCCGTCGTCCAGCTTCTCCGCGTCCATGTAGGCATGCTGCGTTTTGTCCTCCACACAGAACACCACCCGCAGCGTGTGCGGATTGCCGTCCTCGTCCTGCATGCGGAGAGTGAGGGAGGTTATCGCGTTTCTATCGGGAGTCTCCGCGTAGTAGCCGTAGCGTGGCTGATATTCCAGCTCAGTCCGCAGCAGCAGCCGCTCTGGGTTCACCACGCCCGTGATGGTGTAGTCCTCACCGTCCACCGCAACCCGCATGGTTGCCAGCTTCTCGGTGGTCTCGTCCATAAGCTCGTCAGTCGTCCTCATGTCTCCGTGGTTATTTAGTGGCTGCGTGCCGCCTGCTCCCTGCGCCGCTCTACAACCGCCCTGAAAAGCTCTTGGAGTGCCGAGCGGAGGACTTGCCACGGACAGGTGCAGCAACGCGCCACAGGGGCAAACAAGGGGCAGCACGGGGCAAATCAGCAAGCGAGTGGGGTGCATAAGTTTTCGCAAACCTTATGCAAGTCTAAAGTGCAAAAAACTTTGGTTTCGTGGCTTTTTCCTTGGAGGACAGTTGCAAGGACGCAGCTCCACCACATGCACCGACACGCTGCGAAGCTCGCTGTGAGTAGGGTTTCACACACCTTGGCGAGTCTACAGTATTGCGAATACTGTAGGCTAATCTTTGGCCCATGCTGGCACAGTTGCGCCCGTGGCACCTCAACAACAAAGACAACAAGAACCATGAAAAACACTTTGATTCTCACCATGATGGCTGCTGCCTTCCTTGGCAGCGGGGTAGCAAACGCAGAAGAAGGGACATTCTACGCTTCCGAGTACAAGGATGGTGATATCATCGCGCTCGGTACTGGCTGGGAATACAACACGCTTGTCGTGAATACACCCCTTACGATGAGTAGCTATAGTTGTCTTGACCTTTACAACGGCGCAACCTTCCAGTTCCAGAAAAAGCAGGCGGCAGAAGCAATATGCAGCATCTTCACACAGGCGTACCCAGACGCCCAACCCGTCTATTTCAACGATTCCGGCTCTGTCTACAACATCACCTTTGACGAAGGTGCGCAGACAGTCGTCGCCGCTTCCGCCGGAAAGGCGATAACGCTTATTGAGGACTTGAACAAGGAAAGCGACGGTTTCTACTTCTGGGGCACATTTCCTTCTGAAACCACCCTCAAGCTCGACGGCGCGGTGGCTGGCCAGACCGTCAACATGAACGGTGTTTCGTTCACCTATGTGGGCCCGAAAGCCAGCGACTACACCTTCAAAGCGGGTGAAATCGGCTTCACGGGCTACGAACACGGCAGCTACGCCCTCAATCTGGTAGTTGGCGGTTCCCCCACCCCCGAACCGACCACAGGCACCCTCTCGCTGCTGGCTCTCGCTGGTCTCTGCGCCCGCCGCCGCCGCAAGTAAGCAGCAGCAACAATCAACCAATCGGGAAACCCCACTCGCTTCTCACGGGTGGGGCTTCTCTTTGTCCTCATGGCATGGCAGCACGCACTCACCCCGCCATGCACGGCAAGGGAGAGCGCGCGTAAGCCTACACGGCGGCGCGGGAGTCGGTAGCTGGAGTAATATATGCCGCCACGGCTTCCAGCACGGCGCGTTTGCTTTCCTCCTCTGCGGAGAAGTACTCCCTTTCTATTTCCTCAGAATCGTGTCCCACGGTGTCTCTCACCATGTCTGCCGTGAATTCTTTGCAGCTGCGCGCGAAGCTCACGACGGTGTGCCTGATGGAGTGGAAGCACTTGATGGCGACTCTACGGCGACGCCCTTGCAGCGGCGTAGTCTGCTCAGCATGGGTCTTGATGCCGAGAGCCCTAAGCTCTGCCAAGAAAGCCATGCTGACGAGTCCTCCGGCGCGCTTGTATTGGCACGCCATGTCAGGAAACACATACACCTCGTTCCCCTGCTGCTGAGCCTTGCGCGCTTGCAGAATCTCGCGGAGCTCACGCAGCAAGGGAACCTCGTGCGGGTTGTCCGTTTTCTCTTCAACGAGGAACAGTTTGTTCTGCTCAAAGTCAATCGTGTCCCACCGCAGCAGGCAGGTGTCGCCCAGTCGCAGCCCGCCCGCGTAGAACGCCACCGCCGCGAGGTCTCTGTAGGGTTGAGACGCGCGGGTGATGATGGTTGCCATTTCGGCAGGCGTGAAAGGCTTTCGCCGCGTCTTTGTTTCCTTGATGCCGTGTACCTTCATGAGTTGTTTGAGGTTCACCGCCCTTACCGGGTTTACGGTGATGCAGTGGTCCGCGTTGATTGCGCGATTGAAGGCGCAAGAGAGGTTCTGGCGGCGACGCTGCACGGTTTTTGTTTGGAGTTTTTTATGGAGTAGCAGCCACAGGAAGTACCCGCTAATATCCTCTGGAGTGATGCGGTTGAGCGGCAGTTTCGCTTTCTGCGGCCCCAGCCACTCAAGGAAGCAGCAGTACTCCTGCTGCCGCTGTTGTTCCGTCTTGGGCGCAGCCTGCGGCGGGAAGTTCAAGAGGTATTTCTCGGTTGAAGGCACCGCAGGAGCCAAGCCGTACCTTGCAGCCACAGCCTCTACGGCTTCTTTCCCCTTGCTGACGGGGGTGATGCCCTTTGCCACGCTCTCCAAAATCTCCGCCCTCTCACGCGCAAGAATTTGCTGCTGCTTGGCGCACTGCGCGGTGGTCATGCCCTTGGGTTTGACCAGTGGCATAACCTTGACCTTTGTTGTTTGTGAGACGCTTCGTCCGTCCGGTCCCGTCCAACGGGCAAACCATGTGTTCTTCCTCTTGTATATCGTAGCCATAACTTATTCTATTTCTTTTCTACTACATATATTTTACCACAGTTCTCTCAAAACCGTGCGAACAAGGCGAATTCCGCGCGGAAAGGCAATCCCGCACCCGCCGATGGAGCGCAACGGGCTGGAGTGCCGTTCGGGCAGCACTCTCGCAGTCCGCATGGGAAGCGGATTCGCGTACCTGAAAAGTGTACGAGAGGGTGTACCCAAAAGTGTACGATTCGGTGTACACGGAAGTGTGCGAAGCGCGTTGCGCCCCATTGCGCCCCATTCACGCGAACCCTTGAAAAACAAAGAACCGTTCACCCTCGTTGAGGAGGACAAACGGTGCCTTGGAAGAGGCGGGAGTGGGATTTCCCCTCCGGGGCCGCCCCCCTAGCCCGCGCAAGCGCGGGGGACCTGCAAGGTTGCCCTTGCAGGCTAGGGGGCTAGGCTTGCCACTGGCAAGCCTAGCCCACGAAGACGGTCGCTGCGCGCCCGTCTTGCGGGGCTAAATCCCACTCCGCCGAAGCAAAAAGCGCACCCGTGAAGGGTGCGCTTTTGCACAGGCGGGAGTGGGATTTGAACCCACGAATGACGGTTTTGCAAACCGTTGCCTTAGGCCACTTGGCTATCCCGCCAGAGGGATGACGGGGCGCATTGTAGAGCGTATGCATCGTCGTGTCAAGCTAAATTCCATGCCATGCGGGGGAATTTTTGAGAAAGTTCCTTTGGCGCGCATTACGCGATGCATGCTTGACACGCGCGCGGGTAATGATAGGATGGCGGCAATCATAGTTGAACCATTCAAAATTATGAACCGAATCATCACCTCAATCATTGCATTGGCTCTCACGGTGCCTGTCATGCAGGCTCAGACGGCCGCGCCCGCGGCTCCCGCAACCACGCAGCAGGCGGCCCCCGCGCCACAGGCAGAGGCCCCGCAGCAGCTGCAGGCCCTGCAGCAGGACCCGCAAATCCTGGCGGGCGAGCTGCCCAACGGTGTGCGCTACATCATCCGCCCCACCACGGAACCGGCGGGGCGCGCGTGCATCCGCCTGTACACCAAGCACGGCTCGCTGAACGAGGACGAGAAGACCACGGGCATCTCCCACTTCCTGGAGCACATGATGTTCAACGGCAGCCGCCACTACAAGCGCGGCGAGCTTATCCCCGCCATGCAGAAGCTGGGGCTGGAGTTCGGCGGTGATGTGAACGCCTACACCGGGCTGGAGCAGACAGTCTATATGATGGACCTGCCGAACCTGAAGGATGAGACGGTGGATTTCTGCTTCACGGTCATCCGCGATTTCGGTGACGGCTCGCTGCTGGAGGACGACGCCATCGACCACGAGCGCGGCATTATCGTGAGCGAGCTGAAGGCGCGCGATTCCGCAAGCTACCGGGCCAGCATCGCGGCCATGCGCTTCCTGATGAACGGCACCAGGGTGCCGGACTACCTGCCCATCGGCACGGAAGAGGTCATCCGCGGCGCCACCTACGAGACGATCCGCAACTTCTACCAGGAAAACTACCTGCCGCGCCGCATGACCGTCATCGTCACCGGCGATTTCAAGCCGGAGCAGGCCAAGCAGTGGGTGGAGAAGTACTTCGGCGACATGCGCGACGTGCCCGGCCGCCCCAACGAGGACCGCGGCAAGATCGCCGACCTGGGCCCGGACCAGACCGTCATCCCCAACCCGGAGAACGCCCATACCTCCCTCTCCATCAACGTGGTGAACCACTACACGCCGCGCCCGGACACCATTGAGCAGCGCGTGAAGGATTTCCCTGGCAACATGTGCCGCGCCATGCTCAACCAGCGCCTGGCCCGCATGACCCGCAAGCCGGATTGCCCGTTCCTGGGCGCCCGCATCGGCAAGGGCAGCTCCTACCAGGTACTGGATGCTTTCAGCGTTGACCTCTCGGCAGAGCCCGGCAAGTGGAAGGAAGCCCTGCGCACCGTGGTGGAGGAAGTTCGCCGCGCCGCCAAGTACGGCTTCTCCAAGCAGGAGCTGGACGAGGTCATCACCTCCTCCCGCGCCGGGCTTACCCAGATGCAGAGCACCTGGACCACCGTCTCCGCCAAGGAGATGGCCAGCAACATTGTCGACTGCCTGGACGAGGAAGAGGTCATCACCTCCCCCGCAGAGGACCTTCGCGCCTTCGAGGAGGGCGTGAAGCTGGTGCAGGCGCACCCGGAGCTCTGCCAGCAGGAGCTGCAGAAGGACTTTGAAAGCGGCCGCGCCAAGCTCATCCTCACCGGCACCGTGCCGGAGGGCGTGGACGCCCAGCAGCTCCGCAAGGCATACGATGCCGCCCTCAAGACCGAGGTGGCCAAGCCCGCCGAGCAGAAGGACCTCAAGTTCGCCTACGACAAGGTGGGTGAGCCCGGCTCCATCATTGTGCAGGACACCATCGAGGACATCGGCGTCACCACCCTCACCCTCTCCAACGGCATCCGCGTCAACCTGAAGCCCATCGACTTCAAGAAGGGCAGCATCTCCGTGTCCGCGGCTGTGGACGGCGGCTCGCTGCGCCTGGCGAAGACCCCCGGTCTGAACACGATGGCCGGTGCGGTGATGCAGATGGGTGGTCTGGAGGCGCACTCCTCCACGGACCTGGACCGCCTGATGGCGGGCCACGTGGTGGGCGTGGGCTTCGAGGCCTCTCAGGACCGCTTCATCTTCGGCGGCGGCACCACGCCGCAGGACTTTGAGCTGCAGTGCAAGCTGGTGGCCGCCAACATCATGCACCCCGGCTGGCGCAAGGAGGGCGAGACCCTGCTGCGCCGCGCCCTGCCCGCCACCTACAAGCGCGTGCTCACCACGCCCAACGGCGCTTTCTCCATGCAGTCCGGCCGCGCCATGTTCGGCAACGACCCCCGCTTCGTAATGCCCGAGCAGAAGGAGGTGGAGGCATGCTCCACCGAGATGGTGAAGAAGGCCATGACTCCCTACCTGCAGAACGGCGCCATGGAGGTCACCATCGTGGGTGACTTCAAGGTGGCAGACGTGCTGCCCGTGATTGAGCGCACCTTCGGCGCCATGCCCAAGCGCGCCGCGGAGTTCGCCGAGCTCACGGACGAGGAGCGCACGGTGAACTTCCAGCCGTGGGGCCAGCGCAAGTTCCTGCGCTACGACACCGAGCTGGACAAGACCATCGTGGCCCAGGTGCGTCCCGCCGGCGACGGCATGGACCTCAAGCGCAACCGCCGCCTGGAAATCCTCTCCGACATTGTGCGTGAGAAGCTCTTCGACGGCCTGCGCGCCGAGCTGGGCGAGACCTACTCCCCCAGCGTGGGCGTGACCGGAAACCGCAACTTCAAGGACGCCGCCTTCATCACCTGCGCCTCTGCCGGCGTGAAGGGCAACCGTGAAAAGGTCAACGCCGCCATCGATATCATCCTCAACAAGATCGGCCAGGGTGAAATCACCCAGGAGGACGTGGACCGCGCCGTGCTGCCCATGATTTCCGGCACGGAGAAGATGTTCCGCGACCCCGGCTTCTGGGGCAGCATCCTCACCAAGCTGCAGAGCGACACCAAGCCCCTCCAGACCCTCCGCGAGGTCCTGCCCGACCTCAAGTCCGTCAAGCTGGAGGAAATCCAGCAGCTCGGCAAGGAAGTCTTCGGTACCGACAAGACCAACTACTTCTTCACCGTGCCCAAGGACTTTGACAAGGACAACCCCGTGAAGGAGGACGAGGCCGCCAAGGAGGCCGCCGCCCCCGCCGCTCCCGCCAGCATGACGCTCGGGCCCAAGTGCCCCGCCACCAAGGGCGCTCCCTACCACATCGTGGTCACCAAGGCCACCATGGGCGCGGAGGGCTGGCCCGCCGTGGTGCAGGCCCTCCAGGCCAAGCATGAGGGCGCCATCGTGCATGAGGTGGCCGATTTGAAGCAGGACACGCTCAAGAACGCCCTGCACGGCACGGAGGCCCACTACGTGGCCTTTGTGCTGCGCCCGCAGGAAATCACCCAGCCGCAGGTGAACGTGTTCAACCGCGTGGCCCGCCAGATTGACGACGATCCCTGGGGCGACTGCCTGTGGGGCATGGTCACCGGCTATGAGCCGAAGGACGCGCTGCGCATTGCCAAGGACAACACGCCGCTGGTGGTGAAGCGCCTCCTGGGCAGCACGAACGTGGACCCCTCCCGCTATGAGCACAGCTACTGCATCACGGACTGGGGCGGCTTCCCCATTCTGGAGCAGACCGGCTACACCAAGCCCAAGGAGACCAAGTACGACCCCAACACTCCGGAAGGAAAGAAGGTGTACGAGGAGGGCGTGCAGGGGCTTTTCGCCAACCAGCTCGCCACCCAGAAGCCCCAGATGATTGTCTCCGCCAGCCACGCCACGGAGTTCAACCTGGAGATGCCCTTCAGCAAGGGTATCATCTTCCCCGCCAACAACCGCTTCTACCAGCTTCCCGCCAACCGCTTCCGCGACTTCTCGATGGCGCTCGGCCAGGCCATGAACGGCCATCCGGAAGCCCTTGCCAAGCTGGCTGCGGACAAGAAGTTCCCCGTGATTGAGCCGGACGGCGTCACCCGCATCTGGCTGCCCGTGGGCAACTGCCTCTTCGGCAACGCCCGCGGCACCAACCAGAGCATGGCCATCACCGCCATCTCCGCCTACACCGGCAACCAGCTCGTGGGCTACACCGTGCCCTCCTGGTACGGCAAGGGCGGCTGGGGCACCCTCGGCACCTTCACCAACAGCGTTGCCGGCATCACCCTCGCGGAGGCCGTGGCACTCAACAACCAGTTCATCCTGAACGAGACCATGCAGCTGGAGCCCAAGCTCATGGAAATCTCCTTCGACGAGCCCCAGTTCTCCCCGCAGATCCTCATCGGCAGGATGATCAACAAGGGTATCGCTCTCAACCAGGAGAAGGTACAGGACTACCTCGGCCTCGTCCATGACCGCGATGTCATCGCCTTCTACGGAGACCCCGCCTGGAGCGCCACCGTGGACGAATCCCACGTGCAGTCTCCCTACACCATCGAGTGGACCGGCCAGCGCCAGTTCACCATCACCGCCAACCGCGACACCAAGGACCGCTGCGCCGTCTGGTTCCCCGACAACAGCATCGGCCACTCCGGTGCCAAGGGCTGTGATGCCAAGGACGCCGTCTACACCAACGATTTCATCCTCTTCCCCACCATGGACATGAAGAAGGGTGAGAAGAAGGTGGTCAACATCCGCTGATGCCGCCAGCCAACGGCATTTCTCAATCAAAAGGCCCGCCGAAAGGCGGGCCTCTTTTTTGAAGTAGTACGACCCGGAGCAATAACGCTCGGAGAGATGCAAGCCTTGGTGCCTCGAACCACCCCGGCAAGCTTTTGTACACCTTTCTGCCCTCGCCCCGCACCCGCCCGCAAGCAAAAAACCGCGCCCGCCTAGGCGTTGGAAGCCTTGGCGGGCGCTGGTGAACTATGATTTTGAGTACAGGCTACAAGATTCGAACTTGTGACCCCATCCGTGTGAAGGATGTGCTCTACCACTGAGCTAAGCCTGCGTGTTCTGTGATTTTGCCCTGCGGAGCAGGTGCGGGGGGATTCTAGCGTTTTTTTTGCGGGAAGGCAAGACTTTTTTTGCGGGTGGGGAAAAATAAGTGGGAAAAGGTGGCGGCAGGGGTCATTCGCCGGGCATTTGCATGCGGGTTGCATGCGGGTTGCATGCGGGTTCGCATGCGGGTCCACTTGCCGCTTGGCATGGGGGCGTGAATGTGCTAGGATGGCGGCTGTATGATACGCAAGCTGACGGTGGAGGGCGTGACGGTGTTTCCGGAGAGGGAATCCTTTTCCTTTGTTCCGGGGGTGAACATCATTGTGGGGGGGAATGATAGCGGCAAGAGCCACTTGATGAAGCTCTGCTTTGCCATCTGCAAGTGGAGCCACGGCGGCACCACGCGCGATTTGCCGGAGTGCTGGGCGGAGGAGAAGCGGCTGCGCAAGGATTTGCTGCGCGTGTTCGGCACGGGGGAGCTCACGGCCATTACCTCCCGCAGCGTGAAGGATTGCACGGCTTCTGTCAAAGCCTCCCTGGAGGGGGAAAAGGTGCCGCCGGGCACGGCGG
>CALCWC010000009.1 GCA_937905985.1 uncultured Verrucomicrobiales bacterium | reverse complement strand
TAGCGCTCCGCTACCGGAGCGCTATGGGACGGCAGTGATTTACGATTGACGATTTGAAAATTCGAGCGCCGTGCGGCGCGGGGATAAAACGGAACGCGCGCTTGCGCGCGCAAATTCCCAAAATTGTAAATCGTCAATTGTCAATTGCAAATCCATCTGCTGTTGCCAAACAGCAGACCTTGTGCTAACCTTTGCGCGTTCTCTATGAAAAAACTACCCAAGAACCAAGACAACACCCCGTTGAAGGAGGCGCTGGGTGCCTATCTGCAGCGGTACGACTACACTCCGCAGAGCAGCAGCGAGATTGCGCGAGGCATGGGCATCGATTCCCGCCAGCGCGCCCTGCTGCGTGAAACACTCAAGCTCTGGCTCGGCCAGGGACGCCTCACCAAGCTCAAGAAGGGCGCGTATGCGCTGCGGAAAGACCCGCAGGCGCTGCCGCTGCTGGGCCGCATTGTGAAGACGCCCGGCGGCAAGCTGCTCTACCTGCCGGACGACGCCGCGCAGGTGCAAATCGCCGCCATGCTGCATGCGGATTGCCCGCGCAGTCTCAGCGTGGAACCCCGCCGCAGCTGCGGTGCCATGGATGGCGACCGCGTGCGCGCCTCCGTCCGCGTGCAGGGGTTGCCCACACGCTTCCGCCGCGGCGGCAAGGGAGCGCGCAGGCCCGCCGCCGGCGACCTCACCGCCGTGGTCTACGTGGAGGAGATTCTGGAGCGCGGGCACGCGCTGTGGGTGGGCACCTACCGCCGCGGCGGCCGATACGGTGCCGTGGAGGGCGATGGCGTCACCGCTCCGGAATACATTGAGCTCACCGCCGCGCCGCCGCAAGAGGCTCAGCCCGGCTTCACCGTGGTGGTGGAGCCCGTGGCCTACCCCGTGGCGCGCAACGTTGCCAAGGGGCGCATTGCCGAGGTGCTGGGCGACCCCGCCCGCACCAATGTGTGCATTGATGCCGTCATCCACCGCTACGGGCTGCCCACGGATTTCCCCGCGGAGGTGCTGGCGGAGGCCGCCGCCATCCCCGCCGCCGTGCGCGACAAGGACCGCCGCGGCAGGCTCGACTGCCGAAAGGACTGCATTATCACCATCGACCCCGAAAGCGCGCGCGACTACGACGACGCCATCGCCGTGAAGCGCAGCGGCAACGGCTGGCTGCTGGATGTCCACATTGCAGACGTGGCGCACTATGTGCGGCCCGGCTCCGCGCTGGATGCGGAGGCGCAGCGCCGCGGCAACTCCACCTACCTGCCGGACCGCGTGCTGCCCATGCTCCCGCCCAAGCTGTGCGACGGCATCTGCTCCCTCCGCCAGGGGGAGGACCGCCTCACCGCGCTCTGCCGCATGCGTATCGACTCCAAGGGGGCGGTCACGCACGCGGAGTTCGCCCAGGCGGTCATCTGCTCCCGCCGCCGCATGACCTACGCCCAGGCGCTGCACGTGCTGCAGGGCGGCAGCTGCGGGGATGCGGAGATTGACACCATCCTGCGAGAGGCCGGGAAGTTGGCGCAAACCCTGCGCGCCCGCCGCATGCAGCAGGCCGCCCTCAACCTCGACATGCCGGAACTCCACGTCATGGCAGATGCCCAGGGCAACCCCACCGATGTGGAGCTCACCGAGTCCGACCCCGCCCACCAGCTGATTGAAGAGTGCATGCTCGCCGCCAACGAGGCCGTGGCACACGCCCTCAACGCCCGCTCCCTCCCCGCCATCTACCGCGTGCATGAGGAGCCCGACCCCGCCAAAATCCACGAGTTCGGCGTGCAGATGCGCAGCTACGGATACAGCGTCGGCATGCTCGCCACACGCGAGCAGCTCGCCCGCGCATTGGAGCAGACCAAGGGCACGCCGGAGGAGGACGCCCTCAAGGTGGCCCTGCTGCGCTGTATGATGCGCGCCCGCTACTCCCCTTCCCCCCTCGGCCACTACGGCCTGGCCAAGGGCGACTACTGCCACTTCACCAGCCCCATCCGCCGCTATGCGGACCTGGTGGTGCACCGCGCCTTCCGCCGCCTCGCCGGCGTGCAGGATGCTCCCCTGCCCTCCCCCGCACGCCTGGAGGGCATCTCCGCGCACATCTCCGAAACCGAGAGAACCTCCGCCGCCGCGGAAACAGAGGCCGACCGCCTCATGCTCTCCCGCTACCTGGAGCAACAGTGCAACGCCGAGCACCCCCGCGTGTGGGATGGCGTGGTCACCGCCTGCTGGCCCCAGGGCATGACCGTGGATATCCCCCAGCTCCGCGGCGTGAAGGGATACATCTCACGCTCCGCTCTCCCGCGAGATACCCACTGGTTCTACGAAAGCCACGTCCAATCCTGGCGCAGCTCAGACGGCCGCGCCTTCCAGCCCGGCCAGCCCCTCCGCCTCGTCCCCACCGCCGTGGACGAAGCCTCCGGGTTCGTCGATTTTTCCCCCGTGGAGTAAGTGATGATTGGAGAATAGCGCGCGCCCGTTGGCGCGTGTCTATAGCAAAATATAGTGGAATATAAGCCCCAAGCCTTATATTCCACTATATTTCACTATACAACAGGCATGTGTCCCAAAGAAATGTGGGATGAACGCAATTGGCGTGCAATGATTGGAGGTAACGAGCGTGGTTCCGTCTTCGCCAAGGCTACGCCGAGACAGGTGGTAGGCGGGCGTTGGCGCTAATCCACACCGCCATTCGGCGGCGTTCCGTGGATTGATACGCATGCGGGGATGCCCCCACGGTTTTCACCGTGGGCTTGATGCAAGGTAGCACCCCGCATGCGCGGGGTGCGTGGAAAAATGGGCGTTGTTTCGTAATGGCATGCCCATATAGGTATGCAAACCATCCCCGCTCATATTCGCAAAATACGCCATGCATATCATATGGCCCGCACCCCGCGAACGTGGGGTGCCGCCCTGCGTTGAGCCCACGGTGAAAACCGTGGGGGTAACCACGCCCGCCAACCCACCACGGTAACGCCGCCGAATGGCGGTGTGGGCCGGGTGTGGGCGTGCGTAACCAACCACGCCCGTTCACGCCAAGGATTACACCTCCCGTAGGCCTCGGCGTAGCCCAGAAAGCCTCGGCGTAGCTTGAGCGAGACGGGGTGGCGAAGACGGATCCAAGCGTTTTTTCTCTGCTATGCAATGGGGGGGCTTCCGTTTTCGCGAAATTTTCAACGCTATGAGCATCAGCCCCTTGCAAGGCCTAAAAGAATTCTTTGGGACACATGTGACCGCGGCGCGCATGTGTCCGCGGGCGATAATTGTTATTGAACCTGTCTGTCAGGGCGCGCGTCACTCCTGCGTAGGCAAACACCATGCGCATATGAACAACAAGAACATCACCAGGTACACGTATGAGAGCACGGATTTCCAGGGCTGGCGCGTCAGCATCCAGCGGCGCGGGCGAATCATCACGCGCTACTTCTCAGATCTTCAATGCGGTTCCGAGGAGGAGGCCCACAGGCAGGCCGTGGAGTACCGTGACCACATCTTCTCCCAGATGGCGGCCAACCGCAACAACCTGGAGGAGTTCATGGACCGCGAGCTGGAGAACGTGCAGCAGATGCTGCATGAGAAGGAGCGCGGCTACTCCGCCGGGCTTTGAAGCTGCGGCGCCAGCGTGTCCACCAGCTCCGCGCAGCCGAAGAAGGCCTCGCGTTCCAGGCGGTTGAACTCGCGCGCCAAGCGCTCCATCACCTCCACCATGCGCGTTTTCGCGTCCGGCGTGTTGTCGATGTAGTTCCAGAGCGCTTCCTCTCCCTGCCCGCGCATGGCCGCCAGCTTGTCCAGGCAGTCGCGCAGTTCCGGCACCAGGGCCTCCGCGGATGCCTTGTCCACCATGCGTTCCAACAGGGAGGTTTCCGCGCAAAGGGCTTCCTCCAAGGCGCGGCAAGCCTGCTGCGGCGTTTCCGCAGCAGAACACACGCACGCGCATGCAGCCATCCATATGGGCCAAGCCCTCATGCGCCCCATCATACCGCCCGCGCCGCGTACTGTCAAGGTTGCAGGGCGCAGGAAAAACAGAATGCTTGACACCGCGTGCGCGGGGGTGTATAGGGTGTCGTATGAACGCAAACGCCGTGATTGCCGCGCTGGGGCTGCTGGCCCTGGGCACCGTGCCGACCTATGCCGCGAATGATGCGGCCCCCTCCGCACCCGCCGCCAAGGCGGAGACGGGCGGGCTGCCCAAATCCGTAACCAGTGCGCTGGACAAGGGAGACTTCAATGCCGTGCGCTCCGCGCTGCTGGCAGAACTCAAGCAGATGGGCGTGCCCGAGAGCCGCGCCGGGCTGGAGCTGAAGGACTCTCGCCCCTCTGCGAACGAGGCTGCGGTGAATGCGCTGTGCATGGCGCTGGAAGTGGTGGACTGCACCTCCCCGGAGGTGCTCAATGAGTTTGCCAAGGACAAGGACCACCTGAAGTTTTTGAAAGCGTTCTTTGCGGATGCGGGCTGGCAGGAGACGTACCTGAGCTGCGGCCTGGTGCCGTACCACAACGATTGGGGCGTGCGCATCCTCTACGATGTGTGGAAGGAGGAGAAGGGCGCGGTGAAGAACAAGCCGCTCGCCGTGGCGCTCGCATCCTGCTGGGGTGGCGGCGAGACCTGGCAGAACGTTCCCATCCAGAAGAAGGACCCCTCCAAGTACAACCCCGTGCGCCGCTACAAGTATTTCCAGCGCCAGCAGGCCAAGGGCGTCCTCCATCCCGGCTTCCGCAAGCTCAAGGCCTGGGAGCTCCGTTTCGTGGTGGCCATCCCCCAGCAGGACTGGGACGACGAGTCCTACGAGTGGGCCTTCAAGCACATCAACCTGCCCTGGGACCAGTACGGCTGGGCATGCTGGCATGCGCCCTACACCGACCCCTCGAAGTTCGGCGACAGCGTGCAGAGCGGCGAGTACAACCTGCCGTTCAGCGATGAGAGCTGGGCGGAGGCCACGCAGCGCAACGGCGGCGTCTGCGGCGCGCTCTCACACTACGGCACCGTGGCAGCCATGGCCCACGGCATCCCCGCCTACACCGTCGGCCAGCCCGGCCATTGCGCCTACGCCGTGCGTTTGAAGCGCGGTGAATGGACCGGTGGGTTCGGCGGCCCGGACGGCGGCATGCACAACTACATCTTCGGCAACCAGGCCCCCACCTCGTACAACCTCATGGAGGCCGTCTTCAAGGACGACGCCAGGATTGCCCGCGCCTACCGCGCCAGCTTCCGCGCCCGCGCCCTGGAGGATTTGGGGCAGGACAAGGAAGCCATCGCCGCGTGGAAGGAAGCGCTGGATGCCGCACCCATGCACCCCTTCTTCCGCAAGGCGCTGCACACTCTCCTGGTGAAGAACGGCATGCCCCCCAAGGAATGCCTGGACTACCTCATGGAGACGCTGCCCAAGTACAAGCGGCACGGCGTGGCCGCGTGCAACATGATGGACGACCTCAACGGCCCCATCGGCGCCATGGATGATGATTCCAAGCTCAAGCTCTTTGCGGAGGTTCACCGCATTGTGGCGGCAACGCCCGCTTCCTGGGCCGTCAAGAGCGAGGACACCATCAACCGCCAGTCCGCCATGCTCAAGTCGGAGAAGGCGAAGCAGCAGTTGCTTGCGGATGCCTTTGCCGCCTACATGAACACGGGTGACGGCACCATCTTCGGCCAGGTGCTGGAGTGGGCCGTGAAGACCTACGTGCAGAGCGGGCGGGACGACGTGTTCAACAAGGCCTTCGCCGCAGCCACCTCCAGGGCGGCCGGCAACGCCACGGGCGAGCGCGCCAAGAAGATGAGGCAGGCATACGGCAAGGCCATTGTGGCCGCGGAGCAGGCCCGTTCCGCCGCCGCGTTCTCCGCCCTCTCCGCCGCCGCGCAGAAGACCTGCCCGCCGGATGTGCGCCCGCCCAAGCTGCAGGCCCAGCTGCCGGGCAAGCTCGGCAAGGGCGTGCTCTTCCGCATGTCCACCACCAGCGGGTTCGACGACCCCGTGGCGCATTCCCTGGTGCTCACCCCGCAGGGCGGCCGCTGCCACACGGACCGCGAGGCGCATCCGCACATGATTGTGGAGCTGGACGGCAACGCCACCGTCACGGGCTGCCTGGTTCACAAGGTGCCCGGAAACGAGGGCCGCATGAAGCGCGCCAAGATTTCCACCAGCACGGACGGCGCCACCTGGTTCGACCAGGAGAAGACCGACAACATGCCCTCCGAATGGGTGGTGCAGTTCAAGCCCGGCACCCAGGCCAAGTGGGTGCGTATCGAGTTCGACAACCCGCAGCCGGAGTTCGCCCACATCTCCCACTTCCTCATCTTCACCAAATAAGGAGACATCACCATGAACATTCGTTCCATCACCTTCAGCCTCCTCCTCGCCGCTCTCGCACCCGCTTTCGCCGCCACGGTTTCCTTCCCGGATTTCCAGCAGGCCAAGCAGCAGGCCAAGACCGACAACAAGCCCGTCCTCATCCTCTGGTACGGCTCCGACTGGATGCAGGACTGCGCCTCCGTGGTGCAGGCCTGGGAGAAGTTCGCCGGCAATGGCAAGCTTCCCGTCATTTTCGCCCAGTTCAACGACAAGACGGGCCAGACCAGCGATGAGCGCCGCAAATGCCAGAATGAAATCGGCATTGAGGAATACGACCTTCCAGCCGCCGTGCTCCTGGCTCCGGACGGCACGCTCATGGCCACCTGGAACGGCAAGGACGTGCGCAAGCCGGAAGGCCTGGCCAAGGATGTGGCCGCGCTCGTTCCCAAGATTCCGCAGTTCATGAAGCACGTTGCCACCGCGCGCGACCGCGGCGGCAAGGAGGGCGCCATGGCCGCAGGCTCCGCCCTCAAGCTCATCCCGTATGCGGATGCCCGCCGCCACAAGGAGCTCACCGGCATCATCAACAAGAAGGACCCCAAAAACGAGACCGGCATGCGCGCCCTCTTCGCCATGGACCACCAGGCCATGTACAAGGAAATCAACAACACCCTCAACGGCGGGCCCGACGGCAAGCTCAAGGATGGCGCACGCAAGTTCGACGATGCCGTGCGCTACGTGCAGGCTACCATGAGCAACTCCGGGCTCGACAAGGACAGCAAGGCCATCACGGAAACACGCCAGCAGTGGCTCGCCGGCCTCGCCTACGTCTACCGCGAGAAGTTCAAGGCCTCCAAGGATGAGAAGGACCGCAAGCTGCTGCTCAAGGCCCTGGCGGACTGCGTGAAGCTCAACCCCAAGAGCCAGTACGGCATCGGTGCCGCCAAGTACCACCACTACTGGGACCCCAACTCTTTCACCGTCATCGAGAACATGTTCTACAACCCCGGCGACCAGACCCACAACTTCGAGAAGGACTGGCACGTGCGGGTGACCAAGGGCATGGACGGCCCCGGTACCTACGAGTTTGAGCTGATTCCCCATGAGAACGGCCGCCTCATCACCCGCAACTTCCGCCTTGTCGTCAACGGCAAGGAGGTAGCCAAGGCCGACGCCGCGCCCGACAAGGACACCAAGAAGGTCACCTTCAAGGCTCCCAACGTCAAGAAGGGCGACAAGGTGGAGGTATGGCTCACCGCCGAATGCCGCGATGGCTGGTTCGGCTGCTCCGGCGAATGCCGCATGACCAAGGTGCGCTGAGCTCGTTCCCCCTTCCGCAAAAAAAATGTCTTTTTTCATTTTTTTTGTGCAAAAGGCGGCTCGGCGTGCTTAATAGGGGTGTATGAAGAAGAAATCGGGATTTGACCGCAAGACAATCATCGCGCTTATCACGGCCCTGGTGGTGCTGGTGGGCGCGTGGGGGGTGCGCTACCACATCTGCCACCGCCAGGTGGCTGAGGTTATGGCGCTGCTGATCGACGGGCGCACTTGGTGCTGGGAAGAGGATATCCTGAAGGACCGCAGCGTGGACAGCAGGAGCGCATGCGAGCCGAAGGACCTGGAGGCAACCGTGAGGCGCCTGATGAAAGAGTTCGGGCGGCGGGAAGGTGCCTCGCTTGCGGAAATCCGCGTCACCGGTTTGCCCAAGCCCCTGTATTTCCAGGTGGGGGAGAAGGGACACGCCTACCTTTTTGTCCCGAGCATACATCAGTATGGCAATCCCCCGGAATACGAGGACGATGAATACCTGCGTTTCTATATCCATCCCAAGGCGAATATCAAGCTGAGCGAGCCGAAAGCCGATTATTCCTACACCATCGACATAGAGACGAACATCCCCTACTTCAAATCAGTGCATGGCTATACCAACGGACCCGCGGAGCGCCAAGTGCAAGTGAAACGTCATTTCACTTGCGGGCGGGGATGGGATGGTATAGAATGCGGGGCGTGAGGGGAGAAACGGAAAACCATTGGATGACCATGCTGCTGCGCGTGGGCATGGGGCTGTTTTTCCTGGTGGTGGGCGTTTTGAAAGTGGGGCAGGTGGCAGACACGGCAAACTTCATCCTGCGCAGCAACGTGCTGCCGGAGTGGTGCAGCATGCCGCTGGCGTGCCTGGGGATAGCCATGGAGCTGGTGGTGGCGGTGTGCCTGCTGTTCAAGTGGCACTACCGCGGAGCCACGCTGTGGGGCACGGTGATGTGCAGCGTGTTTGTGTTTTTCTACGTGCAGGGCTGGGCGCGCGGACTGGAGCTGAGCTGCAACTGCCTGGGCACCGCCCATGAGATTGTGAACTACCCGGCGGACACGGTGCTGCGCATCATGCTGCTGGGCGCCATGCTGCTGCTGTACTGGGATGCCCAGCGCAGCACCTTCGCCCTCCCCCACGGCCGCCGCTTCCGTTTCCCGGATTGAGGCAGGGTGCATGTCATGAGCAGGCGTTGGCGTGTATCCACCCCGCGCGGAGGCGGGGTTACGTGGTGGGTCGGCGGGCGTGGTCAACCCCACGGCCCTGCCGTGGGCTAAAAAATGTTGAGCCTCCTAGGAGGCTCTCATCCAGCCGCGCCGTTCGGCGCGGTCACAAAAAAGGTTCATCTGGCATACTGCCAGATGAACCCTGAAATTCCCGCGCCCGTATGGGCGCGCTCTATTCTCAAATTGTAAATCGTCAATCGTAAATTGTAAATTATTGGCGTCCCGCCATGATATCCTCAATGTCCTTCACCTCCAGCGGGGCGTTGGGAATCAGGTCTTCCACATGGTCCTTGTAGACCAGCACGTCCGTCTCAATGCGGATGCCGATGCCTTCCTCCGCAATGTAGATGCCGGGTTCCACGGTCCACACCTGGCCTTCGGCGAACTCGGGGTTGTCCGGGCCCACATCGTGCACATCCAGCCCCAGGGGGTGGGAGGTGCCGTGCATGTAGTACTTGCGGACGCAGGTGAGCTTCTTGCGGTCCTGGTCCACCTGTTGCTGGGTGAGCAGGCCGAGCTTGACGAGCTGCTTGGCCATGAAGCGGCGCACCTTCATCTCGTAGTCGTTTTTCTTGAGACCGGGGCGCATGATCTTGCAGGCGTACTTGTGGACGGCGAGGACGGCCTCGTAGACCTCCCGCTGGCGGGGTGAGAAGGTGCCGCTGGCGGGGATGGTGCGGCTCATGTCGCCGGCGTAGCCGCCGTATTCGGCACCGATGTCGAAGAGGATGAGGTCGCCCTTCTTGCACTTCTTGTGGTTGGTGATGTAGTGGAGCACGCAGGTGTCCTGGCCGCTGGCGATGATGGGCAGGAAGGAGAACTTGCGGGAGCAGCGGCGGATGTAGCCGGCACTCAGCAGGGCCTCGATTTCCCATTCGCCCATGCCGGGCGCCACGCAGCGCAGGGTGTCCACATAGCCCTCGCCGGTGATGCGGCAGGCCTCGCGCAGCTGCGTGATTTCCTCCGGCTGCTTCACCAGGCGCATCTCTGCCAGGATGGGGTACACGCTCTGCACCTTGGCATCCGGGTAGGAGGCCAGCAGGGCGGCCTTCATGCGCTCGTTGCGCGTCTGCACGTAGGTGTAGCGGCGCGGGTGGGAATCCACCTCCAGCCACACGCCCGTGGCCGCGGGAAGCCACTCCGCCAGCAGGGCGTTGTACTCCTGCGTCCAGCGCACATCTTTCACGCCGCTGAGCTTGGTGCCCATGGCCTGGGTAAGGCGCGCGCCCTCCCAAATGACAATCTTCTCATTGGTCTCGCGCAGCAGCAGCGTATCCTTGTGGCTGCCGTTTTTGCCCACGCGCATGATGAGCACCGTCTCCTCCTGGTCAATGCCGGTCAGGTAGAACAGGTTGGCGTTCTGGTGGTGCGCCAGCGTGCCGTCGGCATTGGTGGGCTGGATGTCGTTGGCGTGTACTATCACCACGCTGCCCTCCGGCAGCTTGGCTGCCAGGCGGTCGCGGTTGCGCTTGTAGAACGGGGCGGGTATCGGCTTGTAGCGGAGAGTATGCATAATCAATCAGCGTTGCTTCCGCCAGTATACGCCTTCACGCCCCGCCCTGCAACC
Organism: uncultured Verrucomicrobiales bacterium; assembly: GCA_937905985.1. Lineage (GTDB taxonomy): Bacteria > Verrucomicrobiota > Verrucomicrobiia > Verrucomicrobiales > Akkermansiaceae > Akkermansia. The sequence goes on along the minus strand of CALCWC010000009.1, from coordinate 453 downwards.
GCATTTTGCACTTTCCTCCATTCCCTTTTCTCACACCGTGACAGAAAAAAACAAAAAGAGGCTTGACATACCCGCGCGGCAGGCGTATATTCCGCGCGTACCAATCGCGGGGTAGAGCAGCCCGGTAGCTCGTCAGGCTCATAACCTGAAGGTCGCAGGTTCAAATCCTGCCCCCGCAACTCCAATAAAGCCGCGCATCCAGCGCGGCTTTTTGCTACCCCCGCCGCACGAGTGTACCGCCTGCGGGCATCCCGTGCGGTGGATGGCCGCGGAATTGTCGGATGGGGCATTTGCATATTACCGTGTGGCTCATGGAACACGGCAACACAACAAGGGCGTACCGCACTTTTCGGGGGGGGATCAAAAAAAACGGCACACCGCCAGATTTTATGGGTGGGCATAATTGCCTGGAATAAACGCTCGGAGAGAAGCAAGCGTTGGTGCCCCGAACCA
>CALCWC010000008.1 GCA_937905985.1 uncultured Verrucomicrobiales bacterium | reverse complement strand
CGGCTCCGGTTGGATACACGGAGAGGGATTTGAACCCCCGACCAACTGCGTGTAATTGAGGATTTGGGATTTGGTGACGCGGCGTGCGGGCGGGGCGCAAGGCGGCAGGGAGGAGCAAGGAGACAGCCCCCCCTGGCGGCAGGATGTATGCCGGCATACGTTTGCGACGTATCATGCAGCGCGTTTCAGGAATTTTGCGGCGTTGCAGATGGAGATGGGCCACAGAGATTCCAACCTGCTGCGTACGCGGTACGTGTATGCGGGGAACAGCACCGAAACGTCAGCGCATCGGTATTTCCGCTTCTAATTTTGGATTGGGGATTTCAGATTTGGGATTTAGGATTTGCCGAAATTCGCGCGCCTGACGGCGCGGGGTGGGGCATTTGGTGGCGCGCTTCACAGCTCCAGCTCCAGGCCGTCGTAGGCGGATTCCATGAAGGGGGGGAGCTGGGCGTTCAATTCGTCGTAGTCCAGGCGGTGGCCGGTGTGGGTGATGTATCCGCGCTTGGGGGCAAGCTCCTTCATGAGGGCCACGTTCTGCTCCACGTTGAGGTGGGTGGGGTGCTCCTTCGGGCACAGGCCGTCCATGGCGATGGCGTCCAGCCCGCGCAGCCGGGCGCGGGATGCGGCGGGCAACTCCTTCACGTCCGGCAGGTAGGCGAAGCTGCTGCCGCCGTGGCGGAAAACGTAGCCATAGGTCTCCACGGTGGCGTGAACCACCGGCACGGGTTCCACGTCGATATCCCCGATGCGGAAGGGCTTTCCTGCGTGGTCGTGCGCCAGCGGGCGCATGTAGCCCTGGTAGGTGTTGCTCTCCTTGAAGGCCCAGCCGTACATGCGCTTCAACTGCTCCAGGCAGCGCGTGCCGGCGTACAGCGGCAAGCGCCCCTCGATGTGCCAGCAGAACGCCCGCATCTCATCGAATCCCGCCACGTGGTCCAAGTGCTCATGCGTGTACAGCACGCCCGTAATCGCGGTCAGGTTGTGGCGCAGGGCCTGCTCATGCAGGTCGGGTCCGGCATCCACCAGGATGGTGGTGGAGGGTGTGGACACCGTCACAGAGGCGCGGAGGCGCTTGTTGCGCGGGTTGGAGGACTTGCAGACCGGGCAGTTGCAGCCGATGACGGGGATGGCGGTGGAGGTGCCGGTGCCGAGGAAAACAATGTGCATGCGCGAAATTTTGTTTTGTTTTTCCTGACTATTATGCCATAATGCGGCGGAAAGGCAAACGAAAATATGCTTGCGCTGCTTAAGATACGCAACCTGGCGCTGGTGGATGAACTGGTGTGGGAGCCGTGCAGCGGCTTCCTTGGCATCACCGGGGAAACCGGTGCCGGCAAGTCTGTGGTGATGGGAGGAATAGCACTGGCGCTGGGGGAACGGGCCGACAAGACGCTCATCCGCAGCGGAGAGACCCAGTGCAGCATCGAGGCCGCGTTCCACCTGCCGCAGGCGGCGGAGCTGAACGCCCGGCTGGAGGAGGCGGGCGTGCCGCCCTGCGAGGACGGCGAGCTGCTCATCCGCCGCACCATCACCCCCACCGGCAACCGGCAGTTTATCAACAACAGTCCCGTCACGCTCGCATTGCTGAAATCCATCGGCAGCGGGCTGGTGGACATGCACCAGCCGGATTCCCACCGCTCGCTCACTTCCCAGGAACGGCAGATGGTGCTGCTGGATGCCTTTGCGGAGGATGCCGACCTGCTCACGCGCTACCGCACGGCCTACCGCGCCATGCTGGATGCCCGCGCCGCCTACCGCGAGTTGCAGGAAAGCGAGATGGCCAACGCGCGGGAAATCGACTTCCTGCAGCACCAGGTGGAGGAAATAGAATCCGCCAACCTCACCGCCGAGGAGGTGGAGGGGCTGGAAGCCCGCTGGCAGCGCGCCCGAAACGCCGGCCGACTGCGCGACACGGTCATGCCCATGGCCCAGGCGCTGGACGGCGACGAGGATGCCGTTCTGCCGCGCCTGCACCGCATCATCCGCAGCGCTCACGATTTGGAGCGTCTGGACGCCGCGGCCGCCAAGTGGCTGGAACCCCTCAACAGCGCGCTGGAGGAACTGGGGGACGTTGCGGCATCCCTGCGCGACTATGCGGACGGATTGTGCGCCGACCCCGCGGAAGCGGCCGCGTTGGAGGAGCGTGTGGCCACGCTGGACACCCTGAAACGCAAGTACGGCGCAGATTTCGCCGCCATCCAAGAGCATCTCCAGACCTGCCGTGAGAAGCTGGATTCCATTGCCAACCGCGAGGAACGCCTGGCGGAGCTGGAGGCCGCTCAGCAAGCTGCGGAAGCCGCCGTGGCAAAAGCGGGCAAGGCCCTCTCCGCGGCCCGCCGCAAGGCCGCCCCGCGCCTGGAGAAGGATTTTCTCACCCACGCGGCGCAGCTGGGTTTCAAGCAATCGCTCTTCACCGTGCAGCTCACGGAAGTGGAGCCGGGGCCGCAGGGCATGGATGAAATCGAGGTGCTGTTCGGCCCCAACCCCGGCGAGCCCGTGAAGCCCCTGCGCCTCATCGCCTCCAGCGGCGAGCTCGCCCGCGTCATGCTCGCCCTCAAGAGCGCCCTTGCCAAGCAGGACGACACCCCCCTGCTCATCTTCGATGAGATCGACGCCAACGTGGGCGGCGAGATTGCCCGCGCCGTGGGCATGAAAATGCGCGAGCTGGGGCGCGACCACCAGGTCATTGCCATCACCCACTTCCCCCAAGTGGCGGCACTCGCAGACCACCACTACCTCATCTCCAAGGCCACGGAAGGCGGGCGAACCACCTCCAAGCTGCACGAGGTGTGCGCTGCCGCCCGCGTGGCGGAGCTGGTGCGCATGCTCGGCTCCCACGGCAAGGCCGCGGAGGCTCACGCCAAAACCCTCCTCCAGGCATGAACGACGCCGCGGCCAATTCGGGGAAAATACCGCTGTTTGCGGAGGGCGTGGCCGCAGGGTTCCCCTCCCCTGCCATGGGTGACCTCAACGGCACGCTGGATCTCAACCGCCTCTGCATCGCTCACCCCGCCGCCACCTACTTTGTACGCGCGCGCGGCGACAGCATGGTCGGTGCCGGTATCGACGACGGCGACATTCTGGTGGTGGACCGCAGTCTCACCCCCACCAACCGCCGCATCATCATCGCCTCCGTCAACGGTGAATTCACGGTGAAACGCTTTGAGAAAACAGCCTCCCGCATGCGCCTGCTGCCGGAAAACCCCGCCTACAAGCCCATCACCATCACCCCGGAACTCGGCGCGGAATTCTTCGGAGTCGTCACCTTCATCATCAAGAAAACCACCCCGTAGCCCCATTTCTTACACAAGTGTACCAAAGAATTTTGGAGGAAGCGTGGTTAGTATGCAATGATGGCCCGTCTTCGCCCATCTCAGCTTAGCGCTTTTATTAGACTCATTCGATCTTTATCTGTTAAACTTTCAATACTATTTGGAGACAAACAACAGGGCGATATGAGTACAAGAAACAGGCTCAGTAATCTAAAACTCGTTTCATGCGGTAAACAGGCACCTTTTTTGGGAATTTCTAATTAGTGGTTAGCTTAATCGAGTTCGAGCAGCTCTCTTGTTTCGGATTTCGTTTCCCTTATGTATAATGCTCAAGAATATCTGCGGGAATGCCCTCAAAGCCGACCTTCACATAACGAATCTCGCCTTGCCTTTCATGCAATTCCCCTTGGTCCACGATGAAGGTATGTAAATTAATCAATCCCTCACGGGAAAAGGATTGTTGCATCTTGGGTATGTCAGCGGCTTCGATTTCGAAATCAATTTCGTTGGAAGATTTATAATATGCGAGTGCGCGCATGCTGGTGAATACGTATTCAATCCTTTTGTAATATAAGAACCAACGTAAGAGAGGGCGCAACATCAAACCAAGAATCATGACAAGAACGGTATAATTAAGAATTATATTATCTCGAAGAAAAACGAGAACATCTTTTACGCGTGGCATGTATTCTTCAACGCCTGATATTCCGCTCCATATACAGAGAAGGATGATTGCAGGAATAACATAGAGAACAAATGTTCTTGCGTCGCATACAGGCACATTTGGCTTTCCTTGCCAATATATCACCTCTTCTTTCTTCATGTTTTCCTTATTGTATATCATATGATTGTATGTTTGATGTTATTTTTTTGTTGCTCTGAATAACCTTTTATACTTGTCTAATGACGCTGACGGTGCGCCCACGCGGTGGGCGGTGATGGAGCTGGAGGGAACGGAGCTGTATGAATCCTTGACCGTACCTGCACCATACTCCGTCCACTCGGTGCTTGTCAAGCCCCGTTCATCGATGGCAACCGATTTTGCCGCCAAGGTGGAGGAAAGGTGAAAAACAGGAGCTGTGGCGATGCAGGTCATGCGCTTGCCTATACCCTATTAAGCCACAAAATGGCGAATTTGTGATTTTTTTGAAAAAAATTCAAATAGAACTCGATTTTCTTTTCGGGGTTGTTGGAGCCCCTCCTGGAAAGGTGGGGGACAACCACGATGGACGTTTCGGCAGGGAATGAGCCCGACGGATCCCGAAGGGGTGCCGCTTACGGAACGCTGCCCGCTTACCACCTGTCTCGGCGTCCTGTCTCGGAGTAGCCTTGGCGAAGACGGAAGCCTTGGCGAAGACGGAACCACGCTCGTTACCTCCAACCATTGCACACCAATTGCGTTCACCCCACATTTCTTTGGGACACATGTGCCTCAGGCCTCACTTTGTCTCGAAAAACGCCCCTCTCTTTATCTCCTCCGCGGGGGAGGGGAGGCGTGCGTTGCGCTTCGGTCCACGCTCCTGCGGAGCTACGCCGAGACAGGGCGGCGTTCCGAGGATATGCGCGCACGCGGAGACATCATCATGCCCCCCCCGAAGCCCCATTTCCTTAGGACTTGTAAACTTTTTTTTCAAAAACCTTGAAATTTTGCTTGCCATTCTAAAAAAAACGGAGTATAAAGCTGCGCCCGCACCGCAGGGTGCACAATAAAACTTCAGAAAGAAACAACGATTATGTCCAAGCATTCCACACTGAAAGCCACCGGTACCGTGGGCGGCAAGCGTTCCGTCCTCAAGCGTTTTGAACGTGTCAAGCTCATGAAGGAGCGCGGCCAGTGGAAAGAGGGCCAGAGCCCGATTGGCCTGCCCAAGACCAAGTTTGAATCCTGATTTCTGCCCGCAGAGGCAGAACCCGCCTTTACGAGCCTCCGGTTGCACAACCGCGAGGCTCCTTTTATCCCACCCCTTTCCTTTTCATCCCTACAGACATGCCGGAAGAAAACACATACCCCGCCGCGCCGGAAGGCAGCGTGCGCATCAACAAATACCTCGCCTCCTGCGGATTCGAATCCCGCCGCGCCGCTGACAAAATCATCGCGGACGGCCGCGTGGAGGTCAACGGCCAGCGCGTGGACTCCCCCGGGCTGCGCGTGCTGCCCACCGACTTTGTGAAGGTGGACGGGCACCACGTCACCCCGAAAGCGGTGGAAACGGTACTGCTCAACAAGCCGCGCGGGTTTGTGTGCAGCCGAGAGGCTCAGGGAGCCAAGGGCACGGTGTACGACCTGCTGCCGCCCAAGTGCCGCCACCTGAACTATGCGGGAAGGCTGGACGCAGACAGCGAGGGTCTGATTATCTTCACGAACGACGGCGACCTGATGCAGAAGGTGCCGCATCCCCACCACGGCGTGGAGAAGGAATACTGGGTGACGCTGGACCAGGCGTTCGACGGCAGCGTGCTGATCCAGCTGCTCAAGGGATTGCGCCTGCCGGAGGGCCAGGCCAAGGCCAAGTACGTTTCCCGCATGTCCGCCCGCCGCGCGTGCGTGGTGCTGGAACAGGGGCTCAAGCGCCAGGTGCGCCAGATGTTCGCCTGCCTGGGCCTGCGCGTGAAGAAGCTGGTGCGCGTCCGCATCGGCTCCCTCTGGGGCGGTGATTTGGAACCCGGCCACTGCGCCCTGCTCACGCCGGAACAGGTGGCCCAGCTCACCACCAATCCCCCCCGCAGAAAGGGGCTCATGGGTGCCCAGCAGGTCTTCAAGCCGCGTCCCCAACCCTCTGCCGACGCACCCGCCAAGGAAACCCGCGACGAGGAGGAGGGCTACGTCTTCAACCCCGCCGACTTCGAGACCGAGGAGGAGGCTCTGGAATCTTCCACCAAGTATGCAGAGGGCGAGTCCCTGGAGCCGGAGCGCCCGCTGCGCGGGCCGCGTCCCTTTGGCCGTGTGCCGCACGCCCCGCGTTTCCGCGAGGAACGGGGCGAGCGCGGCGACCGCCGCGAGCAGCGCGGATTCCAGCGTGACGACCGCCGCGGCGGATTCCGTCCCCGCGGTGGCGAGAGGAGTTTCGGCAACCGCCGATTCCAGCGCCGCGACGACGACAACGGCGGGGAACGCCGTTCCTTCGGCCCGCGCCGCTTTGAACGCCGTGATGACAACGGCGAGCGCCGCGGATTCGGTGAACGCCGCACCTTTGGCGGAGGCAAGCGCTTTGAGCGCCGCGACGGCGACCGCCGCGGCAACGGCGGTTTCGGCCAGCAGCGCCGCAGCTTCGGCAACCATGGCGACCATGGTGGCCGCGGCGGCAGGCGCGGGGGATTTGGCGGCGGCAGGTCTTTCCACCGCTAAAAAGAAAATCATCCCATCCATCTTCCCATGCTGCGCACGTTCCTCATCACCATACTGTTGGCGGCAGCGCCCCTGCTGCCCGCGCAGGAGGAGCGCCCGCTCAGCTGCGATGACGCCAAGCTGGAGGAAGCCCTGGCCGCTCTGAAAAAGGAGGCCACCGAGGAACAGAGCCCTCGCGCCGCGCGCCAGGTCTATATGCGTTACGACTTCGCCGGGCACCGTCCCCAGGCGGAGGCTTGGGCGCAGAAGTTCATCTCCCTGCTCACGGAGAAATCTTCCCAAGGCAACACCAAGGCCATGATGAACCTGGCCAGGCTCTACCTGCAGGGGGACCCCGTGGTGCCGGCAGATGCGGACAAGGCGATGCTGTGGCTCAAATCCGCAGAGGCGGCAGAAGATTCCGCTGCTTGCATTATGCTGGCCGGCATCTACAACTCCCAGAACAAACCGGATGAGGCCAACAAGGCCTACCGCCATGCCTTCGCCATTTACGAAAAGCACGCAGAGGAAGGTAACACCGCCTGCAAGCTGCGCGTGGCGGATATGCTCTTCCACGGCTTGGGGGTAAAGCAAGACGCCGACCGTGCGGTGAAAATCTACGAGGAGCTGGCAGACAAGGACGATCTTACTGCCATTGCAGAGCTTTTCCGCATCCACGCCAAGACACCGCAGGGGCTGCAAAAGGCATTCGAATACGCTCGCCGCCTGGCAGATGCCGGGAATGCCAAAATGGCCTACCTCATGTACTGCGAGCTCATGCGTGGAAGCACCCTGGAGCACGACGAGGCCGCAGCCGCCAAGTACCTGGAAATTGCAATTAAGGAACCCTCACCCTACCCGGAAGCCCTCTACCAAAAAGGCTGGGATGCCGAGGCCGCCGGCGATGCGAAGGGGGCCATCCCCTTCTACGAGCGCGCCATCACCATGGGGCATGACCGCGCCCGCACTCGCCTGGCACTCATCCTCATGAGAGGCTCACACGGCGAGGAAGGCAAGGGGCGCGGCCTAAAAATGCTGGAGGAATCCGCCCTGCAGCACAATTCCCCCTACTCCGCCTACGAACTGGCCCTGCACTACGAGCAGGCCGGAGATGCCGCCCAGGCCGACGACTGGTACATCAAGGCAAGCGACCGCGGGTTTGTGCCAGCCATGGCGCGCCGCGGGCTCCTGCACCTCAACCCCTTCTCCCCCGTGGAATGGAGCCCCACCCTGGCCTACCGCTGGTGGAAACAGGGCGAACGCGCAGAGGACCCCAAGTGTTCCCGCTACATCAACACATACCTGTATGTGTTCATACCCCTGCTGGTGGTGATTGCCTGCTCCGCCCCCCTGCTTTTGCTCAAGGCCCTGGCCAAGCGCAAGAAGAAGAAGCTCTGATGTTTCGTTATTGGCTTGACACGGCGGGTGGGGCAAGAATATAATGCGCCGCCGTAAATCGGCAATACAACCATGGAACAGTACAGCCTCAAGAATCCTTTCCCTGCCACCGTGGTGGCAGTACGCCCCGTCACCAAGCCTGGAAGCGCCAAGGAAACGCACCAGATTGATTTGTCCCTGGAAGGTTCCGGGATGGCATATACGGCGGGCGATGTCCTGGGCGTGCTGCCGATGAACGACCCGGAACTGGTGGATGCCCTCATTGCCGCTCTGGGATTGAAAGCGGATGAGAGCGTGGCTCTGCCCGGCGGCGCCGTGGCACCCCTGCGGGAAGCCCTCATCACCGCATACGACATTTCCTCCATCAAGAAGGGCGTGCTGAGCAAGTGGAACGCCGTGGCACAGAGTGCCAAGCTGGCGGCGATTATCGAGGATACCGAACAGCTCCGCGCCTTCTCCCACGGACGCGATTTGCTGGATCTGGCCGAAAACCCTGAAACCACCGCCAAGTTCGAGGATGCCACCCAGTTCGTGTCCTGCCTCGGCAAGCTCACCCCGCGCCTCTATTCCATCGCCAGCAGCCCGGACTATGTGCCGGGGCAGGTCTCCCTTTGCGTTGGCGCCGTGCGCTACAACCCCAAGCACAGCGAGCGTCCGCGCAAGGGCGTGTGCTCCATCTACCTGGCGGACCGCGTGAAGACGGGCGACAAGGTGCGCGTGTTCGTGCAGTCCAAGCCGGGTTTCCACCTGCCGGAAGATCCCGCCACGCCCATCATCATGGTGGGGCCTGGCGCCGGCATCGCCCCGTTCCGCGCGTTCTGGCAGCAGCGCACGCTCGACAAGGCAGAGGGTGACATGTGGTTCTTCTTCGGCAATCCCCACCAGGCCACCGACGCCTGCTACGAGGACGAAATCGACGCGCTGGTGACCGCTGGCAAGATGCGCTACTCCGCAGCCTGGAGCCGCGACCAGGACCACAAGGTTTACGTGCAGCACCTCATGGAGCAGAACGCCGCCGATGTCTGGAAGTGGCTCAATGCCGGAGCCTACTTCTACATGTGCGGAGATGCCGCACGCATGGCCAAGGACGTGGAGGCCGCCCTTCTCGGCATCATCTCCTCCCAAGGCAACCTTTCCCCGGAGGCTGCCGCGGAATACCTTGCCGCCATGCAAAAAGACAAGCGCTACCGCAAAGACGTGTATTGATTTCCCGCGCCTTGACGCGCGCCGCGTTTCATGCCACAATGGGGGCATGAGGATTGCACGCACACTCGCCCTGCTGCTGGCCGCCTGCTGCGGCCACGCCGCCGCGGAAACCATCGTCTGGGACAACGCCGCGGGGAACGGCGTCTGGGATGTCGGCAAAACCGCCAACTGGAATACCGGGGGAAGTACCCCGGAAGCAACGGTTTTCCGGCAAGACGACCTTGTGGAGTTCCGCGGCGACGGCGCGGGGAATGTTGTCCTGACACCCGCGGGGGAAGCCGCAGACATCAAGGTATCGAGAGTATTGGTGTATGGGATCGCGGACTACACGTTCTCGGCTGCGGAGGGCTTCGGCAGCCTGACCGTCAAAGGTCCGCTGAACAAGGGCGGCAGCGGCACGCTCACCATCCAAACGCCGGCCATCTATGTGGACGGCGGGGTGAAGCTGGACGGCGGCACGCTGGAGGTGGCGGCTTCCGTGGCCGGATTCAGCGGGCAGGATATCCAATTCACAGACAACGCCACCCTGCTGGTACACGGGCGGGAGCTGCAGAACGTCACCATCAGCAAAAGCGCGGAGGCGGAGATAGACTCCGCCACCATCGGATCGCTCAGCGGCACCGGCACGCTGGTGAAGGTGTCGGACGGCGTGCTCATGCTGGCGGAGAGCAACAGCGTGGACCACATCACGCTGAAGCAGGGAACCCTTGTGGCAATGAACAGAGAGATTTTCGCCGACAGCGGCAACACGCTGAAACTGGAGGGCGGCACGCTGGATTTGGGCGGCTTCTCCTGCGCCTCCACGGTTGAGCTGGCCAGCGGCAACACCGCCGCCATCCTCAACGGCGCGCTCACCAACAAAATTGAGGGCAACGGCGGGTTCACCAAGGAGGGCGACGGCACGCTCACCATCGGATACTACGACGGATTCCGCACCTACAACTCCTACCATGGCGACACCGTGGTGAACGGCGGCACCCTCTGCGCCGCCGCTGACTACGCCTTCGGCGGCGACAACGACGGCAACGGCGGCGACATCATCATGAACGCCGGAACGCTGGACCTGGCGGGCCACCGGGCAGCCAACACCATGCAGGCGAGGGGAGACTCCACCCTGCTCTCCAACGGCGGACGTCTGAAAAGCGTGCTGGTGAACACCCACGCGCTCACCGTGGAGGGCAAGCTGGAAACCGGCTCGCTGAACATGCAGAACGGCGGCGATTTGAAGCTGCTGAAGGGCGGCTCCATCAGCCTGGAGAGCAAGTCTGGCGACGAGGAACCCGTTTGGGAGAAAAAGGCCTCCCTCGCCGTGCTTGGCGAGGCGGAACAAGCCACCCTGCACAACGTGCAAATCCAAGGCTACAGCTGGTTCATGGGCGAATCCGCCGAGAGGAGCCGCATCGACGACATCGATTTCACCACCGAGCAGAATATCGAATTTCGGAATCTCACCATCGGTGCGGACAACTCGTTCACAACCACTGCAAAGGACGGAGCCATCACGCTGTGGAACGACGTGACCATCGACCTTTCCGACGCCACCTACCGGCTGCTGGATGACGTCTACTACTTCGACCTCGCGGGCATGTTCCACTGCGAATTGCAGCTGGGCGACGTGTATCTGGACGCCTCGGCGCTGGAATTCGACCTGCAGGATGCGGACGTGGCGCTGAATTTCGGCGATGATGTGAACATCACCCATGACGACAGCGTGCGTCTGGGCATGAAGGGCTACGACACCGAGTTGAAGCTCGCGGAGGGAGGCAAACTTGAGTTCCACGCCACGGCACAGACGCCGGAACCCGCCACGGGCACGCTGGGCCTGCTTGCCCTCGCCGCCCTCAGCTTGCGGAGACGCCGCGCGTAAGCTTGTCCGCGCCCAGAGTGCTTTCACCTATCAAAAATCCCCGCACCGGGAAGGCGCGGGGATTTTTGAAAACAAGTTTGCCCGGTCTTATTGGGCGTAGCTGTCTACCAAGGAGTGGATGCGGCTCTGCACGTTGCGGACGCGCTCCTTGAGCTCCGCCACATACTCGGCGCGGTTACGCAAGGGGCGGCGAGCCACGCCGGAGGCCACGGCAGCCTCTGCAATGGCCGGGCACAGGAACTCCATCATACGCGGGTCGAAGGGCTTCGGGATCACGTATTCCGTGCCGTACTCCAGCTCCACTCCGCCGTTGGCGGCCACCACCTCGGCAGGCACCTTTTCGCGGGCCAGGGCGGCCAGCGCGTGGGCGGCGGCTATCTTCATGGACTCGTTGATGCGGACGGCCTCCATGTCCAGCGCGGCACGGAAGAGATAGGGGAAGCAGCTGACATTGTTGACCTGGTTGGGCCAATCGCTGCGGCCGGAACCCATAATGCAGTCCGGGCGGGCAGCCTTGGCCTCCTGGTAAGTAATTTCGGGGTCGGGATTGGCGCAGGCGAAGATGATGGGCTGGGGAGCCATGCTGCGAACCATCTCGGGCTTGAGGAGCCCGGCGCGGGAAAGGCCCAGGAAAACGTGCGCCCCAGTCAGGGCCTGCTCCATGGTGCAATCCTCATACTGGGCAAAGAGGGCCTTGGTGGGGTGCAGATCCGGGCGGCTGATGTGGATAAGCCCCTTGGAATCGAACATATAGATGTTTTCGCGGCGCACACCGAGCTGCATGTAGAACTTGGCACAGGCAATGCCGGCGGCACCGGCACCGCATACCACGCAACGCATTTCGTGCAGGCGGCGGCCCGTGAGTTCGGCGGCGTTCAGCAGGGCGGCACCCGTGATCACGGCGGTGCCGTGCTGGTCGTCATGGAAGACGGGGATGTTCATTTCCTCGCGCAGGCGCTGCTCAATGTAGAAGCACTCCGGGGCCTTGATGTCCTCCAGGTTGATGGCACCGAAAGTGGGCGCCAGATGCTTCACGGCCTCAATGAAGTACTCCGGCTTTTCGATATCCAGCTCGATGTCGTAGGCATCCACGTCTGCATACACCTTGAACAGAAGGGCCTTACCCTCCATGACCGGCTTGGCGGCGAAGGCTCCAATATTGCCGAGCCCCAGCACGGCGGTCCCGTTGCTGATGACGCCCACCAGGTTGCTGCGGTTGGTGTAGAGGTTGGATGCCTGGTGGTCTTCCTTGATCTTCAGGCAGGGAGCCGCCACCCCGGGGGAGTATGCCACCGTCAGGTCGTCTATGGAGAAACAGGACTTGCAGGGCAAAACCTCCAGCTTGCCGGGCTTGGGGGTCTCATGGTATTGAAGTGATTTTTCTTCTAAGCTCATGGTATGATTGCTAACAAAAAGTTTGCGGGCGGGATTTTATGAAAAATCACTAAAATGGCAAGCGGATTTAACAATCATGACGCAAAACTGCCCACTTGGATACAAGCGGCGCCCTGCGGGAGAGCTCGCTGGCATAGGTTTTGCCCAAGGTGTCGGCATGCGCCGTCACCCAATCGCGCAGGCTGCGGTGTCCGGCCGGGGGAGCTTCCACCGCCTCATTTCGAGAGGCTAATCGAAAAATTAAGTCTCTGCGGGCAAATTCCGACCTGTGCGGGAGAGGTAATCCTGGCGCTGATCCTGTCCAATGGGGCCCACGGCGAAATACTTGGCCTGGGGGTGGTTGAAGACGAGGGCGCAGACGGAGGCGGGCGGGTTCATCATGAAGGTGTCCGTGAGGGTGGCTCCGGTGTGCTGCGTGGCGTTCAGGAGGTTGAATACGGACTGCTTTTCCGCGTGGTCGGGCTGGGAGGGGTAACCGCAGGCAGGACGAACAGACACGCTGCCCTGCACGGGCCAGATTTCGTTGATCACGGCGTTGGAGGCTTCAGCCAAGGCCTCGGCAAGCATGTTGCAGAGGGCGGCGCAAAGAAGCGCGTTGTAGGAATCATGCTGCTTCTCGAACTCGGCAGCCCATTCTGAACCGCCGGTGACGGAGAGCTGGAGCGCACCTACATAGCCCCCCTGCCCTTGCGGCGCCACGAAGTCTGCAAGGGCCAGGCGCGGGCGCGGGCTTTGCGTTTGCTGGCGCAGGGTGTGGAGGATAACCTCCCCGCCCTCGGTCAGGACGGCGATGTCGTCCTGCCTGCGCTCGGCGTTCCAAATACCGGCGCATGCGCGGGGGTGGAGGCGCTGCTCCGCCTGGGCCTGCACCAGCATCTGGCGGGCATCGGCAAGCAGCTTTTCCGCCTCCTGGCGCTTGGCGGCGGGGGCGTCGTCACGCAGGACAGCCTTGGTGGGGTGCCACGTGTCCTGCAAATCGAAGAAGCGCAGCAGGATGCTCCAGTCGGCAACGTTGGCGAGCGTGCTCCAGTCGATGGCGTAGTCGGGCTTGAACGAATCGTCCTGCACGCCGAGGGAGAACACGCCGGTTCGGGCGGGTTTGGGCTGGGGCTGGGCGTTCCAATCGATTGACAAGCCTTGCGCGCGGGCATCCGCCAGACTCATGAGCGGAGCGGCTTCCTTGGTGGAAAATTCTTGGCGAATCCGCTCCTGCTCCTGCAGGATGCGTTCACGCTCTGCAGCCGCATTGGCACCAATCAGCGCGGCAAGCTCAGGCACCACAGTGGAGGCATCCGCCGTGCGCACCACCACACCGTGCGGATACTTGGGGGCAATCTTCACAGCGGTGTGGCGCGGGCTGGTGGTGGCCCCGCCGATGAGCAGCGGCAGGGTCATACCCGCCGCCTCCATTTCCTCCGCCACGTGCGCCATCTCGTCCAGAGAGGGCGTGATGAGCCCGGAAAGCGCGATGCAATCGGCGTTCTCGCGGCGCGCGGCTTCCAAAATCTGCTCGCAAGGTACCATGACGCCGAGGTCCACCACGCGGTACCCGTTGCAGGAAAGCACCACACCGACGATGTTCTTGCCGATGTCGTGGACATCACCCTTGACGGTTGCGAGGACAACAGTGCCGGCGGCAGCGGCCTGGCTGCCCTGCTCCATGAGCGGTGTGAGCACAGCCACGCTCTGCTTCATCACGCGGGCACTCTTCACCACCTGCGGCAGGAACATCTTGCCGGAACCGAACAGCTCGCCCACCTGCTTCATGCCGTCCATCAGCGGGCCTTCAATCACCGCGAGCGGTGTGCCGCACTGCTGCAGGGCTTCCTGCGTGTCGGCCTCCACGAAATCGGAGACACCGTTGATGAGGGCGTGGGCGAGGCGTTTCTCCACGGACTGGGTGCGCCAGTCGGCGGCGGGCTTTTGAGGCGCGGGAGCGGTACCTGCCGCGGCCTTGGCGGCCTCCTTGGCGGCGGCCAGCTCTGCGGCATAGGCAATCAGGCACTCAGTGGCGTCCTCGCAGCGGTTGAGCAGCACATCCTCCACCAGCTTGCGGCGATGGACGGGAATGCTGTCGTAGTCGGTCATGAGGGCGGCGTTGACGATGCAGATATCCAGCCCGCCGAGGGAGGCGTGGTGGAGGAAAGCGGAGTGCATGGCCTCACGCACGGGATTGATGCCACGGAAGGAGAAGGAGACGTTGGAAATGCCGCCGGAGATGTGGCAGAGCGGGTGGCGCGCGGAGATTTCAGCCGCGGCCTGGAAGAAGTGCAGCGCGTGGTTGGCGTGCTCCGCCATGCCCGTGCCCACGGTGAGCACGTTGGGGTCGAAAATGATGTCCTCCTCCGGGAAGCCCTCCTGCACCAGCAGGGCGTGCGCGCGCTCCGCGATGGCAATGCGGTCGTCCAACCCACTGGCCTGGCCCTTCTCATCAAAGCCCATCACCACCACGGCGGCGCCATAGCGGCGGATGAGCCGCGCATGGTGCAGGAATTCCTCCTCGCCGTTCTTGAGGGAGATGGAATTGACGATGCCCTTGCCCTGCAGGCAGCGCAGCCCGGCTTCGATGACCTCCCACTTGGAGGAATCGATCATGCAGGGCACGCGGGCGATATCCGGCTCCGCCGCCACCAGGTTGAGGAAGCGGGTCATGGCCGCCGGGCCGTCGATGAGACCGTCGTCGAAGCAGAAATCCAACACCTTGGCACCCTTCTGCACCTGCTGGCGGGCAATGGAAAGGGCCTCTTCAAAATTGCCCTCGCGGATGAGGCGGGCGAACTTGGGGGAACCGGCCACGTTGCAGCGTTCGCCGATGAAGAGGATGCCGTCGCTGCGCTTGTGGGAGAGCGGCTCCAGCCCGCAAAGCTGCATGGTGCCGTCGGAGACGTGCTGCGGGATGCGGCGCGGCGGGAACTTCTGCACGGCCTCGCGAATGGCGGCAATATACTCCGGCGTGGTGCCGCAGCAGCCGCCCACGATGTTGAGCAAGCCCTCTTCCGCATAGCCGCGCAGCATGTCCGCCATTTGTGCGGCGGTGTGCTGGTAGCCCGTGGGGCTGAGCGGGTCCGGCATGCCGGCGTTGGGGTACAGGCAAACCGCGCAATCCGCCACCGCTGCCAGCGCGCGGGCGAACGGCTGCATGAGATCCGCGCCAAGCGCGCAGTTGATGCCGATGGCAAGCGGCCGTGCGTGGCGCACGGCGTTCCAGAAGGCCTCCACGGTTTGGCCGGAGAGCGTGCGCCCCGCCTTGTCCGTGATGGTGCAGGATATGATGACGGGCGGCAGCTCGCCGAGTTCCTCGCGCAGCTCGTCTATGGCGAACAGGCAGGCCTTGGCGTTGAGGGTGTCGAAAACGGTTTCCAGCTGCAGGATATCCACCCCGCCCTCCACTAGGGCGGCCACCTGCTCGCGGTAGGCGCGGCGCAGCTGGTCGAAGTTGACGGCGCGGAACCCGGGATCCGCCACGTCCGGAGAGAGGGATGCCGTGACCGACAGCGGGCCGATGGAGCCGGACACCAGGCGGGGACGCCCGTCCGCCGCCTCGGCAGCATCCGCGGCCTCGCGCGAGATGCGGCACGCAGACAGGTTCATCTCGCGCACCAGCGCGGCCAGCGGAGCATCCGCCAGCACGCGGTCGAAGTACGCCTGGTCATGCCGCGGCGAGCCTTCCTCATGGTGGAAGAATTCATGCTGGCCGATGCAGGTGGCGGAAAAGGTACAGGTGGTGATGATGTCCGCCCCCGCCTGCAGGTAGGCGTCCGCAATGCCGCGCAGGATATGCGGCTGGGTGATGGCGAGGACGTCGTTGTTGTTCTTGAGGTCGGCTGGGTAGGCTTTGCGGTCGGCGAAGCGGTCGCCGCGGTAGTCGTCTTCCTCCAGGTGGTGACGCTGGACCATGGTGCCGGTAGCGCCATCCAGGATGAGGATGCGCTCGGCGAGGGTGCGCTGCAAAAACCGTTGACGGGAATTCATCATGGGAACGGGGTGAAAAAATGCCCCGCCGCAGCGGGGCGTTTGAAAGGGAGCGGCAATGCCGCGCGTATTAGAACTTGCGCGGGGCGGGGTTGCGGTGCCAGGTGATGACACCCTTGCCCACGGCGTACAGGTAGGCAATCATCAGCACGCCAATGAACACAGCCATGGCGCCGAACGCTGCGCCGTTGTTCACCACAAAATCCTTGAAGCCGAGCGCCCACGGGTACAGGAACACCACCTCCAGGTCGAACACCAGGAACAGGATGGCCACCAGGTAGAACTTGATGGAGAACATGGCGGGGGCTCCGTCGCCCTCCGGCACGTTGCCGCATTCATACGGCACCTTCATGGCGTTGCGCATCTTCGAGCGGCGCCCAAACACAATGCTCAGCACAATTATCATTCCGGCGAAGCCGAAGCCCGCCACCAACTGGATCAACGCTGAAAAATACTCCTGCATGGTCTTTAGCGCGCGTATGCTACCACTCCGACACGCGCGTGTCAAGTTTTTTCACTGCCGGTTGCCGGCTTGCGTCTTCTTGCGGCGAGGACCGCAAGGGAAAGCAAGCCCAGCGTTCCCGTGGTGGGTTCAGGGGTGGGAACCAGCTTGGTGAAGATGACCTGACCGTGTTCATTATAGGCTGGGGAAAGGCTCAAGTAGTTGCCCAAGCGCATATCCAGCCCGGTGGCTTGCCGAATGGTCACGTCATCCCCGAAGTCGAACACCACGGATGTTGTGGCTGGGTCGTAACCTTCCGGCAGGGTGAGGTCGGAGGCGTCCAGCAGGACGTTCTGCATCACCAACTCGCAGTTGATGAGGGATTTCAGGTCAAAGTGGAAAATGCCCTCCACCCACGTGCCGATGTCGTCCGAAATCTTGATGGTGACATCCTTGAGGGTGATGGTGTTGTCACCCACATGAATCTCATTGTTGGCGGTGATGGTCATGTCCTTGACCATAAGGTTCACTATGGACTCGATGTAGAGCCCGTCCGCCAGGCTGGCACGCCTGTCCGTGCCGGCAATGAGGCCGGCGGACACGCTCACCATCTCCAGCAAGGCACTGTCCGCGTCCTCGCGGGCTTGGATGGTGGTAGAGGTGGTGGCAATGGAGGGCACCGTGCTCAAGTTGACGGAAGTTGCCAGGTCCAGCGTGCCGGCCTGAATGGTAATGCCGCCGGTGCAGGTGATGCTCCCCGTCAAGCGCAGGGTACCCTCCCCCGTTTTGGTAAGGGCGCCCGCGCCGCTGATGGAGTGGGCAAATTCGGTGGCAACGGTGGCTTCTCCGCTGATATCCGCCAACATTGCAGCGTTCTCCACCAGGAGCACGTTTCCCTTGAGGCCGTAGAATGCGGAAATCGCGGCGGTGGATTGCAATCTCTGGCCGCCTTCAATGTATTCCCCTTCGTGCAGCACACCCTCATGCATCACGAAGGTGCCGCCCGCCTCCACGGTCACGTTGCCGATGAGACGGGCGTGGCTTCCCAGCTCAAAGCGCCCGCCTTCCTCCACGGTTACATTGGCGGTGGCATCGGCATAGTGCCAGTCGTCGCCATTCGTGTAGCGATCAGTGCTCGTGCCCGTGGCAGAGCCTTGCCCGTGCACGGTGTGGGTGCCGCTGAGCACCAGCGTGCCGCCCCGCACCACAATGCCGCTGTCCTCATGGTTCGAGAGGTCGGTCGCGATGCCGTGCCAGGCCAGGCTGCCGGTGCCGTTGTATGCCACCCGCAGGGCCCCTGTGGAAGAGTCCCGGAACGAGCCCAGGAAAGAGCTGCCGGCATCGGTGATGGTGAGGATGCTCGTCCCGCTGCCGTTGTTGGCAATCACAGCCTCCTCGGTGAGCGCATGGATGGTGAAGCCTGTGTCCTCCACGGCGGCGGAGTTGTTCCATACCATGGAGCAGCCGTTGAAATCCAGCACGCCGCCGCCGTTGCCGAAGGTGAAGTCGCGCGCAATCTGGTCCGCGTCCTTCAGCACCACCGTGGCCCCGGTGTTAGCCAACACGTTGTAGGCGGCATAGCCGTCCGTTCTGTTCAGGTAGGTGCTGCCGCTGCCGCCGAGGTTGAGACCAATGTAATTGTTGCCGCTGCCCTCAATGTAAAGGTTTCCCGCGCCAATCTTGCGCCATTCCCGCGCGTAGTCCGCGCTGTTGGTGAGCTGCACATGCACGTTCACGCCCGCATTGACCACGTAGCCCGCGTGGTTGAACGTGGCTGTTCCGTCGCCGGGCGAGCTGATGATGAATTCCGCCTCTGCGGATTGCGGGGTGGCCTTGGTGAACTCTGCATAGCCCACGCCCAAATCCACGGTCTTCTCCAGCTGGATGCCTATGGTGGGCGAGCCGCCCTGAGCATCCGATGCCTGGAACAGCAGGTTGCTCGTCTCCGCCAGATAGCCCATGTCTCCCCCGTAGCCATCCATGTAGGAATTGGCGTAGGCGTACCACGTGTTGGAGTCCATCACCGCGTTGAGTGCTTTCCACGTGTGCCTGCCCTCCGCCACGCCGTTGAATTCCACCGTGGCGGCGCCACCCGTCACGGTGCCCTTCCCCTCCGCGGAAACGGCGGAAACCTGCAGTGTCGCGTTCCCTGTGGTGGCCACGGTCCGGTCATAGGCTGCCATCTGCTGCTGGGCCCACGCGGCGGTGGGGCGCAGCCATTGGGTCAGGTTCTCCTCTGGGTCAATGCCCTGCATGGCCGCAAGGTACTCGTACCGCCTGGTGGCCGAGTTGTAAATCCAGGCAGGGCTGCCGGAATCATAATCAGCTCCCATGCTGGGCAATGGGTTGAAAACAGAAATGCCGGAAGTGCTCCAGTCCGCCTTGGTCTGCACAAAGCGGATATCGGTTGAATACTCGGGGTCCACCCCGTAGCGGACGATATCATTGATGCTACCGATGGTGTAAATGTCATTGCAAAGCCGAGTGGGCTTGCCTTCTGCATTCATGCGGTAGGTGGCCCCGCTGCCCGCGCGGTAGAGATACGGAAGTGCCGTAGGCGAGTCTGCAGCAAGGGTGGTCGTGCGTACATCCGTCACCACCTTGCTGAGGCGGCCCATGCAGAAATCCGCCGCTGTTTCGCCGTCTGCCTGCAAGGGGGTGGCAAGCTGCACCGTAGCGTAGCGCACGGCATACGCGCTGCCCAACTTGTCCGCCGTAAACGTGGGGTTGAAGCGGGACTTCAGGTTGGGATCCGTGTACACATGGTACGCGGACACCACCGTGTTCACGCCCAAGGCCGTGACGTTGCCCGAGTCGGACATGCTGTCGAAATCAATCATCCCTTGGGAGAGGGAAATCGCGCACCCCGTCTGCCCTCCCGTATAGGTGATGACAATGCCGCCTTCCTGCCGGCGGATATAATCCAGCAGGGCGTTCGTGGCTCCGGTCACGTAGCGTCCCCAGTTCTGGCCAAAATCCGTGTAGGTGATGTAGGTTGCATCCTGGTGCAGGTACGCGGCACGCGCGGCGGGGCTGCCCATCAGGCAAAGGGCCAGCAGGGCGGGCGACAGGATAGCCGGCCAATTGCACGCGCTGCCGGAAAGCTTGAACAAGTCAAGCTGGGGGGTGGCCGTAGAATCACCGGGACAGGCTGAGGTCGGACGGAGTTGCATATTCTTAGTATGAAGCAGGACAAGCCATCCGTCAAGCATGCAGCTATGGGGCAACGGCAATCATGCACCGGAATAGTTGTTATTGAGACACATACGATTTACGGTTTACCCGTGCGTGCGGCGTGGTATAATGGAGACGGAATGGGTGACACCCCGACAGAGACGACCGATGTGGTGGTGGTTCGCTTCCTGGCGTTCATGGAGGCGGAGAAGAACGCGTCCCCGCGCACGGTGGAGGCGTACCGGCGGTCGCTGGGGCAGTTCCGCGGCTGGATGGGGGAACGCTTTGCCGCGTGGGAGGACTGCGCCACCGGGGATTTCCGGGCCTGGCTGTACGAGGCCCTGGAGCAGGAGCTCAAACCCGCCACCATCCGCCTGCGCTTTGCCGCCCTGCGCTCCTTCTACCTCTACCTCATGCGCCGCGAGGGGCTGGCTTCCAACCCGCTGGAAACGCTGGCCCTGCCCAAGGCGCGCCACAGCCTGCCCGTACACCTCAACATTTCCCAGATGGAGGAGCTGCTGGCCCTGCCCCTCCACACGCCCGTGGACAAGAAGAGCCCGGCGTGGCTACCGCTGCGGGATGCCGCCATCCTGGAGCTGTTCTACTCATGCGGCATGCGCTTGAGCGAGCTGGTGAGCCTGAACGAGGACGCCCTGCAGGCGGATGCTGACTGTGTGCGCGTGCTGGGCAAGGGCCGCAAGGTGCGCCTGATTCCCGTGGGCGACTATGCGCGCGATGCCATTGAAAGATACCGTGAGCTGGCGGGTCTGGAGCCGCGGGGGCCGCTGTTCATCAGCCGTCTGCGCCGCCGCATGACGGGCCGCAGCATCCAGCTCATGCTCGACAAGTACCTGCGCATCTCCAGCATCCCCTTCCACATCTCGCCCCACAAGCTGCGGCACACTTTCGCCACCCACATGCTGGATGCCGGGGCGGACCTGCGCTCCGTGCAGGAGCTGCTGGGCCACGCATCCCTCTCCACCACGCAAATCTACACCCACGTCACCAAGGCGCGCCTCAAGGAGGCGTACCTCAGGGCACACCCCCGCGCAGACTGGAACCAGGGGGATTGAACTAGTACAAATCCACCACGTATTCCATCTTGAAGCCTTCCCAAGACACGCGGATCCAGTAGGTGCCGCCAATCTTGTCTCCCTTGCCCTTGAACTTGGAGTAGTCCGGCTCAAAGGTCACGGAATTGCCCCAGCCCTTGAAAACGGCCTTGATGGGGATGGAGTTTGACTTTGAGAGCTGGGATTCGGTGGGGGGCTCCGCCACGCTGCGAGAGAGCTTCCACATCTCCACCTTGGGCTTGTCCGGCACGGTCTGGCCCTCCGGGGCGTAGTAGCTCCAGCCGTCGCCGTACAGATAGGCCGCGGGGAAATAGCCCATGCCGGGATAGGCATGGCCGTTCTCCGGGCGGGGCTCGGTGCATGAGTGGTCAGAGGTGCGCATGGCGCCGAACCCGCCATCTGAGCCGAACGCGGTCTTGCCGGTGGCGGGAGCGAGAATCCAGCTGCGGTGGCCGCGGCCCTCGCGGTTGTTCTCGCCGGGGTCCTCAACGTAGCCAATCACATCATCCACGGGCACATCCTTTTGGCCCTGGAAGAGGTTGCACTTGTCGGTGTTGCCGCCCAGTCCGTGGTCAATCCTTCCGGCCTTGCGGCAGGTTTCCGCGGCAAGCTGGGCCTCCTCGTGGTAGGTCTTGTCATAGGTGACGGTGGGAGGAAGGCCGCAGAGGTAGCGGAAGACGTTGACCATGTTCACCGCATCCTGCTGCACCTTGGGCGTACCCTTGTCCTTGTGGGCGAGAATCTTCTTCACCGTGGCGTCGATTTCCTTCTTCTGGTGCGGGTAGTACTTCTTGCTCACGCCGCCCGCCAGGGGATTGGTGATTCCCTTGATGTCCGACAGCGCCTTCTTGGGGTCGTTTTCAAAGGCCTTGCGCAGCTCGGCCATCATCTTGACGGCGTCATTGTGCTCCACCTTGTTCTTGGTGATGCCGGCGATGAAGGTGGAGAAGGGTTTCTTGGAATTGGTGCTGAGCCACTTGAGGAAGGCGTTCTGCTTGGTGGAGTCGGACGCCTGGGGGGCCTCCATGGCCAACCTGAGGGCGCGGTAGAGGTTCAGCGCGCGGGTGCCGAGCTTGTTGCCCAGCTTGACATCATCCAGCTTCTCGTCATCTGCCTTCACCGCATTCGGGAAAGCTTCCTGCAGCAATTTGCGAAGCTCGTCCGCCATGCCGCGGTAGTCATCCTTTTCCGCGTAATCCTTCACCATCTTGGTCAGCGCGGCAGCGGCGGCCTCCGCACCCGCCTCATCGGCCAGGTTGATAGCCTGCGGTTCTGCGGCGGGATTGGTGGTTGTGTCGTCCTGCGCCGCCAGCGGCATGAAGGAGAGAACGGCCACGGCCGCGCACGTCATCCAAAATTGCTTTTTCATGTAAGATTTTTGATTTATGCGGAATATACCGCATTCCCCCGCGGGTTGGCAAGAAGAATGTGCGCACGGGCAGGCACCCGCATGCACAATAAGGTCTTGCCCGCATGGGGTGGGGCGTTTATAATGCCGGGCATGCCGGACATACCCCTTTCCCTGGGCGAGAAATCATATGAAGTACACGTGGCCAACGGTTCGCTGAAATCCGTAGGCTTCCTTGTGGCGCGCGCGCGCCTGGAAGGCAAGGCCGCCATCATCACCGACAGCAACGTGGCCCCCCTCTATGCCGCGTCAGTCATTTCCGCACTGGACGATGCCGGATACCGCGTGAGCACACACGTCTTCCCCGCCGGGGAACAGAGCAAGACGCTCTCCACGGTGGAGAAGCTGGCGGGCGAGATGGTGAAAGCCGGACACGACCGCACGAGCTTCATTGTGGCGCTCGGCGGCGGCGTGACAGGAGATTTGGCGGGCTTCCTGGCCGCGAGCTACTATCGCGGTATCCCGTTCATCCAGATACCGACCACCGTGATGGCCCAGGTGGACAGCTCCGTGGGCGGCAAGACCGCCGTCAACATAGCTGCCGGGAAGAATTTGCTGGGCGCATTCCACCAGCCGAAACTGGTGGTGGCCGACCCGCTGACTCTCTCCACCCTGTCATCGCGTGTGGGGCGCGAGGGCATGGCGGAAATGGTGAAGCACGCCGCCATCAGCCGCGCCAAGAGCCTTTTCCCGCTCATGCAGATGGCGGACGAAATGGACATAGGCTTCTCCCTCAGCACCATCGAGCGCCTGCCGGAAATCATTGCCGACAACATCGCCGTCAAGGCCAACATCGTGGAGCAGGACGAGCATGAAACGCGCGGCGTACGCGCCTTCCTGAACTTCGGCCATACCATCGGCCACGGCATCGAGGCGAGCGTGCCGTACGGTGAGCTGCTGCACGGCGAGGCCGTGGCGCTGGGCATGCGCGCCGCACTGCATCTCTCGCGCAAGTTTGCCGGCCTTTCCGCATCGGACGAGAAGCTGGTGCTGGAGACCATGCATACCATCGGACTGCCGCTCACCCTGCCGGAACAGGTGAACGCAGAGACGGTGATGGAGCGCGTGGCGGCGGACAAGAAGTTCCGCGGCGGCGCGCCGCGTCTGGTGCTGCTGGAGGGTATCGGCAAACCCGTGTTGTCGGACGCCGTGACGGAGGCAGACATGCGCGAGGCGCTGGAGCTGCTGCAATCCCCCGTGTAAAGACCTTTCACCCCAAAATCAAGACCATGACTGATCCCAGAACAACCATCCTGGCCCGCAACCTCATCAACCACTCCTGCGCCCTGAAACCCGGGGAGCATGTGTTGTTTGAGGTCATCGACGCGCCGGACGAAATCGCCATCGAGCTCATCCGCGCCGCCCGTGCCGCGGGAGCCTGCCCGCACATCAACCTGCGCCACACCAGCGTCACCCGTGAGATGTTCGCCGGTGCCACCGACGAGCAGTACGACGCCATCGCCGCCATCGAGCTGGCGGAAATGCAGAAGATGGACGCCTACATCGCCATTCGCGGCGCAGCCAACAGCTTCGAGAACTCCAGCGTGCCCGCAGACCGCATGAAGCTCGCGCAGAAGTACCTGCGCCCCGTCCACAACGAGCGCGTCAACAACACCCGCTGGTGCGTGCTGCGCTGGCCCAACCCCGCCATGGCCCAGAGCGCAGGCATGAGCACGGAAGCCTTCGAGGACTTCTATTTCCGCTGCTGCCTGGCCGATTACGACAAGCTGCGCACAGCCATGGAGAAACTGGCAGCCATGATGATGAAGACCGACCGCGTGCATATTGTGGGCCCCGGCACGGATTTGACCTTCTCCATCAAGGGCATCCCCGCCATCCTGTGCGACGGCAAGCTCAACATCCCAGACGGCGAGGTGTTCACTGCACCCGTGCGCGACTCCATCAACGGCACCCTGGCCTACACCGCCCCCAGCGTGTTCCAGGGCATCCCGTTCGACGGCATCAAGTTCCGTTTCGAGAACGGCAAGATTGTGGAGGCCCACTGCAACGGCAACGACGACGCCCTCAACAAGATTCTGGACACGGATGAAGGTGCCCGCTACATCGGCGAGTTCTCCTTCGGCGTGAACCCGTTCATCCTCCAACCCATGCGGGACATCCTGTTCGACGAGAAAATCGCCGGCTCCTTCCACTTCACCCCCGGCCAGTGCTACGATGTGGCCCCCAACGGCAACAAATCGCAGATTCACTGGGACCTCGTCTGCATTCAGCGGAAAGACTACGGCGGCGGGGAGATTTATTTGGATGATGTCCTCATCCGCAAGGACGGGATTTTCCTGGATCCGGCGCTGAGCGACCTTAACCCTGCGCTGTAACCGCAATTAAGATTAGGATTAGGATTAGGATTAAGATTAGGAAATTTAGCCCTTTTTCAAACATGAACCGAGCAGACATGGAGGAGCGCCTTGTCGATTTTGCCGTGCGGTGTGCAAATCTCCACGCGCACATCAAGGCGTCGAACGTAGGCTCATGCTATGGATTGCAGCTTGTTCGCTCATCTTCATCCGTTGGCGCCAACTACGCCGAAGCCACACATGCGCGATCCGATGCCGATTTTATCGCCAAGCTAAAGATTGCCGAGGGCGAAGCCGCCGAATCCCGCCACTGGTTGCGCACCATCGCAAGGGTCGGCTTAGTCAAAGAAGGTTCGCTTGATCAAATCATTGACGAGTCTAACCAGCTTATCGCTATTCTCCACGCCACGGCAGAATCACGCCGAAAGAACACCAAGTACCCCCGCAATACCAACCCTTCCTAATCCTAATCTTAATCTTAATCCTAATTCAGTAATTATCATGAAGGACCCACGCTATACTCAACTCGCAAAGCAAATCTGCGGCTACTCCGTCAATGTGCAGCCCGGTGAACACGTGAACCTGCGCATGCAGGACATCCCGGACGCCATGGTGGTGGAGCTCATCCGCGCCGTCAGGGAGGCCGGCGGCATCCCGCATGTGGACATCACCCACGCGCTCGTCAACAAGGAGCTGCAGATGGGTGCCACAGAGGAACAATACGAGCTGGAGGGCAAGTACCGCCTCCGGCGCGCGGAGGACATGCAGGTGCACATCGCCATGTATGCCGACTCCAACACGTTTGAATCCGCAGACGTACCGGGCGAGCGCATGCAGATTATCAGCAAGCACTTCAAGGCCGCCAGCAACCTCACCTGCAACAAGCGCAAGTGGACCGTGCTGGCATGGCCCACGCCCAGCATGGCGCAGGCCGCCGGCATGAGCACGGAGGCGTTCGAGGATTTCTATTTCCGCTGCTGCCTGGCAGACTACGCCAAGCTCAAGCTGGGCATGGAGAAGCTGAAGGCCATGATGGAGGCCACCGACAAGGTGCGCATCGTGGGCCCCGGCACGGATTTGACCTTCTCCATCAAGGGTATCAAGGCCATCCCCTGCGCGGGCGACTGCAACGTGCCGGACGGCGAGGTGTACACCGCGCCCGTGCGCGATTCCATCAACGGCACGCTCGCCTACAACGCACCGAGCATCTACCAGGGCATCCCGTTCGACGGCGTGCGCTTCCGTTTCGAGAACGGCAAGATTGTGGAGGCCCACTGCAACGGAAACGACGACGCGCTCAACAAGATACTGGACACGGACGAGGGCGCGCGCTACATCGGTGAGTTCGCGCTGGGCGTGAACCCGTTCATCCTCCAGCCCATGCGGGATATCCTGTTCGACGAGAAAATCGGCGGGTCCTTCCACTTCACCCCCGGCCAGTGCTACGATGAGGCACCCAACGGCAACGACTCCGCCATCCACTGGGATCTGGTGTGCATCCAGCGCAAGGACTACGGCGGCGGGGAGATATACTTCGATGATGTTCTCATCCGCAAGGACGGGATATTCCTGGACCCGGGGCTGGGCATGCTGAATCCCGAAGTGTAATTAAGATTAGGATTAAGATTAAGAATTTCCTCCGCGACGTGGGCAGATTCCACACTTCCTAATCCTAATCTTAATCCTAATTCCCGTTCATTCTTGCCATGTCAAACAATCCTCAGAAAAGCCTTTTCCGCCGCCGCTGGTTTTGGATTATCGCAGCCCTTGCGGTTATCTACTATGGCACAAAGTGCTTCGGCCAGTGGGGTGCAAGCCGACTGGAGTGCAACACCACCGAGCTGCCCGCCGATACCCTGCCCGGCGCCGGTCCCCTGCGTATCGCCTTCATCAGCGATGTCCACAACAGTAGGGACATGCTGGACAAGGCTATCGATATGATTGAGGCCGCCAAGCCAGACCTCATCGTCTACGGCGGCGACTTTATCGCGCTGGAGGAGCGCACCCACCGCACGCGCAAGCATATGGACCTGCTGCGGCGGCTGAAGGCCATTGCCCCCACCTACGCGATTCTGGGCAACATGGACTACGAGCGTATGGGGCCCGTGCTCCGCATCTTCGAGACCGCTGGCGTGCCCATCCTACGCAACAAGGCTGTGGACTGGACCGCTCCCAACGGCAGCACCATCCGCATTATCGGGCTGGGCGATTGGAACGAGGGTGACGAGAACCCGGATGCCTGCATGAAGCCCGACGGACAGGAGGAGCACCCCGTGCTCCTGCTCTCCCACGACCCCGAAAGCCGCGCGCTGCTGGACGCGTACGACTGGGACCTGATGCTCAGCGGCCACGTGCACGGCGGACAGATCGGCATCCCATTCACCCGCCACTTCATCTCCTTCCGCTCGGACATGGTTTCCGGCCCCTACCCCTACGGCGACCACCGCCACGTCTTCGTCACCCGCGGCGTCGGCTCCACCTGGGGCATCCGCTTCTTCTGCCCCCCGGAGGTCAGCATCATCGACATCAAGTAGCCGCACGTTATTCCCGGAAAAAGAGTGCGGCATTCCCCTGGGCATTCCCGCACGCGTACACATAGCGGGTGCGCAGTAGGGTGCTGTCCCTATGCCCCATCTCCATCTGCAATTCCGCGAAATTGCGGAAATGTGCCGCATGGTAGGTGGCGAAACTGTGACGGCATGCGTCTGCTTGCCAAACGTGTTTGTCGTTCCACCCGGCCGCGCGCCGAAGGGCATGCCAGCGTTCTTTCCAACGCCGCGGGATTGTGCGCACGGTGATGGTGTCCGCCTTGCGCAGCGGCACCACGCGCCCGCCTCCCGTCTTGCTGGTGGTGGGCCGCACCACCACGCGCCGGTTCTGCCAGTCGATGT
>CALCWC010000007.1 GCA_937905985.1 uncultured Verrucomicrobiales bacterium | reverse complement strand
CCACGGTGCTGCGTAAGAACGCGCGCGGTGAGGCGGAGGTGCCGGAGCCGCAGGTGGTGTACCAGGGCCGCATTGCCATGGTGATGCGCCGCCTGCAGGCAGAGGGCATGCAGCGCACGCTCCAGCGCCTGCAGTCCCTGGCCGCGCTGGAACCCGCCGTGGCAGACCATGTGGACCTGGACCGCGCCTTCCGCCTGAGCGCCCGCATGGACGGTGTGCCGGAGGAAATCCTGCGCGCGGAAAGCAGCGTGAAACGCCTCCGCCGCCGCAGGGAGGCGGATGCCGCCGCCCTCACCCTCGCCCAGCAGCAGAATCAACCCCAACCCAACCAACAAGTATGATCTACCCCCGCAACCACGCCGCCGAACAAGCGCGTGCCAACCGCCGCCTCATCCTCGCCGTGTTCGGCACTCCCCTGGGCGAGCAGGCCCTCGCCGTGCTGGAGGAGCGTTTCGAAACCGGGCTGCCCGTCTTTCAGGGCAAGGCCGGTGCGTACGACCCGCTCGATGCCATGAGGCGCGATGCCCACAGAGAAGTCTTCCTTGTCATTCGCCGCCAGATGGAACTGGCCCGGCGGGAGGCAATGCAGAACCAAAACGACCATGAACAAGAACCAGACAACTGAAGAGGGGGCCGCTCCCGCCGCCCCGACCGCCGCCGAACCGGAAACCGCCATTCCCTCCCTTCTGGGGGAGGACGGGGCCTTCACGCCCGAATGGTACAGCCGGTTTGACGAATTGCAGCCGTACGCCGCCACGCTCGCCAAGTTCAGGCAAGAGCTACGCCCACCTGGAGAAGCTCAAGGGGTACCCGGAGGCGGACGACGATGCGCGCATGCAGGCCTTCCGCTCCGCCGTGGGCCTGCCGGAGAACGCGGACGAGTTCCGCATCGCTCGCCCGGAGGACACGCCGGATGAGATTTGGGACGAGCAGCTGGCCGACAGCCTCTCCCGCGTGGCGTTCGACTACGGTGTGCCGCCCAAGGCCATGGAGGCCATGGTGGCCCGCTACGCCCAGGAGGGCCGCAACTTCCTCAACGACTACCGCAAGAGGGAG
>CALCWC010000006.1 GCA_937905985.1 uncultured Verrucomicrobiales bacterium | reverse complement strand
AGAACGGGCAAATCACCTCAAGCCACCGCTTCCTCTACCGGGGCTATCTGCAAATAGCCTGCTGCGACCGCAAGCGCTCTTTATCCCAATCTACCCTGATATTTATGAACAATGTTATGAACAAAGTGGTCTCATTCATTATCCTAGCCATCTCGTTTACAATGTGTGCACATGGCATCGATTGGAGCAATATAGATAAAGAAAATGTTGACAATGCTAGATATGTCATACTTAGAACCGATGGAAAACCTGGCCTGCATGAACAATTGACAAGAGATGAAACAATAGAATTATTAGAAATAATAAGGCTGGGTTCACATAATAATAAACCCATTCGCGGCAGAATAAATTACCGAGTTAAATCTGTCTTTGAGATAACAACAAAATCTGGTGAAATACTCTCGTTTTGTCCCAATGAATCGCTCTTTTATAGAAGCAAGAGTCGATTCGTGTTACCATTATCTCAGAAGGAACCGCTTGAAAAACTGATTAAGAAGATTCTCAGAAGGGTAAAATATCAGTTCTAGGGAAATAGATGCCATGCGGCGCGGCGTAAATGATGTTTCACCTGGCGGAACGCCAGATGAAACTTGTAATCCACCGCGCCTTTGGCGAGCTGGATGTAACCCCGCCGAATGGCGGGGTGTCCCGTAGGGACGATAGCCTCGGGTGAAACCCGTGGGACACTACCCATGCATTCTAATCAACGAAACGCCCCCGTATGGGGGTGTGGATTCACGCCAACGCATGCCTACCCGGCACTCCTATCCACGTTGAATCACAATGTTCGGAGGATTATCAAAATATCCTGCGGCTCCGGTTGGCTACACGGAGAGGGATTTGAACCCCCGACCAACTGTGAGAAAGACATCCATTTGCCGTTTCCCTGTTTTTGCACTGTGAGCTTCCGTCGAGCTATCACTCCGCGCGCCTGCGGCGCGCTCTTTTACCCGCCCTGCCGGGCGGGTGGTTGACATCTCCCGTTGCGCATCTCTGGCCGCCTTTACTGACAAAATTCCAAGAGAGGGGAACCGTATGGGACCTAATGGTTGCCTCATGCCAAAACTCCCGAAATTTTCTTCGTCCCTTACGCATTGGAATCGCACGTCTTACAAACACGCCGCGATTTTTTTTGAAAAAAATGCATTTTTTGTTGTGCATTTCGCCTTTTGGGTGCTTAATAGGGTATAGACAAGCGCATGACCTGCATCGCCACAGC
>CALCWC010000005.1 GCA_937905985.1 uncultured Verrucomicrobiales bacterium | reverse complement strand
CCTTTTCACCAAGGACGACAACAGCGTGAGCGTGGCCTGCACCTACGACTACATGAGCCGCAGAGCAACCAAGAAGGTGACAGTCAATGGTAGTGTAACGCTGCATCAGCGATTCCTGTACCGAGGCTACCTCCTATATCAGCAAAGTTAGGTCATATTTGTATTGATTATGAAACGAATATTGGTATTCATTATGTTGCTTTTCATGGTTTCATGTGGTGAGGTAACAACGGGCGCGCTTCCTTTCTCTCAAAAGGCTCCTGTACCCCGTTATACCCCGGAAGAAGCTTTCGCTTTGCTGCGTAATCAGTACAAATTGGACAATTCTAGGTACATATGCATCGTAGTTGACGATCGGTATTTCTTTCCCATAGAACAAAAAAGCTTTTCGTGGAGGAAGCTGGGCTACTGGGTCGATCCTTGTACGGGAACATGTGGAGAGTACACAAACGACATGATAAATGTGGAGGATGGTGTGTATAAGGGAATTTCCTTCGAACGACAAAAAGATGAACTCACCTACAGAAGTTCACCTCAAATCTTTCGCTTGGGTACTTGGCTTCAGCTGCGACAGCACTTCTTAGGTTTCTAGAAACCTCCGTTGTCACCAACTCTCAAGGCAAATTCAACTGATAAAATATGGACTTCATAATCGAATTAATAGGTGCTTATATAACGCATGTTTTGGAAAAAGTTATTGATTTTATTCAATCTCTCATAATGAAAAGAAAAAAGAATAGGAAATAAATTTAAAAAAAAGCGTTATACACGCAATCCGTAATTTCTAAAGAGCCATTTGGGAAAGGAATCATGTACGATCATAACAACGGAGTAGAATACAACAAACGTCCATGGAATAAATAAAGAAAGAAAATAATGAAAAGAATATTATTTGCTATAATTTTGATTGCAACTCCTCTTGCTAAAGCTAATCCCGCTGTTCACTTAACATCCGAAACAGAGGTAAATATGCCATATACAGCAGGTGCTTTGCAAAAAGAAGTCGAAAAACTTGCTCTTTCGTTGCCTGAAATTCTACCAAATGAACTACGGGTCTTCTTACCTGTTGGAGCAAAAGGTACATCTCGCGAAGATTGTTTAGTCCTTCTGTGTGATACAATAATTAAGGAAAATAATGTAATGCCCAGCATTTTTGAATTTTTACTACAAAAAATTCAGATGGATTATGAGTTATTAAATATGGAGCGTGTAAAACAAGATGGTCACACTTACTGGGTCGTTTCTATTTCAACTCAAAAGTCTGATATTATACCATCAGAACGAGTTACAATATGGATGGACGTAACTCATTCCAATCAACATTACTCAATAAAGGAACGAGATGAGGCACTACAGCGCGCATCACAGCTTGATGAGAAGATAACTGCGATTTTTGACAGGATAAATGACTACGAATCGGCCGAAGCTGCAGTCAAAGAATTGAAGCCACTTGTTGATAGATTTGAAAAGGAAATGCATATTGTGATTTTAGGTACTCCAGAAGGTGATCAGTGGGAACTTTCAATAGATGACCCAAAACGCTCGATTATATGGGATAAATTAGTAAATGCTCATTTTTATGATTCTCCTAATCTGTACAAGGCATACGCACAAATATGTTCGTGTTATATCACTAATTCCATCTAGACGTAACTGTGAAAGAATTTATCTATTATTGACTGAACGATAAACATGAAAAAATATCTTAATATAAGACAATTCACAGCAATCACATATGTATCTAAATCTCTCGTAGCGCCAGCCTCCTCGTATTCAAATTCTGTCTTGACGCGCATACAGGAGAGGGAATGTCACCAAATACCCTATGTCACAAAATAACGTTGACATCAATAAAAAAAATGTACTATTCATAGCATGAATAAGTTCTCTTTGGCGTATCTACCACTGGGCATTTCTTTTGTTCTGTCGCCTGCTTTAATGGTTGTAGGAGGTCGCGATTTGGGCGCGTATGGCACTAACAACGAGGCAATGGACGTTTTTGTGCAGATTATGTGGTTTCTTATCCCTTCAGGCTGGGTTGTAAGTTTTCTTTGCACTCCCTTTTTATTCATATTCAGAAAAACGAGAAAGGCTTCATTTCTCCTTTTATTATGTTTTCTTATATTTCCTATATATTTTGTATTATGTTCAATGTTAATTTTTATAAGCTAAAATTTTCTTAAAACCAAGTTAGGGCGACAATATCATCAAAATGCAACATGTTTATTCCGAAATCATCTCGATGTGAATGCGAATGGGTAATATTAACACGTTTTGTAAAACCTTAATAACAAGTCTTCGCTCCATATCAACTGCATTGGAATAATTGTCGTGTATTTTCCATAAATACGTTTTATGAGATAGAGAAAAAGGTCGAAGAATATAGAAAACAAAAATGAGATTCTTATTATTATCTAGCTTGCTGGGAATAATGTGTTCATGTTCAGCACCCAAACTTACACGAAACGGCAACATTAGGTGTTTGGTATATGACACAGGCTCTATTAAACATAGGTTTGATTATCCAAATGACGCAAAATCTCGCCAAATACTTGACCAATGGTTAAATTATTACAACAAGCAAAGCTATTGGTTAACGTTGGCGGAGGCGGCAGTCCCTGAAATAGCATTACATTTTCCTAATGGTACCCAAGTTTACTTATACAGTAACAGCTCATATGTTTATATTTCTCCTTTATCCATACGCCAATATAAACGAAAGTGCGGCGACGAGGACAAAGAATTCATGAATTATCTTTTTCAGCTACCAAACAACTAAACTTGTAATTACATCGAGGTAGGCTTTCTACCTCGATGTAATCTCTGTACGACCGACGCGATATGCGTACTGCGGTGAAAGTCCGCAAGGAGCCGCGATGATGCGGAATCCCAGACCTGAAGAACAAAGCTACCGACGGCGGTAAGGCAGATTAGCCAGAAGCGGAGCTTCTGCCCCGAAGGGGTGAGGGCGCGAGGGGCGCGCCTGAAGCAACTGCGGGGAGGTAACGAGCCGTGGGAAAGGAAGTTCGAGGGAAAATCCCGACTACGCGTGTAGACAGGATACCGCCGTATGGCGCAGGCGCTCTAGAAAACCAGCCCTTCCCTTTCCTTCGGGACATGCCAAAAAAGGGCGGGTGGGAAAAAGGGAAGCGAAAGGGATTTGAACTCGGGCGGAAAGACGAGGGGGCATCTTTCACGGATTTGGCAAGGGTTTGCAATTCATACCGATGACCCCGATTGCACACTATCCTTGTAATTCATTGCCTGTGTGTGCCTTGTAATCGGGCAACGAGAATCTCGAACTTTTTTCCATGGAAAAACCGCTGGTTTGGGCTGTTCCTTTTGTTTTATGTTTTCACAACCAACTCAAAATGAGCATACTGTGATTTTCCGACCTCGGCTCCCCTAGCGGAGTGCACGGAAGTGTGAGGCGCGATGATTGGAGGTGACAAACCGCAGAGAGAGGCGACCGTTTGCGTGAATTCACACCGCCATTCGGCGGCGTTCCGTGAATTGTCGCGCACGCGGGGATGCCCACGGGTTTCACACCGTGGCTAAAGATAGACGTTCCTGCGGAACTAGAAATAGGCGCCTGTCGGCGCGGCATAAATGATGTTTCATCTGGCGGAACGCCAGATGAAACTTGTAATCCACCGCGCCTTCGGCGCGCTGGATGTAACCCCGCCGAATGGCGGGGTGTTCCCGTAGGGACGATAGCCTCGGGTGAAACCCGTGGGACACCACCCATGCATTCTAATCAACGGAACGCCCCCGTATGGGGGTGTGGATTCACGCCAACGCATGCCTACCAGACACTCCTATCCAGGTTGAATCACAATGTTCGAAGAATTATCAAAATATCCTGCGGCTCCGGTTGGATACACGGAGAGGGATTTGAACCCGCGACCGACTGTGTGAAAAACATCCGCCTCACCCGGCGTAGCTGTGCAGCGAGTTGAGCGCCGGCATGAAATTCACCACCAGGAAGGTGATCAGTACCGCCACAAACCCCAGCAGCAGCAGCGGGCGACGCCAAGTGGCAAACACTGCATGCGAGCATGTGTGAAAGTAGAGCAAATAGAGAATCCAGGTAATAAGGGACCAGACCTCTTTGATGTCCCAGGCCCAGTAGGCGCTCCAGGCTGCATCCGCCCAAATGGCACCGCTGAAGAGGCCGAAGGTCATGAACGGGAAGGCGAGCCGCACCACGGCGTCGGCCGCACCCATGCGCTCGTCGGTCTTGCTGCGGAAAGAGGCGAGGGCGAGCATGGCGGAAACGCCCATCAGGCCGTAGGCGACCACATAGGCGGTCACATGGGGGACGAACCACGGGGATTGCAGGGCGGGCATCTGGCGCCAGTGTGCCTGCAGGGGCATGCACAGCGCGCCGATGAGCGCGATGGCGGATGCCGCGGCGAGCCAGCCGCAGAGGTCATGGTCGCGGCAGCGGCGCAGGTACACGGCGGCGGGGGCCATCACCAGCGGGAAGAAGGCCAGCACGTGGCGCAT
This sequence comes from uncultured Verrucomicrobiales bacterium, assembly GCA_937905985.1. Classification (GTDB taxonomy): domain Bacteria; phylum Verrucomicrobiota; class Verrucomicrobiia; order Verrucomicrobiales; family Akkermansiaceae; genus Akkermansia. Next base: position 11,742 of record CALCWC010000005.1, on the reverse strand, counting down.
GTTGCCGAAGGGCGGGGCGGCGGCCAGAATCCAATCCGCCACCAGCAGGGCAAGCGCCGCCCACCAAGCCGCGCAGAAGCACATGCGCGCCGCGTGGATGCGCCCACCCAGATGGAAGGCCGTGGAGCATGCGCAGAGCACCATGCACAAGGCAGTAAGGCTGTACACGGCGGCGCTCATGCGGGGTCGTCCTCCTTTTTCCACCAGCACCAGCAGGCAGTGCAGATGATGATGCCGGCCATGCCGGTGAGCACGGTGATGCGGCCCGGCGCGCGGCGCAGCAGAAGGGTCACCACGGGTTGCCCGCCTTGCATGCCGTGCCCCTCCAGGTAGACCTGCCAGCCTTTGCAGGAAAGGGGCTCGTTGACGCGCACAGTGGCAGTGTACTTCTCTTCCCGCCCGCGGTGGGTGGTGGTGACTTCACAGTTGGAGGAGTATTCGCGCACGGTGGGCGGGTTCTGCAGCACCACGCGCGGCGGGTTGCCCGGCAGAACCTTGAACGGGCGCGGCATGTCCGGTGCGCTGCGCAGCTCCGTCACGGGCACGCGCGCGTCACCCGCCAGCAGCACGCCGTCCTCGCACGCCACGGGAACGGCCTCCCCTGCCCCGCCGGCCTCCATGGTGTACATGGAGTAGGTGGGCGCATCATCGTAAAAGCTTTCTTGAAAGTCCAGCACGCGCAGGGAGAAATCCAGCGGCTCGCCCTGCACCTCGGAAATCGCGGCGGTTCCGTTGGCGGTGACCGTGATGCGTTCCTTCACCTCCAAGGCGTAGTCGATAAACGCGCCGCACACCACCGCCGCCACGCAAAGGTGCAGCCCCGCCAGCCACAGGCGGCGGTTCATGATGCGCGACACCAGATACCCGAACACGGCGGTGAAAATCACACCCACGAGCGCATAGCAGAACTGACCCACCGCGCCGAATAACATCGGCCCGCCCTGCACGCAGTAGTCGATGCCCTTCAACCCGTATGTGCGCAGGGTCACCAGCCCCACCACAGCCATGTACAGGAACAGCATGCCCAGTACCAGCCGCGCCACCTTGCCGCGACCCAGCGCGTATGCGCCCCACAGACCCAGGATGACCACAAGGCCCGCCAGTGCCAGCATGGCCCCGCTGCGGTATACCTCCGGCGCCCCCAATATCGGGCAACCTCCGCCCAGCAGCAGGACCAGTCCCGCGCCGAGCGCCATCAATGTCATGCGACCTGCCGTACCCATGCGTTACCAGTTCCAAGAGATAGCGAAGGAGCCGAGCAGCGAATCGTGCGACTGCGTGCGGTATGTGCGCGTGTAGTACAGCGCACCCAGGAAGTAGTCGATGCCGTGGTAGGACGCGCCCACGCCGAACTGTCCGTGGAACTGCCACGGCGTGCGGCTGCACGTCTTGTAGCGGAACGAGTGGAACACGCCACCGTCAATCGTCAGGTCGCGCGCCACGTAGTCCACCTCGCCCTGCAGCACCAGGAAATACGATGCAGCCTCCGGGCGGTAGGTCTGGGAATCGATAAGGCCGCGGGTGAAGTTGCCGGCCTCCATGCCGTTGACGCGCATGTTGCTGGGCAGGTTGCGGCCGAAGCGGAAGGAGAGGCCCACACCGCCGTAGATGCCGAAGGTGCCAACGGCCTCGCGGCTATAGGCGAGGCCGTCCGTCTGCCAGCCGCCGCGGGTCTCCGTCTCGAAGAATGCCATGCGGTAGTCCTGGCGGGAGGTGAACTGGATGGTCAGCTCGGAGGGAACTTGGTATTTCCAGCCCTTCCACTGTTCCATATCGCCGATGGTGTGGATCATCTTCTGCGCGTCCTTGGCCAGGGATGCCCGCCCGCTCGTGCCGAGCTGGAACTCGAAGCTGCAGCCCACGTCCTTGCCGCGCAACAGGTAGGCCCCACCCAGCGCCAGGTAGCCCGCATACGGGTGCTGATTGCGCACGGCGTGCCGCGTGTGCTTCTCCGGCGTGTAGATGTTCTGCATCAGGGTGATGCCGTAGCTGTGCGTGGTGCCGGGTATGTCCTTCACGTACTCCAAGCGCGTGCCGTGTGTGTAGTTGCGGTCGCGGTTGAAGGCGCAGTCGTTCTCAAACCCCACGCGGAAGTGGTGCTGCGGCATTGGCGTGTACCCGGGCTCGCCGGGCGCCGCTATGGGGTTGGTGAAGTAGGATACGGCAGAGGCTGCCGCCATGACGACCCAGGGAATCGCGCTCATGCCTGACTGTATACTCCCGCAGCCCGGATGTGTCAAGGAGAACCGACCTAGCGTTTCCCGTCATTTTTTACATTTGTTTCATTTTTTTTGTGCATTTTGCCTCCGGCGTGTATTATAGGGTATGGAAACACCATGAAAACGAAAAACGCGATGAGACAATCAGTCCGCCGATTGGCGGCGTCATGCATGGCTGCCGTGGCCGCGGTGGCATGCCTGTTTTGCACCACCCTGGCCGATGAGCCGCCGGCAGCGCCGCCTCTGCCCACCTGTGAGAAGGCAACCCTGGCGGCGGAGCAAGGGAAGGCCTACACAACCTACAGCGTCCGGTTCAAGGAAGGCGTATCGGCAGCGGAGATTGTGGATTTCCTCTGTACCGCCATCCAGTACTGCCAACGCCGGGAGGGCGACAACTTTTTTCAGCTGAGCTATAGGATGGTCGAGACGCCTCGCTGGGGGGAGGAATTCTTTCAATTCTTCAAGGCAAGCCAGTGGTACGATCCCCAGGAAAAGATGCATTGCCTGGAGGCGCCCGAAGCCCGCCAGGCATACGATGCCTTTGTGCGCGGGCAGCTCAAGGCGCGGGGCGTGGATCTGCCACCCTCCGTGCGTGTGGTGATAGACGATTTCCTCTTGGTGGTGAACGAGAAGCTGCTCGGCGACGTGCGCCTGCTCTTCAACGACCGGGACGGCGCGGGGGTGGGCGTTGTTTCCCACGATGCGCTCACGCAAGCCATCATGAAAGGCGACAAGGAGGCCGTGAGACGGATCATCCAGTCCGGAACCTCGCCGAACCGGCGAGCGGAATACAAGATGTACGAGAGCCGCATCTCCCTGCCGCCGCTGGCGGAGGTCATCTGGCACTACGGCGGCGGTTTCCTCGACCCTGAGAAAACCAAGACGGCCTGCGGGCTCATCGAGCTGCTGGTGGACCTTGGCGCGGACCCCAACATCAACGTGCTGCACGGCAACACCCCCCTCCACATGGCCGCCGGGGTATACCACGAGGGCATTGTTGAATTCTCCCTCTTCGGCGCGCTCATGGATTGCGGCGCAGACTGGAACATCAAGAACGACAAGGGCGAAACGCCCCGCGACTGCGTGCGGGAGAACCTCCTTTCTCCCTAGGTTCGTCCGAAAAACGTGACGATGAGCCACAAAGTTCCCCCGAAAAATGTGACGGCATCCCGCAAAGTTCCCCCGAAAAACGTGATTGCATATTGACATGCCACTGTAAATGTGCTATTTAGCGTTTCAGCGAGAAAATGAAGCGCGAGGCGATACAGGAACTGGAGCAATGGAAAGGGCGGGCGGACCGCAAGCCGCTGCTGCTGCTGGGTGCCCGCCAAGTGGGAAAAACCTGGCTGATGCAGGAGTTCGGGCGCGTGAGCTACCGCAACACGGCGTACGTACGCTTCGACACCAAGCCGCAAATCCGCGAGATATTCGAGCAGGGGGCGGATATTCCGCGCCTGCTGGCAGCTATCCAGTATGAGGTGGGCTTCCGCCCGGAGCCTGGGGAGACGCTGATTGTCTTCGATGAAATCCAGGAATGCCCGGCCGCGCTCACGTCCTTGAAATACTTTTGCGAGGAGGCCCCGGAATACCACGTGATAGCCGCGGGCTCCCAGCTGGGCATCCGCTCCACGTGGGGCTCCGGGTTTCCCGTGGGCAAGGTGGATTTCATGCGCCTGTACCCCATGTGCTTCACGGAATTCCTGGAAGCCACCGGGTACGCGCGGCTGGCGGAGCTGCTGCATGCGGGCGACATGGCCATGGTGACCGCCTTCCGCTCGGATTTGGAGGAACAGCTGCGCCGCTACTACTACGTGGGCGGCATGCCGGAGGCCGTGAGGAAATATGCGGAGAGCGGGGATTTCTCCCAGGCCCGCAAGGAGCATGAGCGCCTGCTGGCAAGCTATGAGATGGATTTCGGCAAGCATGTTCCCAAGGAATTGCTTGCGCGTGTGCAGCTGCTGTGGAAATCCATTCCCGGGCAGCTGGCCCGGGAGAACAAGAAATTCCTATGCTCCGCCGTTGGGCAGAACATGCGGATGCGCCAATTGACCGAACCGCTGGAATGGTTGCGCAATGCGGGGTTGATTGAACTGGTGCCGCGTGTGAAGGTGCCGTCCATCCCGCTTTCTGCATACGAGGACGGCGCGTTCAAGGTGTTTTTCCTGGATGTGGGGCTACTGGGCGCCAAGAGCGGACTCGATTTGTCCGTGTTGCTGGACCGCACCCGCGTGTTCCGTGAATTCAAGGGCGCGTTGGCGGAGCAGTTCGTGCAGCAGGAATTGCGCGCCGTTTGCGGCATCACTCCCTCCTATTGGTCCTCGCCGCGCTCCGATGCGGAAATAGACTTTCTTTTCCAGCACGGCATGGAAGTGCTGCCGGTGGAGGTGAAGGCGGAAACCAACCTGCGCGCCAAGAGCTTGAAGCAGTACTGCCAGCAGCACCAGCCCTCCAAGGCCGTGCGCTGCTCGCTGTCCCCCTTCCACCGTCAGGAGGTGCCGTTCCTGCAACCCAAGGGCGGTGCCACCTCCTACGAGCTGCTGGACCTCCCGCTCTACGCGCTCTGCCGTCTGCGGCAGACGCTGTCGTGAATGCCATGCCATCATTCCATGCTTTGGGCTTGACAGCACGCGCGCGTGGGGGCAGAATTTACCCCGTGATTACCAGATTTGCCCCGATAACGGTTGTAGCGGCGCTGGCCGCGTTTGCACAAGAGCCCACTCCCGCGGTGTCCCAGCAGCCCGCACAGCCACAGGCAGCTCCCGCCAAGAACACCGTGGAGGATGCCTACCGCGGCATCGTCAAGCTGGAGGTGGCCGTCACCAAGCCCAACTACCGCACACCCTGGCAGACCGGCGGTTTCGGCCGCGGCAACGGCACCGGGTTCATGGTGGCGCCCGGCCTTTTCATGACCAACGCCCACGTGGTGGCGGATACCGACCGCATCTACATCTCCCCCTACGCTGATTCCCGCAAGCTGCCGGCGCACGTGAAGTACGTGGCGCACGATGCCGACCTGGCCCTGGTGGAGGTGGAGGACAAGGACGCCTTCAAGGACGTGCCCTGCCTGGAGTTCAGCGAGGAAATCCCCCAGCTGGAGGACCGCGTGCGCGCCATCGGATACCCCATCGGCGGCAACCGCCTCTCCGTCACCAGCGGCATCGTCTCCCGTATCGACACCATCCCCTATTCCCACCCGCGCAACTCCGCGCACCTGGCGCTCCAGATTGACGCCGCCATCAACCCCGGCAACTCCGGCGGCCCCGTGCTCAAGGGCGACAAGGTGGTGGGCGTGGCCTTCCAGGGCCTGCAGGAAGCCAACTCCACCGGCTACGTCATCCCCATGTCGGTCATCCGCCATTTCCTGAAGGACGTGGAGGATGGCCACTATGACGGCTACGTGAACGTGGCGGCGGAGTTCATGCCGGCGGAGAACCCGGCGCTGCGCCAGTACCTCAACCTGCCGCAGGATGCCAGCGGCTGCGTGGTGGCGGAAGTGGCCGTGGGCGGCAGCTCCGATGGCGCGCTCAAGCCCGGTGACGTCATCCTGGCCGTCAACGGCATCAAGGTGGACAGCTCCGCCATGATCATGCTGGACGGCGTGCGCGTGCCCCTGGAGGAGCTCGCGGAACGCTCCTTCTCCGGCGACAAGGTGACCTACACCATCGTTCGCGACGGCAAGCAGATGGAGACGGAAGGCACGCTGGCGCCGCTGAAGGCCAGCCAGGTGCTCGCCCGCGCCTATGACCAGCTGCCGCGCTACGTGGAGTTCGGCGGCCTGGTGTTCCAGCCCATGCAGGCGGATGTCATCAGCGCGCGCAACATCTCCCCCAAGAACTACCTTGTGGAGATGGACTCCTATGTGCGCGGCGGTGCCTACAAGACCAAGGAGGACGTGGTGTTCCTCACCAACGTGCTGCCGGATGAGGTGAACGCGCGCATGGACGACTTCGGCCGCCGCGTGGTGAAGAAGGTGAACGGCGTGGAGGTGAAGGGGCTCAGCCACCTGTACGAGCTGCTGTACCCGCAGGACACCGCCAGCCGGCCGGCCTACACCGTGATTGAGCTTGCGGGTGCGGAACGCCCGCTGGTGTTCGACAACGCGGCCATCGACGCCGCCAACAAGCGCATCGGCGCCAAGTACAACGTGCCGGAACCCGCCCGCCTCAAGTAAAACTCCAACCCATTTTCACATCATGATTCGTACATTGACCCTTCTCGCGCTCGCCGGCGGACTCGCCTTCAGCTGCAAGCCCACCGTCCGCACCGCCGAGCAGCAGAACCAGCCCCAGCAGCAGGAGCAGCAGGCCGCTCAACCGGCGGAACCCGCCCAGGAGCAGCCCGCCGACCAAACGCAGGCTGAAGCCCCCGCCGTGGCCGACCCCTCCAACAGCCTCGTGGACGTCAACTCCACCAACCAGGACTACAACATCCTGCAGCCCTGGGAGAAGGAGAGCCCCAGCAGCAACTCCACCCGCGGCATCTACCTGGGCAACAACCTGGTGCTTTGCAGCGGCAAAGCCGCGGATGCCGCCACCTATGTGGAGCTCGCCCTGCCGGACGGCTCCCGCACCGTAACCGCCAAGGTGGTGCGCTTCGACCCCGACCTGAACCTGGCGCTGCTCACACTGGAGCATGAGGAGGATGCCGACTTCTTTGCGGACCGCACGCCGCTGGAGGTGGGCGAGCCCCTGCGCATCGGCGACAAGGCCGAGTTCGCGGGTCTCATCCAGGGCATCAAGCCCGTACACGCCGGGCTGACCGTGGAAAGCGCGGACGCCCCCGGCATGCCGCGTCTCAACCTGCACGCCGAGCGCTCCCTGCCGGACGGCGCAGGCATGGGCTGCCCCGTCGTCAAGGACGGCAAACTGGTAGCCATGAGCATGGGCTACCGCGCGCAGAACCAGATGCTCAGCTGCCTCAACGCAGAGCTCCTTTCCCGCTTCCTCAACCAGAAGGAAAACGCCGGTGTGCCCATGGTGGGCTTCTCCCTCATCGAGCTGAAGGACCCCGTCTTCCGCAAGTACCTCAAGATTGACGACCCGAAGGCCGGCGGCCTCTATGTGAACGAGGTGGAGCCCAGCGGCGCCGCCGCCGAGGCCGGCATGAAGGAGGGTGACGTCCTCACCGCCATCGAGGGCATCGCCATCGACAACACGGGCCGCTGCGAGCACCCCGTCTACGGCCCGCTTTCCGCCACCTGCCTGCTCAACAGCTACAAGCCCGTGGGCGAGACCCTCAAGCTTTCCCTGCTGCGCGACGGCCAGCCCGTGGAAATCACCCTGCCCCTCAACCGCGACGCCGCGGAGAAGAGCCTGGTGCGCGAGATGCAGCCCGGCGAGCGTCCCCGCTACATCATGTGGGGCGGCCTGCTCTTCCAGCCGGTGACGGACGACTTCCTGCGCGCCATCCGCGAGCGCGCCCAGGACTCCCTGCCGCTCTCCCTCGCCTGCATCGAGGACAGCGAGGACGAATTCCGCAAGGAGGGCCGCAAGGAGCTGGTGGTGCTTTCCCTCGTGGTGCCCACCGCCGCCACACTCGGCTATGACAACGCGCGCTTCACCCTGGTGACCAAGGTGAACGGCAAGGACGTGCACGACTTCAACGAGTTCGCCCAGTTGATTGACGAGAAGACGCCCAACGGTCTGATCCGCATCTCGCTCAACAAGGCACCCTACGATGTCTACCTGAGCGAAACCGCCGTGCAGCGCAGCAACGAGGTCATCCGCGCGCAGGCCGTTCCCCGCCTCCGCTACGTGGGCGAGGAGGAGCAGAAGTAAACCTCCCATTCCCCATGGGCGTTCGGCGCTCCATTCTCCAAGGCGCATGCATGCTGGTGCTCACCGCTGCATGCGCCTTTGCCGTGGAAACGGCAGACTGGATGCGCAGCGTGCAGGACGCCGCACCCCTGCGCCGTATCGCCATTCCCGGAGCGCATGACGCCGGAACCGCCGGCATGCCCTGGTACTCCTGCACCCAGGATGCCGATATCGCCACCCTGCTGGCAGACGGCGTGCGCTACCTGGATTTGCGCGTGGCGTTGAAGGATGGCAAGCTGCACATCTTCCACGGCCCCTCCACGGGCGTGGAGCTGGATGCCGTGCTGCAGGCCGTGGCCGCCTTCCTGGATGCCCACCCTGCGGAATGCATCCTGCTGGATTTCCAGCATTTCCAAGGCGGCGCGGAGCAGCACGTCCTCGCCGCACTCACCGCCAAACTCGGGCAGCGCATCTTCGCCGCACCCAATCCCCTGGACAAGGTCGCCTGCATCAACTCACTCACCCTTTCCGCCGTGCGCGGCAGGGTGGTGGTCTTCTGGGGTAGCGCGCAGGACCCCCGGCTTGCCGACCCACGACTCTTTCTCCGCGGCAACGATGCCGGAAACCGTCCCAACGCCTGCTTACACTCATTTTACAATGAAAGCGCGCATACGGGTGAATCTAAAGCCATGATTGCCGCAACTTTGCCGGAATATCTGGCTCGTTTCGCATCGCTGGACAGCGGCATCTGCGTGCTCCAGGGACAGCTCACGGATGGCTGGGGCATCCGCGGTCCCCGCTCCCGTGAAAACACCCACGCCGCCGCCATGAATGCCTTCGTCTCCTCCCTCGCCAGCTCTCCCCACCTCCCTGCCGTGAACGTCATCCTCCGTGATTTCGCCACCGCCGACAAGAACGCCAAAACCATCGAACTCAACCGCGCCAAGGGCTTCTTCAAGTAGTCCCGCCGCCGCAAGTTTTTAAAGTGTATTTTAAAAACTTGAGAAAACCGCAAGTTTTTAAAGTACGTTTTAAAAACTTGTTGACAAGGAGGAGTGCACAAGGGTAGAATGCGGGTGTGAAGGGCACCATAGAGCGACCGCGCTACACAGAGTTGCTGCGGCAATACCGGGACCAGTCACTCATCAAAATCCTGACGGGGGTGAGGCGTTCCGGGAAGTCGACGCTGTTCAAGCTGTTCATGGATGAACTGCGTGAGGACGGCGTGGGGGAGGATCAAATCCAGAGCCTCAATCTGGAAGATGTGGACAATGCGGCGCTGCTGGATTACCGAGAGTTGCACCGCCACGTCAAGGAGCGTTTGGTGGCGGGAAAGCAAAACTACGTGTTCCTGGACGAGATACAGAATGTGCCGGACTTCCAGAAGGCGGTTCGCAGCCTGGCGGACAAAGGGAACGTGGATTTGTACCTGACGGGATCCAACTCCAAGCTGCAATCGGGCGAGTGGGCCACTTCCATAGCCGGGCGCTACGTGGAAATCCATGTGCTGCCGCTCTCTTTCCGCGAGTTCGTTTCCGCCCACCCCACCATCGGCAACCGCGACGAGGCGTACGATGCCTACACGAGCCTGTCCTCTTTCCCGCAAGTCTCCCGTTTCCCGGAACAGTTTCAGCCGGATATGGCGAAACGGTATCTGCAGGATTTGTACGGCAGCATCGTGCTGAAAGACATCATGGACGCACGCAACATCCGCGAGGTGGCACGCCTGGACCGTCTGGCGCGCTTCATGAGCGATGCCATCGGCAGCGAGCTGTCCGTCAAGAAAATCAGCGACACCATGACTTCCGACGGCGTGAAGGTAAGCGCGCCCACGGTGGAGGCGTACGTTCAAGCGTTCCGTGATAGTTACTTGTTCTACAAGGTGGACCGCTATGATGTGAAGGGAAAGCGTCTGCTGAAAACGCTAAACAAGTACTACATTGTGGATCCCGGGCTGCGGAAGATGCTGGCGGGTTCGACCACGCGCGATTCCGGGCACCTGCTGGAAAACATCGTGTACCTGGAGTTGTTGCGGCGCGGATACCGCGTGAGCGTGGGCAAGGTGGATGTGTGGGGCCGCACGGGGGGGGACCGCTTGACGGTGGAGGTTGACTTCGTGGTGGAGCGCGGCGACACAACCGAGTATTTCCAAGTGAGCGAGAGCATCCTGGACCCGGCCACGCGCGAGCGCGAGCTGCGCCCGCTGTTCGCCATACGGGATGCCAATCCCAAATACCTGCTCACCCGCGACTACAGCACCGCGCAATACGACGGTGTGCAGCACATCAACGTGCTGCAATGGCTGCTGGGGGAAACTTGACCTCCGCCGGTCAAGCCTCCACCAGGACAGCGAGCCATTTGGCAACGCTTTGCAGCCGGGCGAGCACGGCGACGGGGGGCTCATGGACAAAATGTCTATCATCCAAGGGGAATTCCCTTGACACGGAGGCAATCCACAGGCACAATCCCTGCACCCGGAGAGATGGCTGAGTTGGTCTAAGGCACTCGACTCGAAATCGAGCGTGGCAGAGATGTCACCGAGGGTTCGAATCCCTCTCTCTCCGCTGCCGCGATGCCCATCGCACTAAGGGGGAAAAGGTGCGCCGTCCTTACGGGGACTGGCATTCGCGATGGTTGGCGGGTTTTTGCTGGGGTGCTTGTATTGCAGTCTGTATAGGCATGTTTTGGGGGGGATGCTTGCATTTTGTATTGCAGTTTTTCAACTGCGTGTATTGCATTCGCAACACCCCGCGAACCCGCATGGCAGGCGGCTTGCCAGACTTCTCGCGGCCCGCTGTTTTCCTCTCCGCTCGGTTTGTTTGTGAGGTCTTTGATGATTTTTTCGGCGCGGATGGGCATCCGCGCCGCGCCGTTTCGCGCGCGCTTACGCGGGAACAGGGGTGTCCGTGTCGGTGCTGGTGTCCGTGTCGGTGTCGTCGCTCACGATGCGCGCCAGCGTCTCCAGCACTTTGCGCTTGGCTTTGTCTGCTGCCGTGTAGTATTGCTGAAGCATTTTATCGGTGCTATGTCCCACCGTCTCGCGCACCACATTGGCGGCCAGGAAGGACACGCTGCATGCCCACGAAACAACCGTGTGGCGGATGCTGTGGAAGCACTTGATGGCGATTTGCCTGCGACCGCCCTTTAGGGCTGTCGTGTCCTCCCTGCGGGTGGCGATGCCAAACGCCTTGAGTAGGTTCATGAAATCCGTGGAGACCGTGAAGCCCGCCGAGCGCGATTGTAAGACGGGCGTGGCGTGATTCGCAGCGCGCACCAAGTGCAGGACAGAAAGAATCCCCCACCAGCTCCGTGCCGATGGGGGATTCCTTCGTCGTTTGAGAGAGAGGTCTTACTTCCTACGCCGTATGCAGAGACCAGCGAGAGCAAGCAGGGAGAGAGTGCCTGTGGTCGGCTCGGGGACGCCCTTCACAACCTTGCCCACGAGAAGCATGTCTTTGTTGCCCCACACAATGCCGACTTGGTTCATGTCAAGAGCAGACAAATCTGCGACCACGCCCATGAACTTGACTTCCGACTCGCCCAGCTGGACGGTGTTGTTCGCTTCCTTGCCGAAGAACTGGACGGGGCCATGAGCTTCTTTAATCGTCTTTGAGGAACAAAGGGTGATAGAGCCGCCTTCAGCAGCGGAGAAGGTTTCCTCCCACGCTGACGCTACCGAGTCAACGGTGGAGGTTATGTTGAGTACGCCATTGGGTCTGCGTCAAATCCGCTGAGGTTGCATGGGAGGCCTCAGAAAGAAGATTTGG
>CALCWC010000004.1 GCA_937905985.1 uncultured Verrucomicrobiales bacterium | reverse complement strand
GCAACCATGCGGGTTAGCGCTCCGCTACCGGAGCGCTATGGGACGGCAGTGATTTACGATTGACGATTTACCCGTCTACGCCCTGCGGGCTACGCCGAGGCAAGCAATTTGGGAAGTTTGCGCGCCGCGGGGCGGCGCGATGTTTTCTTGCCATACGGGGGACGGGGTGGTAGGATGGGGGCATGAGCAAGATAGATGACCTTTTTGCCTTTTTGAGTATCCCGAGCGTGTCCGCGGTGGCGGAGTATGCAAAGGATGTGGAGCGTTGCGCGGATTTCCTGGTGGAGAAGCTGAGCTCGCTCGGTTTTGACGCCAAGAAGCACCTGACGGACATCCACCCGATTGTGGTGGCGCACAGCCCAAAGGTGGAGGGAGCGCCCACGGTGCTCATCTACGGCCACTACGACGTGATGCCCGTGGATCCCATCGCCGAGTGGAAAAGCGACCCGTTCAAGCCTGAAATCCGCGACGGCCGCGTGTACGCGCGCGGCGCATCCGACGACAAGGGCGAGATCATGGCGCACATCCTTGGCGCGCAGGAGCTGATTCAGGAGGACGGCAAGCTGCCGCTCAACGTGATTTACCTGCTGGAGGGCGAGGAGGAACGCGGCAGCGAGAGCCTGTTCAAGTTCATCCGCACGCCGGAGGCCCAGAAGGACCTGGCATGCGATGTCATCGTGGTGAGCGACACGGGCATGGCCGCACCGGACATCCCCTCGTTCTCCTACGGCCTGAAGGGCCTGTGCTGCTTCGAGCTGGAGGTTTCCGCCCCCGCCATGGACCTGCACTCCGGCATCTTCGGCGGCGCGGTAGCCAACCCCATCACCACGCTCTGCGAGATGATTGCCACCACGCACGATGAAAACAACCACGTGACCGTGGAGGGCTTCTACGACGGCGTGCATGAAATCGAGCAGTGGGAGCGCGAGAGCTGGCGCCGCGTGCCCGGCATGAGCGATGCCGAGCTCGCCGAGCTCACCGGCGTGCCCCAGCTGCGCACGGAAACGGGCTTCACCGGCGCGGAATGCGTGTACGCCCGCCCCACCTTCGAGCTCAACGGCATCTCCGGCGGCTACGAGGGCGAGGGCTCCAAGACGGTCATCCCCACGCACGCGTTCGCCAAGATGAGCTGCCGTCTGGTGCCCGGCCAGGACCCCGAGGCCGTGATGGACAAGGTGGAGGCCCACTTCAAGAAGGTGTGCCCGCCGAGCGTGCGCATGAAGTTCACCCGCCAGCACGCGGGCGACGCCTACCTGAGCGACCCGAACTCCGCGTTCGGCAAGGCGGCGCAGAAGGCGCAGGAGATGACCTTCGGCAACGCGCCCGTGCTGGTACGCGAGGGCGGCTCCATCCCGATTATCGCAGAGGTTTCCAAGGTGCTCGGCAAGGATGCGCTCTTCTTGGGGCTCGACCTTCCGGACGCCCGCATCCACTCCCCCAACGAGAACATGCGTGTGGAGATTTTCGAGAAGGGAATCGAGATGGCCAAGAATATGCTCAGGCTGATGGCGAAAGCCAAATAATTTACAATTTACGATTTACAATTTACAATTTGTGAGTTCCGCGGTTGAGATAGATTCCGTGCACAAGAGCTTCCCCGGGCATTGGGGAAAGGGCGGGGTCTATGCCGTCAAGGGCGTGAGCCTGCAGATACCGCAGGGGGGCGTGTACGGTCTCATAGGCCCCAACGGCAGCGGCAAGAGCACCATCATGAAAATGCTGGTGGGCCTGCTGCGCCCGGATGCCGGCTCCTGCCGCGTGTTCGGCCACCCCGCCGCGGCTTCCGTCAACCGCCGAGAGATTGGCTTCCTGCCGGAAAACCCGTACTTCTACAAGTTCCTCACCGGTGCCGAGACCGTGCGCTTCTACGGCCGCCTGTGCGGCTTGCGCGGCACCGCGCTGCGCGAGCGCACGGACGAGCTGCTGGAGCTTGCGGGGCTGCAGGAGGCGGCGCATCGGCGCCTGGGCGGGTATTCCAAGGGCATGCTGCAGCGCGTGGGCCTGGCGCAGGCGCTGGTGCAGAACCCGCGCCTGCTGGTGCTGGACGAGCCGACCGCCGGGGTGGACCCCCTCGGCTCCCGCACCATCCGCGATATCATCCTGCAGCTGCGCGCGCAGGGAACCACCATCTTCCTTTGCTCCCACCTGCTGGAGCAGGTGCAGGAGGTCTGCGACCGCGTGGGCATCCTCTACCAGGGCAACCTGATTGCGGAAGGCTCCGTGGACGAGTTGACGCGCGATTCCCGCCGCACGGAGGTCACGCTGTCCAACCCCACGCCGGAGCTGCTGGAGCAGCTGCGCGCCGTGGCGGGTGAGGCCTGGGTGGGCACCGCACCCGCCCGCAACACGCTGGAAAGCGTCTTCTTGAAGGGTATACGGGCGAAGTTGGCGGAGAGGGGGGAAAATTGATTGGCGTTTTCGGTTCTCCCGCGCGCGCCTCGCGCGCGCGGATAAGCTTGACATTGCAACGGCGGGCGATTAGGATAACCGCGTAAAGAGTTATGTCAAAGGGAAAAAGGGGAGATTCTTGGAGCAGCGGATTGACAGTGGTGCTGGCCGTGGCCGGCAGCGCGGTGGGATTCGGCAATTTCCTGCGCTTTCCGGGCTTGGCGGCGCAGTACGGCGGCGGCGCGTTCATGATTGCGTACTTCTGCGCGTTCGTCTTCATGGGGCTGGCGCTCAGCTGGATGGAGTGGTCGCTGGGGCGCTGCGGCGGCAGGCTGGGCGGGCACTCCAGCGCGTCCATCTTCACCCTGCTTTCCGACTACGCGCACAAGTGGAAATACCTGGGCGTGTTCGGCGTGGTAATCCCGCTGGGCATCAGCATGTACTACATGAACCTGGAGGGCTGGACGCTGGGCTATGCGTGGCACATGGCGCTGGGCGACCTGAACATGGAGACGCCGGAGCAGTTCGGCGACTTTTTCACGCGCTTCACGGGCGCAGACGCGGACGGCGACATCTTCCTGAAGGAAAGCAGCCTCATCATCTTCTTCCTGCTGGCGCTGTTCGCCAACTTCTACCTGCTGTACCGCGGCGTGGTGAAGGGCATCGAGTGGTTCTGCAAGTGGAGCATGCCCATCCTGCTGCTCATCGCCATCGCCATCCTGGTGCGCGTGCTCACCCTGGGCACGCCGGACCCCGCATACCCGGAGCGCAGCGTGGAGCAGGGCCTGGGCTACATGTGGAACCCGGACAAGGTGGTGCTGGTGACCGACGACGGCAAGGGCGGCACCAAGACGCTGGACATGGTGCCCGCCAACTCCACCCCGGAGCAAACCAAGGCGTTCATCGAGAAAGTGCAGAAGGCCAACCCCGGCGTGGAGGTGCGCGCGGAATCCATCGACCTCTGGCACGGCCTGCTCAACCCCGGCCTGTGGGTGGCCGCCGCAGGGCAGATTTTCTGGACGCTTTCCATCGGTTTCGGCGTCATCATCTGCTACAGCAGCTATGTGGAGCCCAAGAAGGACATCGCGCTCAGCTCGCTCACCGCGAACGCCGCCAACGAGGCGGTGGAGGTGGGCCTGGCGGGCCTGATGATCATCCCCGCCGCGGTGTCGTTCCTGGGCGTGGCGGCGGCTGCGGGGGCGAGCACGTTCGGGCTGGGGTTCAACGTGCTGCCGCAGGTGTTCGCGGCCATGCCGCTGGGGCAGCTCTTCGGCACGGTCTTCTTTGTGCTGCTGTTCGTGGCGGCCATCACCAGCTCCATCTCGATGGTGCAGCCCGCCATCTCCTTCATTGAGGAATACTGGGGAGCCTCGCGTGCCCACAGCGTCGCCATTGTCAGCTTCCTCACCTTTATCGGCGCCCTCATGGTGGCCTGGTTCTCCGGCGACGACATGGTCGGCCTCTCCACCATGGACTTCTGGGTGGGAACCATGAGCCTCTACATCATCACCGCGCTCAACTTTATCATGTTCCGCTTCATCATCGGTACGGACCGCGGCATCGAGGAGCTGCGGCGCGGCGCGCTCATCCACATCCCCACCGGCCTGCTGAAGTTCGTTGTCAACTGGTCCGCGCCCGGTATTTTAGGCATCATCTTCGTGGCGTGGCTGTACGACAACATTTTCAACGAGCTCTGCCAACCCGTCCGTGATTTGCTGGAGTGCAAGGTGGGCGCGGTGCTGCCCATGCTCTGGGTGCTCATCAGCCTGGGCTTCTGCTGCATGGTGGTGCACACCTCCAAGAGATTCCGCAACAAGACCCTTCCGGGTGAACCAACAGAAAGGAAACCCCGCTCATGACACTTACCGGCATCATCACCATGTCCATCTCCGTGGCCGCCGTGTGGACGCTGTTCATCTGGTGCAGCACCCTTCTGGTGCGCGCAGACAAGAAGCAGAGCCAACAGCAAAACCGCTAACGGCATGAAACGCGCACTCCTGCTCTCCCTGCTGGCGGCGCTGCCCCTGCTGGCGGCGGACAAGCCCAAGGCCATCGTCATTTTCCTGACAGACGACCTGGGCTACCACGACACCTCCGCGTACGGCTGCGAAAAGGCCCCCTGCCCCAACCTGGAGCGTCTGGCGGACCAGGGGCTCACGTTCACGGATGCCCACAGCACGCACTCCGTGTGCACGCCCTCCCGCTGCTCCCTGCTCACCGGGCAGTACGCCTGGCGCAACAACACCAACATCCTGGACGGCGACGCCAAGCTGGCCCTGCCCACCAAGGAGGAGCGCGCGGGCCTGCCCGCCCTCATGCAGCAGGCCGGCTACCGCACCGCGGCCATCGGCAAGTGGCACCTCGGCCTCGGCCGCGGCAACCAGCCCACCGACTGGAACTCCCACATCACGCCCGGCCCCGCGGAGGTCGGCTTCGACTACTCCTTCATCATGGCCGCCACCGCGGACCGCGTGCCCTGCGTGTACCTGCGCAACGGCAGCGTGGTGAACCTGGACCCCAAGGACCCCATCCGCATCGACTACCGCAAGCCCTTCCCCGGCGAGCTCACGGGTGAGGAACACCCGGAGCTGCTCAAGAAGTGGGGGCGCCCCGCCGACCACCAGCATGACAAGACCATCATCGACGGCATCTCCCGCATCGGCCACATGAGCGGCGGCACCGCCGCCCTCTGGAAGGACCAGGACCTGGCCGACACCATCACGGACGATGCCGTGCGCTTCATCAAGGAAAGCGCGGGCAAGCCCATCTTCCTCTACTTCTGCACCAACGACATCCACGTGCCGCGCGACCCGCACAAGCGCTTCTGCGGCAAGAGCGGGCTGGGCATCCGCGGGGATGTGACCCTGCAGATGGACGACTGCCTGGGCCGCATCCGCACCGCCCTCACGGAAAGCGGGTATGACGACTGCCTCTTCATCTTCACCAGCGACAACGGCCCCGTCATCTCCGACGGCTACCTGGACAACGCCGACGTGGACTGCAAGGGCCACAACCCCGCCGCCCCCTACAGCGGCGGCAAGTACGGCATCATGGAGGGAGGCACCCGCCTGCCCTTCATCGTCTGCTGGCCCGGCCACGTGCCCGCAGGCAAACAGAGCGCCGCGCTCATGAGCCAGGTGGACCTCTCCCGCACGCTCGCAGCCATTGCCGGCGTGGACGTGCCCGCGGATGCCCTGCCGGACAGTGAGTCCCACCCCGCAGCCCTGCTGGGGCAGGATGCCGCCGGGCGCGGCGAGATTGTGGAAAGCGGCGGCGGAACCCTCGCCCTCCGCCAGGGCAGCTGGAAGCTCGTCATGGGCAGAAACAACCAGCCCGACCGCCTCTTCGACCTCGCCAACGACATCGAGGAGAAGCAGGACGTGGCATCACAGCACCCCGACCGCGTGCAAGCCATGCACGCACGCCTGCAGGAAATCATCAACCGCAGATGATTGACAATTGACGATTTACAATTTACGATTTGAAAATTCGTGCACGCTCCGCGTGCTGACGGCAGTCCCCTTTTTTGCACCTTGACAGCGAGCCTTGCCGTCGGATATGATGGCGACACTCGGAGCTATAACATGGCGGGATTGAAATAGCTGGGCTTCGTCACAGCTTCGTCACAGCTTCGTCACAGCTTCGTCACAGCTTCGTCACA
>CALCWC010000003.1 GCA_937905985.1 uncultured Verrucomicrobiales bacterium | reverse complement strand
AATAAGGTTGCAAAGCTGGGTGAGAACTGATAATCTTCCTGCAGTGGTGGTGGTTTTTTGGTTTTTCATATACGCCAATTATGAGTGTAATTGGCAAAACCTACCACCACTTTTTTGTGCCTTCTCGAAATTTTATGGGACGGCAGTGATTTAGAATTTAGAATTTGTTAGCGTTCATGGCGTGATTGGCAAAGGGTGAGCCATATTGCCCTGCGGATGTGGCGGGGCGGTTTGATCGGCACACCCATCACCTCCGCTCGCACTCATCACCTCCGCTCTCAAACAAATTCTAAATCCTAAATTCTAAATTCAAAATTCCAAATTACAATTTATGCCGGAAGTCGTCCTTCACCTTGAGTGATTTGATGAAGGCCACCAGCAGGTCCACGCAGGCCTGCACATCGCCCATATCCGCGGTTTCCACGGGGCTGTGCATGTAGCGCAGGGGCATGGAGAGGTTGGTGGCGGGCACGCCCGCGCGGGAGCGGAAGATCTGGTCCGTGTTGGTGCCGGTGGTGCGGCCGGAGGTCTCCCTCTGCATGGGAATCTTTCCGGCGTCCGCCACCATCTCCAGACGGGCGTTGATGTTGGGATGGCAGGCGGGGCCGAAGCAGAGCACGCCGCCCTTGCCCAGGCGGATATCGCCGTAGCGCCCCTTGTCCAGCCCGGGGGAATCCGTGCCGTGGGTCACATCCAGGCAGATGGCGGCATCCGGCTGCAGGCGGTAGGTGAGCATGCCGGCACCGATGCAGCCCACCTCCTCCTGCACGGTGTTGCAGAAGACGATGTTCCACTCCGGCTTGATGCCCTTCTGGTGCAGGGTGCGTGCCACCTCCGCGGTGATGTAGCCGCACAGCTTGTCGTCCAGCGCGCGGCACACCAGGCGCTTGCCGTTGTTGAGCATCAGCGGGCCGTCGCAGTACACGCCCACGTCCCCCACGCGCAGCCCCAGCGCTTCCACCTCCTCGCGGGAGTCGCACCCGAAGTCCACGTACAGGTCGTACACCTTGGGCGCCTTGTCGCCGTCGTCGCGGATGTGGATGGCGGTGTTGCCGGTAATGCCGTACACCTCGCCGTCCGTGCCGAAGAAGCGCAGGCGCCGCCCGCGGCCGATGGCCACGTCGCTCCCGCCCAGGCGCTCCACGCGCACAAAGCCGTTATCATCGATGTAGCGGATAGTGAAGCCGATTTCATCCGCATGCGCATCCAGCATGAGCGTGGGTGCGTTCTTCTTGCTGCTGCGCAGCACGGCCCAGGCGGAGCCGTAGGCGTCCACCTGCTGTTCATCCGTATACGGGGCAATGTACCTTGCCCATATCCTCTGGCCTTCCATCTCATGCCCCGTCGGCGAGGCGTTGTTCAGGTAGTCCTCCAGGAATTCTTGTTGTTTCTTGTTCATTGCTTTATTGGGTTTGGGTGAAAGAGTTGCCATTAGTGCAATTTTTAACGCAAAATAGGTTGCACTAATAGGGAAGAGGAAATTCCTCGATGCCCTTACTAAAATTCACAAACGATTGTTTCTTATAGTTATATAATGTTTTTATGTAGTTCCTCCTTTAACGCATCTTTAACGCAATATTAGTGCAATCATCATATATATTATTTTGTTTGATTTTTAATTTCCTACAGTCCAATTTACAGTCCAAAAGAAAAGCACGTCGAAAGGTCGTTTTCTCCATATTGCACCATTTACCACACGTTTTACAGTCCAATCCACAGTCCAGAATTATATATTTATATATCATTCCACAATTTAATACTCCGATTTACAGTATCATTTACAGTATCATTTACAGTATCACCCCAGATTATCATTCCTACTATTGATTGTTTTTCAATAGGTTGCGAAATATTTACAGTATCATTTACAGTATCATTCTACATCTCGTCATTCAAAAGAACAACCCACGCACCCTGCTTATCAGAACCCTCTCTGCCAACAATTCCCTCATTTCTCATTTTTAATATTTCACGCGCAATTGTAGGTCTAGCCAACTGGATTTCCTCCGCCATTTGCTCGTACGTGGCACTGGGGTTTGCACGAAGGAAGCGGATGATGGCGGCCTGGCGTTCCGTGAGCTCTGGAGCGGGGACTTGAGGCGTGGGCACGGCGGGCATATCCTCGGCGTTGAAGGAAACCGTGACAAAGAAGCCGGAAAGACTGTACTCCGGTGAGGGGTTACCGTACTGGGTGCATTCGCGGCAGATTTTCTCGATACCGCGGCCCCAGGACTCCACGAACCCGGCGCGGAAGAAAGTGCCGGCGAGAAGCGGGTTGAGGGGATTGGAGACGTGCTTGGACAGCAGGGTTTCCGCAGTCCAGTCCGGCGGGAGCTGGGCCTTGTTGGAAATTTCCAGCCTGTTCTCGTACACGCGGATCTGGATGGGGATGTTGGACGAGTAGTCGGAGTGGATGAGCGCGTTGTAGAGGGCCTCACGCACTGCCTCGCGCGGGAAGGGATAGCGCTCCACGCGGACGACGCCCTCGTAGGTGATGGGGGCGCGGAGGTACTTAGTGTAGATGAGGTCTATCACACGCTCGGCCTGCATGATGAGCGAGCCGTGCACCTCGTCCTGGTACAGGATGTCGGCATCGTTGGCGAAGAACCCTATCTTGACCCACGCTCCGGCGAACCAGCGCTCCGGGGTGCGGTGGAAGAGCAGGATGGCGGCGCGCTTGAGCCTGCCGTCGTCGTCCACCAGGTTGAGCCTCTGGAGCAGCTCGGCGCGGGGCAGCGCGGCATCCTCCGGGGTGATGCGGCGGTTGCGCAGGGCAAGCGTGCGGAAGGAGCGGAAGCTCTCCTCGTCCAAATCGGCGAGGTCCACGCGGTCCAGGGTGATATCCTCCCAGCGGAAACCCGTCTTGCGGGTCAGGAAGGAATTGAGCGCGTTCCCGGTGAGCAGCTGGCAGGTGCTGCCGCTGCGGTAGTAGTACCTGCCGTCGCAGCAAACGGGGCAGGATGCGGGCGCGACCGCGATTTCAAGGTAGGCGGCGCCGTTTTTCTCGCGGGTGTTGACATCCACCACGATGCCGAGCTTGCTGAGCACCTTGTTGGGCAGGTCCTCCGTGAGCTTCTTGCATGCCTTCTCCGTGATGCCGACCACGCCGCCCGTGTTGTCGATGCCGATGAACAGGGAACCGCCCTGCGCATTGGCGAAGGCGCAAATCTCCTGGAGGCAATCGTCCTTCCACGATTCCTTCCATTCGATGCACTGGTTCTCGGCGGGCTGCATGGAGGGGGTGCTACATGTTCTTGTAGGCGATATCGCTTCTGCGCTGGGAGCCGGGGAAGTCCACCTTGGCAGCCTCTGTGTGGGCGGCGGTGCGTGCGGTGTCCAGGGTGGGGCCCTGGGCCACGATGGCGAGGACGCGGCCTCCGGCGGTCACCCAGCCATCCGCGGTCTTCTTGGTGCCGCAATGGAACACGCGGGCGGCGCAGGCATCCAGCCCGCTGATGAGATCCCCGCTGTGGGAGGATACGGGATACCCGGCGGAGGCCAGGATGCAGCACACGCTCCAGTCGTCGGCAAAGTCGATGAGCCCCGGCTGGAAGTTGCCCTTGGCGCCCTCCAGGCAGAAGGAGGCCAAATCCCCGCGCAGCAGGGGCATCACGGCCTCGCACTCGGGGTCGCCGAAGCGGCAGTTGTACTCAATCACCTTGGGTCCCTGCGGCGTGAGCATGAGCCCAAAGTACAGGAAACCGCGGTACGGCAGGCCATCCTGCTGCAAGCCTTGCACCGTGGGGGCCACGATGGTGTCCTCAATCTGCTTGAGCACATCGGCCGACACCAGTTGGCGGGAGGCGACGGCGCCCATGCCGCCGGTGTTCGGGCCCTCGTCGCCATCTTGGAGGCGCTTGTAGTCGCGCGCCGGGCAGAGGATGAGGTACTTGTCGTCACAAATGGCGCCGAAGATGGAGATTTCCGGGCCGGTGAGGAATTCCTCCACCAGCAGGCGGCCCTCGCCGAAGCGCTTCTCGATGAACACCTCTTTCAGGAAATCCTCGGCAGAAGCGGCATCCGGGCAAACGGCCACGCCCTTGCCGGCGGCCAGGCCGTCGAACTTCAGCACGGTGGGGTACTTTCCGGCGATGGCGGCAATGGCCTCGTCATACCCCGCCACGGCCTTGGCCATACCGGTGGGGATGTGGTGGCGCAGCAAAAATTCCTTGGCGAATTCCTTGGAAGCCTCCAGCTGGGCGCTCTCCTTGGGCGGCCCCCAGCAGGGAATACCCAAAGCGGCGCAGCGGTTGGCAATACCCTCCCCCTTCACCAGGCAGCTCTCCTCTCCCGCCACGCAGAGGTCAATCTTGTTGTCGGCCATCCACTGCAGCAGCTCGTCGAAGCCCTTGGCGGGGATGATGCTTGCGGTGCGCGCAATGGCATCGCTGCCGGGGTGGCAGTAGAGTTCCGGTTTGCAGGGGCTGGCGGCCAGCGTTTCTACCAGGGCTTGCTCGCGCCCTCCTTTTCCAATTACGGCGATTTTCATGCTACCGCCATTCTAACACGCCGCATGCAAATTGCAAGAACGCTTTTTGCGTTAGCGGCGCTTGCGGGAGCGGGTGGAGCGGGTAGCCACGCGGGCCTTGGTGCGGCGGGCGGAGGAGCGGGAGGTGCGAGCCACGCGGCTGCGGGATGCACGCGAGCGGCTGCGGGAGCGGTAGGACGGGCGGAAGCGCAGCCCGTCCGTGGGCAGGCTGTTGATGGTCGTCTGCGGGATAAGGATTTGGGCAATGTTCTCCCTCTCCTCGGCGGCCAGGTAGGTCTTCTGGGAACACATCTCGATGGCCACGGGCGTGCCGCGGTGCACACGGCGGTACAGATCCACAATGTCATCGCTCTTCATACGGATACAGCCGTAGGAAGCGGGGCGGCCGATCTTGCGCTCCTCCGGCGTGCCGTGAATGTAGATGCGGCGGCGGTGGGTGCTGCTGTTCTTGTCCTCCAAGCCGGCGAGCTGGATGACACGGGTGACCACGGGGTCGCGCCCGTAGGCGTCGACGGGCACCACCTCACCGGTGGGGCGGCATCCCTTGAAGACCATGCCCTTGGGCTGCCCCTCGCCGGTCTTCTGCGAGACGGCGTGGATACCCGTTGGGGTGCGGCGGCTGCCAGTGGTGTTGCCGATGCCGAACTTGGAGGTGCTAACCTTGTAATCCTTGACCTTCTTGCCGTTCTGCAGGAGGGTGAGCTTCTGGTCGTTGAGAGTGACCACCACGCCGTTGCGCACCACCGCAGAGGGCGGCACATCCCTTCCGTAGGAAATCTGCTGAATCTGGCAAGAAGTGAGCACGGAGGCCGTCAGGGCCGCCGTTGCCAGGAAGATTTGTTTAAGGTATGTCATGTGTCGTGTCATTCGGGTTGAGCCCGTCCGGACGCGGCCGCCGCTTTTCATGTCAGCTCGCCCAGATACGCTTGACGCGGCGAGATTCTACTGTATAATACACCAAGTGTCAAGCCTCAAATAAAACTTAAACAAACAGGCTGCCGTACTCCCATGAAAGTGAGAATACCGATATACTTGATAACCGCCGCCGCGGCGTGCGCCCCGCTGTTCGGAGCGCCCAAGAAAGCCGCGCCGGCCCCCGTGCAACAAGCCCCCGCCGCCAACGAGGGAGAGCAGCTGGACGAGGAGGAAGTCTCCGAGGGCATCCCGGACCACCTCGCCCCGCTGTTCGCAGCGCCCAAGAAAGCCGCGCCGGCTCCCGCGCCCGCCGCCCCCGCAGTGGAGGAGCTGGACGAGGAGGTGGTGTCCGAGGGCATCCCGGATTACATCGGGCCGCAGCGCGACGAGGACCGCAAGGCCGGCGAGGTGCCCGCCATGTTCCGAGACGATGCGATGCTGGACGAGTCACACTCCAACCAGGAGCTGGGCATCAACGTGTACACCGCGCCATCCATCAGCAAAATCTTCGACCAGATGGACAACCTGCCGCCCGTGCCCGAGGAGTACGTGCTGCGCGACCGAGAAGAAACGCTTTCCACCAACCCCGGCAAACTGGCGCTCTCCATGGGCTACCTGCTGGCGGACGGCTTCATTGCCGTGCGCAGCGGCCACATGAACGACATCAAGCCGATAGCGCTGGACCTGACCCGCTATGGCAACGCCATGGGAGTGGGAGAGAAGATGAACGCGCATTCCGCCAGCCTGCTGGAGCACGCCGAAAAGGGCCAGCTGGAGGAGTTCAAGCGCATCCTGGCCTCCACCCAGAGCGATGTGAACGCAGAGCTTGCCGCCCTGCGCGACCCCGACCTGTCGCACCTGATAGCGCTGGGCGGGTGGATCCGCGCGCTGGATGCCGCCTGCGCCGCCATTGAAGCCAAGTTCGACGCCAAGCAGGCCGCCATCGTCTTCTACCCGGACGCCCCGGCCTACTTCAACGAAATCCTGGAGGGAGTGAATCCCAAGACTGCAGAGAAACTGCATGTGGCGGACATGCGCACCCTGCTCGTCGAAATGGCGGGACAGATGGCACTGGAGAAGGGTCAGGCACCCACCATGGAAAAGGTGCAGGCCCTGCACAAGACCGCCGCCGCGCTCTCCACCCTCGCCATCGGCCAAGGCCATGAGCACTGATAGCCGCAGCCTGCCGGAGAGAGACTACCTGGAAATGGGCGTATCCCTGTGCGGCGTGCACACGGCGCGGCATCCGCGCCCCTGCTACCGCGTGTGCTACCGCCTGCGCATGTACAACGCCGGCCGCGCCAGCCTGCGCCTGCTGGGCCGCAAATGGACCCTGAAAGACTGCACCGGCCGCACCCACATCATCGAGGCCGAGCGCGTGTTCAACCAGCAGCCCGTGCTGAAGCCGGGGGACGCCTTCTCGTTCGGCGGCTGCACGTACTTTGAGAACGCGCCCGCCGCCATGGAGGTGCGCTTCTTCGGCACGGACCAGGGGAACCGGCCGTTCATCTCGCCGCCCCTGGTGTTCCCGTCGCGCTGCTTCCCGCGTCCCCGCCGATAAGTTTTTTCCATTATCCATATTCCAAACCGCCATGCTGATAGCACCCTCCATGCTCGCCTGTGATTTCCGCCGTATCGGGGAGGAGGCCCGCCGCGCCCTGGACGCCGGGGCCGACTGGCTCCACCTGGACGTGATGGACGGATCCTTTGTGGACAATATCTCCTTCGGCCCGGACATCTGCGGAGCCATCCGCAAGAGCGTGCCGGAGGAGGCCTACCTGGACGCCCACCTGATGATAGACGCACCGGACCACTACTACCCGCGCTTTGTGAAAGCCGGGGTGAACATGGTGACCATCCACCTGGAGCGCGAGGGGGCCGTGGACCTGCACGCCACACTGGCCGCCATCCGCGCCGCCGGGCTGCACTGCGGCCTGGCCGTGAACCCGGCCACCCCCGTGGAGGGCGCCCTGCCCTACCTGGAGGAGCTTGACATGGTGCTCATCATGAGCGTGGTGCCGGGATTCGGCGGCCAAAGCTTCATGGGCGAGGTGCTGGACAAGGTGCGCGTGCTGGCTGCAGAGCGCGCCAAGCGCGGGCTCTCCTTCATCATCCAGATGGACGGCGGCATAGGCCCCGCACAGGCCCCGCTCTGCAAAGAGGCCGGCGCGGACTGCCTGGTGGCAGGCTCCTCCACCTTCAAGGCACCGGACATGGCTGCCGCCATCGCCGCCATGAAGTAACCGTTACCCCACTGCGCCATGGACAACGGGACCAAGAGCCTGGTGAATGTTCTGCTGAGCGTGCTGGCACCCGTGCTGGTGCTGGACCACTGCTCCACGGAAGGCCCCGCGTTCTATGAGCTGGGCACCGTGTGGGCCATGGTGATTGCGCTCGCCCTGCCCATCGGCTGCGGCATCTATACCTTCTGGGACACCCGCAAGGTGGACCCCATCACCCTGTTCGGCCTGCTCGGCACCATCCTCACCGGCGTGGTCACCGTCTACGCCAACACCGGGGAGGGCGGCGCCATCCGCACCGACACTCCCTGGTGGTACGCCGCCAAGGAGGCGCTCATCGCCATGCTGCTCTGCGGTGCCGTGCTGGTGACCGCCAAGCGCAAGGAATCCATGCTGCGCCTCTTTGTATACTCGGACGCCATCTTCGACATCCCGCACATTGAACAGGCCGTGCAGGAAAAGGGAGTGCAACCGGAGTACGGGCACACGCTCTGGCGCGCCAACCTCATGATGGCCGCCACGCTCTTCGTCTCCGCCGTGGCCAACTTCCTGCTTGCCCTGTACTTCCTGCTCCCCGTGCTGGACAAGGAACCCGCCCAACAGGCCCTGGAATACAACTACGCCGTCAGCAACATGACCTGGTGGGGCTACCTCGTCATCGGCGTGCCCCTCCTGCTCACGCTTTTCGGCGTCATCAAATTCCTCATCCGCCGCCTGGAGGCCATCACCTCCCTCCCCTCCGTCACCATGCGGTGAACGGATGTACAATGAGCAATGTGCAAATCGGGGAATTCGCGCGCAAGCGCGTCCAAAATTTATTTTGGCATTGCAAAATAACGGCAAGGGGGGTATACTCCCGCGCATGCGCAGCATAGGAGTTGCAATAGCCGTCTGTTTGGCCGCATTCATCAGCGGGTGCCAGGAACCGCAAGCAAGCGTTATGAACCGCCGCGGCGTACCGGTGGTCACGCGTCGGGGCTACCCCGCAGGGCAGCATGTGGCAAACTCCCCCGCGGCCATCCCGAACGCCGCGCTCACCATACCGCGAAGCGGGGGCAGCCTGCTTCCTTCCCGCGCCCTGGCGCAGCCGGCCACGCCGGCGCCCGCGCCCAATTGCGCGGCAGTGTGCGTGATTGACCCCCGAACGGGCAAAATCCTGTTCGCGCACAATGCGGAAACGCGGCGCCAGGTGGCCAGCACGCAGAAAATCGTGACGGCGCTGTGCGTGTGCGACGAGCGCCGGCTGGACAAGATGGTGACCATCCAGGCGAGCGACAACCAGGCGCCGCCGGTGAAGCTGGCCCTCAAGCCCGGCACCCAGTACCGCAAGATAGACCTGCTGCGCGCCATGATGACGGGCAGCTTCAACGATGTGGCGGTGTGCCTGGCGCGCGACACCGCGGGCAGCGTGGATGCCTTTGTGGAGCGCATGAACGCGCGCGCCGCCAGAATGGGCATGCGCAATTCACACTTTGCCAACCCCAACGGCCTGCCCGCCGCGCAGTACTCCACCGCGCATGATATGGCCATTGCCGCCTGCTACGCCTACAACAACCGCATCATCCGCAGCCTCATCAACACCCCGCAGTACACCTTCACCAAGGCAGACGGCACCACGCGCGTCATCCGCTCCACCAACAAGCTGCTGGGCAAGTACCCCTGGGTGCAGGGTATGAAGACCGGCTACACCAACGCCGCCGGCAAGTGCCTGGTCTCCTGCGGTGCGTACAACGGCAGCGCCGTGGTGGTGGTGGTGCTGGGCAGCACCGCCTCCAAGGTGTGGGATGAATCCCTCAAGTACCTCAAATGGGCCCTGGGCATTGCCTGATTTTGCCTGCCATACAGGCGCTTTTTGCTTCCCTTTCACCGCGCGGCGGCATATAATGCCTGCCAGCATCAGGCATGGCTCATTCCGGAAACAGGAAACGCACCAAACGCATAGCGAATGACAATCCGCTATACGGCGACCTTTTTCACGGCAAGCTGGATGCCCAAGGCGTCGATATTCCCACCGGAGGCGTCTATCAACAGCACCCCGAGGAGCCGGAACCGCGCGAACCCGTCGCCTCCGGGGAGGAGCCCTCCTTCTGGAGAAGCATCAACGGCTGGCACCTGACCACCTGCACCATCTTCCTCATTTTCACCGCGTTCCTCTACTGGCTGGCCATCAGCATGTGGGTACCTCAAGACATGCGCGACATCGCCGGGTACACGGACAAGGGGGCGGCGCGCGACCTGACGGCCATCCTGCGCAACGCGAACGGCGGCGAGGTGGTGTTCACGGAAGCGGAAATCAACCGCTACCTGCGCGACACGTGCCGCATGCGCCAGACGGGCGTGATGGCCATTCTCTCACACAGCGAGGGCGTGGCGTTACGCATCCACGACGGATACTGCGAGTTCATCATCGACCGCCTCATCGGCTCCAACCTGCACCAAACCACCTCGGTGTACCTCACCTTCCGCCGCGTGACGGAGCGCGGGCGCCAGACGGTGCGCATGGACATCTGCGGCGGGGAGCCGATGCTGGGAGGCTCGCCGCGCGGCGGCCGCATTGGCCGCGTGGATTTCCCGCAGCAGTATATGCGCATGCTGCAGCCGCCGCTGGAAACGCTCACGACCTGCTACAAGGATTTCTTCGATATCATCCACGAGCACGGCTACTTCCCCACCTTCACCAAGGGAGGCAACGGACGCGATGCCACCGTGCTGCTCACCCCCATGAACTCCTTCTCATAAATAAGTAACACCCGAACCATGATGAAACAACACCGCATTGTCACCATAGCCCTGGCCGCCCTCGGCGCGGTTACCATGAGCTCTTGCATCCACCAGGTCATTGCCCAGCAGTTCACGCGCGACGTGTATCCCGGAGAGCGCCCGCCGCACGTTATCGCCGATGTAAACGGCAGCCCCGCCAGCCAGGGCTGGCTGCGCACCGATCCTGCAGCACTGCCGCCCTCCGGCAACGAGATTTCCCGCATCCGCTACGCCTCCGACGGCACACCCTACGGCATTCCCAGCAACTTCGCCGGCATCATCACCTCTCCTTATCCCCCCTACCACCAGCTGGACTGCCAGGGCAACGGCGCCAACGACCGCGTGTGGGACCCCTACACCCGCAAGCCTTTCCTGATTCCCCGCATTTACAAGGTGAACTAAGAGCGGATGCCTGAACCGGAATCCCAGGAGACCCGCCCGAAGCTGCGCGACAAGCTGGCACTGTGGGCGTACAAGGGTCTATGCGGCGTGCTGCGCATGACGGATGTGCGGGCGGTGGCGTTCTGCGGGCGCGCGGCGGGGTACGCCGTGTGGCTCTGTGCGCCGTCGCGCCGCCGCATTGTGGCGCGCAACCTGCGGATTACGGTGGACCCCACGCTGCGTGCGGACAAGCTGGCTCCCATGGTGAGGCGCAACATGGTTCGCACCACCATGAACCTGTTCTGCGCGCTCAAGACCGGGCTGATGAGCGAAAGCGAGATGGACCGCTCCATCCGCATCGTGGGCCGGGATATCTTTGAGGCGAACGGGGTTGACGGCCAATGCGGCATAGCATGCATCCCGCATGCGGGCAACTGGGAGATTCTGGCGCGCGTGCGCAGCCGCTACCCCAAGGTGGAGCACTACGGCTCCATGTACCGCCGCCTCAACAACCCGCTCATCGAGGACCTGGTGTACAAATCCCGCACCCGATACGGCTGCGAGATGCTCAGCAAGGAGGACGGCCTGCGCGCCGTGCTGCGCTTCGCCGCAAAGGGCGGCCTGCTGGGCGTGCTGTGCGACCAGTTCACCAACGAGGGCGTGTACGTGCCGTACTTCCGCAAGGTTACGGGGGTGACACCGCTTCCGGCGCTGCTGTACCGCCGCTGCAAGGGCAAGGCACACCTCCTCGCCGTGTTCACGCGCAACACGGCGCTGGGCCGCTGGGATGCAGAAATGGGCCATGTGATTGAGGTGCCGGAGGGCTGCGAGAGCACCGCCGCGCTCACCATGCTGGTGAACCGCGCCATTGAGGAATGCCAGAAGGAAAACATCCTGGACGGCTTCTGGATGCACCACCGCTGGAAGTCCACAGAGCAGTTCGTACCGGAGCAGGATGCCGAGGACTGGGCGCTCGCCATGCAGACACCCGGCCTGCTGCCCTTCCGCATCATCGTCTGCGTGCCGGAGGACTTTGAGGAAGCCCTGCTGCTCATCCCCGCGTTGCGCGTGATAGCCGCCAGCCGCCCGGACGCCCAGCTGAACATCGTCTGCCCGCAGGCGCAGCTCGCCTTCTGGCGCACGCAGGACTACGCCGCGCACGCCGTGAGCACAGACGGCACCACCCCGCCCTCCGCCCAGCTGGAGGAGGACGAACCCTACAAGGAGGGCCCGTACGACTACCTCTTCATGTTCAGCGAGAACAAGCGCGTGTTCCGGGATTTGACCAAGAACCTGGGCCCGCTGTATGTGAGCGGCTTTGCGGAGAACCCGCTGGCCGCGCCCAAGCGCGCGTTCCGCTCCAAGTTCACGGGCCTGCACTTCGCTGCACCGCGCCACCGTGCGGAGGATTACCTGGCCCTCCTGCAAAAATCCCACAACCTCACCGTGGAAAGCGCCGCGTATGCCTCATCCGGGTATGGCCATGCGGAGGCGGCCGCAACCTATATCGCCCCCTTCTCCACCCTCGGCAATGCCGATTCCTGGGCGGAGGAGAAATGGGCGGAGCTTTGCGCGCGCCTGGATTCCCCCACCCTGCTGGCCCTGCCGCAGGACAGGGAACGCGCGGAAGCCATGGCGCAACGCCTCGGCATCCCATGCCTTGTCTGCGCCCCGGAGGATGTGCACCTGCACCTGGGTGAACACTGCCGCCTGTATGCGGTGGACGGCCTGCTGCCTCAGCTTGCCGCGCTCTGCGGCACCCCCTGCACTGTCATCATGGCCAGCCGCCTGGCAGACCGCTACCGCCCGCTGGGGGAAAACCACCGCACGGTTTACCGCCACCTGCCCTGCCACCCCTGCCACCGCACGGATTGCGATTGGGAACACCACTGCACGGATGAGGTTTCCGTGGAGGAGGTGGTCGCCTGCGGCGACAATTAGGATTAGGATTAGGATTAGGATTAGGATTAGGATTAGGATTAGGATTAGGATTAGGATTAGGATTAGGATTAGGATTAGGA
>CALCWC010000002.1 GCA_937905985.1 uncultured Verrucomicrobiales bacterium | reverse complement strand
TTCAGGCTGTACTGCTGTTTGGATTCGGCCCTTCCCCGCCAAGGGACGGGTACTATGGCCTCTGCTGACTCCCTGCCTCCGCGCTTTCGCGCGTCACCCTTTCAGGCCTTGGCAGGGTCTCACCGAATATGAATACGCCACTTTCCTCCCGCGCCGCCTGCATCTACCTTATGGACTCTTGATGATGTATCGGATTTCGGCACTTTCCGCAACCTCGTCCGTCCATCCGGCCTTGTATGCAGTTCCTGTTCGTGCAGTCGGGATTTCCCCTCGAACTTCCTTTCCCACGGGGCGTTGCCGCACCGCAGCTGTTCTTCAGGTCTGTGTTTCCGCATCATCACGGCACCTTGTGGACTTTCAGCACAGTTCGCGTATCGCGTCGGTCGTACGAAGAAAAAGGGAGCCTCCCGAAGGAGGCTCCCTGCTGAATCACATGCTCAGAAGCATGTGAAACAGTGCGTACAGCGCGTGAATCAGCGCCGTCGTTATTAGGTGCATTAGCACCTCATTTACGAGCTACTACTTCATGGTATTTTCTCCTTTCTACAGTTGCTGTTTTTACCCAAGTTCTCCAAAGGTACCACTCGGCACGTGGGCTCGGGCTTAACTCCATTGTACCATAGTTCTCAAAAACTCTAAAGAGGCGGTGCTCTTTAGAGTTTGGGCGGGCGGTGGAAATATAGCGGGTCCGGCGTGGATCCCGCTATATTTCCGGAGGATAATGAACCGCCCCGCCTGGGTGGAGGCGGGGCGGCAAAACCTTTTTTATTATGGACGGGTGTCTATAACGAGGGAGGTTTTTGTGCTGCTCAGCAGTGGAAGAGACCGCGCGGCAGCGGGTTTTTATTGACTGTTTTGACGCCTTGCGGCAGGTGTATGCTACGGGATGGATGGTTGGGTGTCAAGCGGAAATTTGAAAAAAATGCGTTCGCGGGGAGAAATAGGCGGGAGCCAGATGCCCCGGCTCCCGCCTGCCCGCCCGCCTGGCACGGACGGTTACTTGCCCCCTTTTGCGTGCGGGTGCTTAGCCGCTTTGGCTGTCTGTTGCCTCATTGCCTGCGGTGGCAGACAATGAGGTTGCCAGGTACAGCCAGAGGGCGTCCCAATGTTCTTCTTGAATCATTGTTACAGTCAATAGTTGGGGTTGTACGGGGGGGAAAGTTCTTCCTCTTTCCCTCACCGCCCCGCTTGGATGGCGGCGGGTGCCGCGCAGTGGAGCGCGGCGCGGTTCTTTCACGCGCCGCCTGCGCCGGGCGGGATTATACCATGGTGGGTGGGGACGGGCAAGGAAAACGCCCGCTGGAGCGGGCGTTCAGGCACATGTGTCCCAATTGTTTTTTGCAGGGCGTGGTAGGTATGCAATGATTGGTGGCAACGAAGGTGGTTGGTCGGCATGCGTTGGCGTGTATCCACCCCGCGCCCGTCTTCGCGCGT
>CALCWC010000001.1 GCA_937905985.1 uncultured Verrucomicrobiales bacterium | reverse complement strand
AACCCTCTCGGGTTGGGCTACCGGTCTGGTCGCCATTTCATGGCTCAAAGTTAGCCGCGTCCGTCTTCGCCAAGGCTTCCGTCTACGCCCCGGTGGGGCTACGCCGAGACAGGACGCCGAGACAGGCCAGGCGCGGGGTGAGGAGGTGCGCCCAAAGGGCGCAGGGGAACAGGGGATGTTCACACCTTGTAGGCTTCCCCATAGGCGGCGATTTCATGCAGATGTTTCATGCGCTCGTATTCACGCGCCGCGCTCTCATTAAGATGGTGAACGGCTTGGTTTTCAATGTAGTGCACCACCAGCGGGCGGATGGATGCGCTCACGGCAAAATAGCCGTAGCCCTGCTGCCATGAAAAATCCGCATAACAGCTGTGCATGCCCTTGATCCAGCGTGAGGAATTGGCCTTGATGGCGCACATCACATCGGCCGGTGCCTTGTCCAACGGGAAATCACCCAGCAGGTGGATGTGGTCCGCCGTGCCGCCCACCAACACCTGCCGCACCCTGTAGTCGCGGGCCAGGGTGGCGATATATGCATGCAAACGATCAAGCTCGGTTTCCCGGATAATCCGCCTTCCCGTGTGGAAAACCACGTGTGCATTATTGATGGAGTATGTATGGCCCATAAACAGGAATCCTAACAAAACGAGGGCTCTTTGTCAAACACACCTTTCCTCCAACCTCCGCGCGCTTTGCGCGCGGCTCTATTGGAGCCATCCCGATGGCGACTCAAGGTTAGCCACGGGTGGAAGCCCGTGGGGTGACCACGTTGATATGTTCGGCACGGAGTCCCGCCGCAAAGCGGCGGGGCGGATTCACGGTCCGCGTGCGCAACCAACCACATTCGTTGGTGTGGGCGTGCGCAACCCCATACGCCTGTTCCCTCGCCCCGGCAAAAGGCGCATCTGGAGTTCCTCCAGATGCGCCTTGATAACCTTCGCGGCGAAGCCGCCTAACTTATGATTTGTACACATTGTACATTGTACATCTCACTTGCGTCTTCTGCGCGCTGCCAGCGCGCAGAGCGCAAGCATGGAGAGTGTGCTTGTGGCGGGTTCCGGGAGGGGAACGCAGCGGATGCCCACGTTGGAGCCGTCGTAGCAGATGTAGTATTGCATGGGTTCGAATCCTGTGAACCAGTTCTTGGCGTCCACGCTCATGGGTTCCTTCCAGGTAGTGGAGTCCGAATCGGCGAGGGTGAGTTCGTCCACGCCGGAGAATAGGGTGTAGGTGTCTTGCCTGGACATCTTGGCGATGAGATCCATATCCTCCTGTGAGAGGCTCATGCCGGGGTTGAGGGTGAGGGATGAGCCGAGCGTGAGGCCCCTGGCATCTGTGCCGGAGAGATCCAGCTTGGCACCCTCGTCCAGCGTGAGGTTGGCAATCAGCTTGGCATCCTTTCCGGCGGTGAGCCTGCCCGTGACAATCACGTCGGTTTCTGCATCCTCTGAAATCTCGCCCCCGCTGTACACGCTGATGGTTTGCTCCGCCGCCAGCGACAGCTCCTGCACGGTGATTCCCGCTCCGCGGTTGAGGAAGGTGATGTTGCCGTCGAGCGCTTCCATGGAGAAGCGCCCGGTGATATCGCTGTCCACCGTCAGCGCGCCGCTGCCATCGTTCACGAGCTGCACGTTGTCAAGCGTGTTGCGCAGCGTGGTTTCGCCCTTGCCCAGCACGGTGACCGTGGCGTTGGAGATGGTGTATTCCCTGCTATCCGTGCAGTATTCCGTATCCGCCGTGTTGGAGATGGACCCGCCTTCCACGCGCACCGTGTCGGTGATTTCCAGGGACGCCCCGTCGTTCAGGGAGATGGTGCCATAGTTCAGGCGCAGGCTTTCCGCCGTAATGGCGAACCCGTAGAAATCAAGCGCGCCCCCGCCGCTTTTATTCAGCGTGCCGAGCTTCAGGGAGGCTCCCTCTGCGCCCGTGAACTTGTAGTCGTGGTTGTCGTTCGTCACCTGCATGCTCTTGGCCTCGAGCTCGCCCTCCACGGTGACGTCGAACACCTCCGCCTTGTCCGTGAACTGTACGATGCGCCCGTTCTCGAATCCGCTGATGTAGGTCTCGCCATCGATTTCCACGTCCCACCCGAGCGTGGTGTCGGTGGACCAGTATTCGGTTTCTCCGGTCCACTCCATCGGTCTTTCCGCGTCGTGGAATTTGCAGTACAGCGTTTTCAGCTCGTCGGGTGTGTTGATGTGGTAGATGCCCGTGATTCCCCACTTGAAGAGGCCGTCCATGTTCCAGTACCGGGAGCACGCCTCGTCCGCGAACATGAGCAGGCGCTCGTTGCCTGCGGTTCCCTCCACCTTCAAGTATACCTGTTCGATGCGGTACTGTGCATCATCTGAATCCGCGATGTAGAGGGAATTCACCATGCCGTCCGCCCCCAGGGTGAAACCGTAGCAGGTGAGGGCGTGTGCGGCGGCGTTGTTGCCGGCAGAGAGCGTGGGTATGAGCCCCGGCTCCACGGGCTTCAGGGTGCCGCCTTCCTGCCGTTCCAGGCCGAACGACTCGAGGATGCCCGATGTCACCTTGTCCATGCTTATCACGCCCGGTGACGAGTATATGCCGCAGCTGCTGCCGGCCTGGCTGCCGTAGCCGAAGTATTCTTGGAAGTATCCGCCGCTGCCGGTTTTTTCGGAGTTGCCGCTCAGGTACCAGTCGAAGGCATCGGTGGCGGCACCCCCCAAGTCGTCCCAAGTGTCGTAGAACGCCATATTCACCCGCAGGCTTTGGGTGCCGGCCAGCACTTCCAGGTTGTCCCTGTTGTAGGTGAGGCCCTGCGGCAGAGCGCCCGATTGATTTTCCCGCCTGTAGAACGGCGCGTAGCAGTCCTGCCAGTATTGGATGGCGTTGGACCCCGCATTGTACCAGCAGGTGTTCTTGTCGCGTTCCAGACCATAGAACGCTTCCGGGGAGAAATGCGTTTGCTGGACATACTTCTTCAGCTCGCCCATGAAGGAAAAATCCCCCGTGAGGTTGTACAGCTTCTCCGTTTCCGTCAGGTGGCTGTTCCAGTAGAAGGCTCCCTTGCCAACATCGTAGAACCGCGTGGAGGCCTTGATGTCTTTCACATTCACCCCCGGCGCCAGATAGGTGGTGGATGTGCTTTCCGCCGCCGTGCCCAGCGACAGTGCCGCCGCCAACGGCGTCAATCCCCTCAAAATAAACCTCGGCAAACGCATACTATATTCTCCACCATTCCGCTCCGCATGTCAATTTCAAAATGGTAGTGGGAATTTGCAGGCACATTTCTTAGGGACACACATGTGCGCCACATGTGGGGCGCGAAAAATCTGCTTGCCCTGCGATGGGGTTTTGTGTAGAATGCTGCTTAAGAAATATGAAATTTTCACTCTCCGTATTGTTAGCCTTGGCGGGAACCCTGCTCTCGCAGGCCGCGGTGACTGTTGTCTCCGGCAACGTATATGACGTGGGCAAATATACCTTCTGCCAAGACTCCGGATTGGAAGGGGACGACCCGATGTGCTGGGCGGCCTCTGCTGCGAACATCATCCAGCACTGGCAGGACACGTATAGTGACTTTGCCGACCCGGGGCAAACGGTGCCGAACGGAACGCAGGGGAACAATTACATCTACCCGCGCGGTACGGGAGAGCTGAAGGTGTACCAGCAAATCCTCCAAGACTGGGAGTTGAGTAGCGGTGTGCCGTATAATCCGATTACTTGGTGGATGAAGGGACCTTCCATGGACGGGATGAGCCCAGGCTGGTGTTATTATCCCAGTCGCGGCCTGAAGTTGAACTACCCCTCAGGTTCGCCCGCGCCCGCGGCCTACTACAAGAAGCTTTTCGGCAGCGCCATGCCAAAATACGCAACGGGATTGCAGAATGCTCCATTCTATTCCCTGCAGATTGACAAGTTTGGCAAGGAGAGTACATCGCCGAAGTTAGCAGATATCCGTACGACCTTGCTCGAAGCTTTTGAGGTGCAGGGCCAGGCGGTATCCCTGCTGGTGCAGGGAGTGGGCAGCACCAGCGGCCACGCCATCTCCTGCTGGGGCTATGAGACTCAAAAAGATGCCCAGGGGAAAGAGGTTATCACCTCGCTCATCCTCTCCGATTCCGACGACCGCAAGTTCGGTACCTTTATCGTCAACCTCTCCCAAGCCGCTGACGGCACGGCCACTATCCAGACGGACCGCTACAACAGCTGGTATCATGGCGATTATGCCATCAAGGACGTGGTATACATCGTCACGCCCGATACGACACCGGAAGCCATAGGGAAATATGCCGCAGGAACGACTGTGGCGACGGCCCGCGCCCCGCAGACCAAGATAGAAGA
The DNA here is from genome assembly GCA_937905985.1 of uncultured Verrucomicrobiales bacterium. Classification (GTDB taxonomy): domain Bacteria; phylum Verrucomicrobiota; class Verrucomicrobiia; order Verrucomicrobiales; family Akkermansiaceae; genus Akkermansia. The sequence goes on along the minus strand of CALCWC010000001.1, from coordinate 41,174 downwards.
CCTGAGTGAGCCCATTCTCTCTTCATGCTGTCTCACCAAAAGTGTGGATACCACCTCGCGCGTTACCATCGGCGGCGGAACGGATGACCACGGTGCGGACGTGGCCGTTGTTTTCACCACGGCGGATGATGCGGCTATCAGCATACACGATGATACCGACGAGGGCGCGCTGCTGACAGTGGCGGACGGTGGCATGGCGCTGCTCTACGGAGGGCTTTCCCTGCAAGGCAAAGAAGAGCGCGAGGTTCAAGGCGCGGAGGTGCTGGGGCATCTGTATATCCACGGCGGCAAGGTGGATATAGAGGCCTGCCATACTACCAATACGGCAGGCGCCGCTCTGCACGGTGGCGTGTTGGATGACACGTACGGCATTTTCACCACGGATGGATTGTACGCCACCTCCTACATTGAGGTTCGCCACGCGGGCAGCGTGTCGATACACGACAACGCGTCCGAAGTGAGTTCCGATACGTTCATCGGCGGCGGTGCCGTTTCCGCGGAGGATTCCTTCTCCTTCCGCGACAATGAGTCCGTGGTTATCAACGATAACAGCATTCGAGGCTATTTTGTGTACGGCGGCGGTGCATTCGCGCGCATGGAGGCCACGCTCAGCGGCAATACCGAACTGGAGATGAGCGGTAACAAGGTCGTATCTTCATCCTGTATTGCGGAGGGCGGTGCCCTGGCTGCCATGTTCACCAATGTTTGCGGTAATGGGGATGTTTCCTTTACGAAAAACGAGGCGTGGGGCGACAACAATGGCGAGTACGCCGCCCTATACCCGGATCCCGCCACGGGTGAATATACATATGGCGCGAACGGCCGCGGCGGCGCCATTGCCGTTACCTTCCCAAGCGCTATTTCCGATACTAGTGGGAAGTATAAGCCTGCCGAGTTGCTCATGGACGGCAACGGCAGAGTTACTTTCTCCCAAAACCTGGCGGAGGCATCATTCAGTGATACCATATCATACAATGCCAATGCCAGCGGCGGTGCCCTCTACGTGGGCAATCTGCTGAGGCAGACGGGGGAGCCCGTGGGCGCAGTGGCCTCCATTTCCGGCAATACGGCGGGTGTTCTCTTTGACGGCAACCAGGCCCTGGCAGATTCCTACCGTTTGCAGAAGTGGGGTGGAGCTGCCAACGGCGTTGCGCGGGGCGGTGCCGCCTATGTGGCGGAACAAGCCAGCCTTAGCATCGACAGCAACACGGGCGGCGTGACCTTCTCCAACAATGTGGCAGAGGGAAGCGAGATTGCCCAGGGCGGCGGCATCTACAACGCCGGCAAGCTGCAAATCACCCACAACGATGCGGTGGAGTTCTCCAACAACACTGCAAAGGAGGGTTCCCACATCTACAATGAGACGGGGGCTACCGCGGAAATCGCCTGGAACGGCAAGGTGCTGTTCAGCGGAGCGTCTGTAGAGGATTCCACCGTGGTGAACAAGGGTAAGATGTTCTTGGCCGCAGGGCAGGGGAAGGAGATTCAATTCCACAACACCATGCTGGATACCACGCAGGGAACCCTCACCCTCGGCAGCGATGCCTCCGACAACGTGAACAACACCACGCTGGCCTTTACGGCGGACAACACTGCCGCCACCCCTGCTGCGCGCACGGCTGTTTCATCCCGCAGCGGCCTGGCGGCCGACCTGAGCGGGCTTTCCCTTTCCGTGGACACCATTGTTTCCGGTGCGGGGAAGGATGTATACTTGGACAACGTGGCTGTGGCCACCAATACAGATTTGGAGATGCAGGACATGACCCTGGGCACCAACGTGCAGCTGGCGGAAACCGCGGCAGGGCACACGCTCACCCTCTCCAACGTGGAAATCGACCTCAGCGGCGCATCCCTCACCTCCACCGCCAACGGGCAGGGCGGGCGCGACTATGTGTTCGACCTTCGCGGCATGCTTTCCGGCTCCGTCACGCTGAGCAAAGTGGCCTTTGACGCCGGTTCCCTGTTGGGGGAGGATATAGACTTCATCAACAAGGACCGCGTGTGCATGATGTTCGGTGATGCTGCCTATCTCCCCGACAAATCGGACGGGATCACCATTTCCATGGTGGGCAGTGGCGGCAGCACGAAAACATACGACTATGCCAGCACCACCGGCGGCAACGTCTATTTCGGCGGCTACTTCGAGGTCCCGGAACCCGCCACCGGAACGCTGGGCCTGCTGGCGCTTGCCGCCTTGGCGGCAAGGCGGCGCAAGTGGTGATGGGCAAAACCACAGGCCGGTCGCGGTTCGCGCGGGGGAAAGTCAAGGAGCCTCCGGCAGATTGCCGCAGGAACCCTTGGTTTTGGCGTGTTGAATGATGGCATCGATGGCCTTGCGCTGCGCATCGGTTTCGCAGCGCTTCTTCCAGGTGTTCAACCTGGGGGTGATGATGTCGGCTGCGGGTTTCCCCGTGGTTTGGTCAATCAGCCTGCGGAAGAGCTTCTTGCTTTCCTTTCCGGTGAAGCGCGTGAACAGGTGCTTCATGTTCCCCTCATCCGCGTATTTGCCCAGCACTTTGTTGAGATAGAACTTGAGGATGGTCTGGGGAAGATCGACTTGCAGTTCCCGGGCGAGGTCCAGCAGCTTGTTTGCATCCACGTACTTGCCGCTTTCCAGCGCTTTCTTCAACTCCTGCACCATGAGGGTTTGGGCGTGCTGGGTGTTACCGCTCTCCCAGGCTTTGTACACGTCTGCGGCAAGCGGAGCCTCTTTCTCGGTGGATGCGGTTGCCGGGGTCGGCTTGGCCGCGGGGGTGGTGCTTGCCTTGGCCTTGGGAGCGGCTTTTTGCTGTTTGCTGCAGGGCAGGGGCTCTCCCTTCGGTTCCAGCACGGTGATGCGCCCGGCGGCATCCATCACCGCCACGTCAAACCCCGCGTTGTCCACGGATTTGAGCTTCATGTCCCGGTGGTCCATGAAGGGCAGGGTGTCTTCCCCCTCCGCCAGCAGCAGCAGCGCGCGCTCCTTGCCTTGGTGCAACACCACCCGCGCCAGCAGGGATGCCGATTCTCCCGCGCTGCATGTGCCGGACGGCGTTTCCACCAGCTCCCCTCCCAGCATTACGGCGAGCACGGCGAAATCCTTTCTTCCCGCCGCGCGGGAACTCGCGATGATTCTCCCGTACTGTTTCGCCAGCATCAAGTACTCCGGCTTTCCCTCCAGCGCGAATTGCCCCGCATCGATGTCCCAACCCAGTATGAGCACGCCGGGACACAGCGCTTTCAAATCATCCCTCAGGTCGTTGTCCGCCGTGACAACGGCCACGGCATCCCCGGCGTTTTCCATGCCGTACAGGATGAACTCGGGGTCTGCATGATGGAAGGAAAGGTGGGTTTCGTCCAGAGTTGGAATCTTGTGTTTCTCTATGATTTTGAGGGCGTCCTTGGCGGCTTTCCCCAGCTCGGGGTCATTCTCCTGCTTCCTTTTCAGCTCATCTGCCACAAGGTGCGGCACGCGCAGTTGGCGCTGCAGGACTGGCGATTTTTTCACCGCGGCCCGGAACTTCCAGTTGAGCCAAACATTCGTATCCGCCAGTATGGTATAGTTGTTCAGAAAGTCAAACATACTCCATGTGTGAATATCCCATTCTCTCCTGCATCCCGCGCCGTGTCAATTTCAAAATTCACGCACGGGGCTACCGCCCGCGGGCGGCCGATGCGGGTTTTGGCGGCATGGTGGCGGGGAGGGGGAGCGGGTGGTATAGGCATGGCATGCAGGAGATACCCATAGTACTAGGATTCACGGCGGGCGAGCTTTCCCCCTGGCTGGATGCGCGAATCGATTTGCAGGCGTACCAGCGCGGGGCAGGGCGCCTGTGCAATTTCACGGTGCTGCCGTACGGCGGCATCAGGCGGCGTCTGGGGACGCGGATGGTGGACTACGCGGAAAACCAGGCGAGCGGAGCGAATCGGCTGGTGCCGTTCCGCTATTCGGATGCGGATGTCCTCATGCTGGAGTTCTCCCCCGGCACCATGCTCGCGTACAAGGATGCGTGGGCTGTGCGCCGGTCAGATGGCGAATATTTCCGCCTCACCATCCCCTGGACCACGGAGGCGCAAATCAATTCCCTGCGCTTCACCCAGGTGAACGATGTCCTCTTCGTCACCTGTCCCACATACCCCGTTGTCAAGATGTCTCGTCTGGCGGACAACCAATGGCAGCTGGAAACCCTGGATCCGGAGCCCTACCCGCGGGCCTCCTACGCCACCAACGGCGTGACGCTGCGGGCCACATTCGGCTCCGACGGCACCACCGCCGCGCTGGAGCAGGACACCGGCGGCAACGCCCCCTTCACCTCCGCCATGGAGGGGGCGGAGTATCTGCTGGCGGATGCGGACATCCCGGAGCGCACCTACTTCCGCAACGAGTCCATGGCCGCCAACGTTTCCGCCTGCCCGGACTTGTCCACCGCGCCGGTGGCGTACGGCACCATGGTGTATGTGAGGGATGCCAGCAACATGCTCCGCTTCTACACCTGCCGTGCCGCCTATGTGGCGGAGCGAGATTTTGTGAGCGGCAAGACCACCCCTGCCGACTACCCGCAGCACTTCATGCCGGGCATTATGCGCCTGGTGGGCGGCAAGCCCATAGAGGTGTGCGGCGATTGGGAAATTGCCACCCACGGCGAGTGGAACGCCACCTGGGAGCTGCGGCGCTCCTACGACACTGAGGCGCAGGCGGATACCAACTACCTCAACTGGCAGTGGACCACCATCAAGAGTTTTGGGCAGACCCCGTACGAGGAGCGCAAGAACTGGGCGCTGAGCGGCTCTGAGAAGCTGCCCTGCCGCATGGTGCTGGTGTGCACGGCGGCGGCATCCCTGCCGCTGGCGCCCATGATGTATTTCCGCACGCTGGCGGGGCTGCGGGAGTACAAGTTCCGCATCACCTCCGTGACGGATGAGCGCCACGCCGCCGCCACCGTGCTGAGCCGCTACCTGGACCGCCCCGCCTCCTTCGCCACGCGCGCCTGGAGCTACGGCGCATTCGGCCCCACCATGGGATACCCCGCCTTCAGCAGCTACTACCAGAACCGCCTCTGGTTCGGCGGCATCCCCAACCTTCCCACCACGCTCTTTGCTAGCGCCGTGGATGATTTCTCCTGCTTCCGCGCGGGAAGTGATGCGGATGATGCGCTGCACCTCACCCTGGCATCAGACGACCAGAGCCGCATCTGCTGGATGTGCGCCACGCGTGAGCTGCTGGTGGGCACGGCAGAGGACGAGTGGGCGCTCACCGCATCCGACAACGGCGCCCTGAGCGCCACCAACGCCGCGTTCCGCCGGCAATCCGCCGTGGGCAGCGAGCCGCTGCCCGTGCAGGCCGTGGAGAACTCCGTGCTCTTTGTGCAGCGCGGCGGCCGCAGGTTGCGCGAAATCTCCTACAAGCTGGAGAGCGACGGATTCAGCTCCGTGGATCTCAGCCTGCTGGCGGAGCACCTGTTCCACAGCGGCGTGGCAGAGTGGTGCGTGCAGCGCGGCACGGATTCCTACATATGGGTGCTGATGAAGGACGGCACCCTGGCCGTGCTCACCATGAACATGGAGCAGCAGGTCACCGCCTGGCAGCGCATGCTCCTGCCGGACCGCATTGTCCACCACATTGCCGCCATCCCAGCGCCCGCCACCGGGGAGGATGAAATCTGGTTCGTCACGGAGAACTCCACCAACCACCTTTTCCTGCTGGAAAACATCAGCAGCGCCTGCGTGCGCTACGTTGACACCAGGGTGGGCGTGAGCGTGGAGAGCAGCGGCGAATTCACCGGCCTGGCCACGCTCGCCGGCAGCAGCGTTGTTGCCTGGCGTGAAGATACGCCCGACATCACCTACCCCGTGCTGGTGGACGCCGACGGCAACGGCCGCATTGTGGCCCCTGACATGCGCCCCGGCTGGCAGTTTTTCTTCCTGGGGCGCCCCTATGTTTCCGAGCTGCGCACCATGCCGCTGGAGCGGGATTTGAGCTTCAACGCCGTGCGCCAGCTCAGCCGCGTGAAGCTCCGCCTGCTGGAGAGCGACCCGCATTTCAGCTACAAGTCCACGGCTTCCCCGCGCTGGGAGACGTACGATCCCGCCGTGATCCGCGCATCGTACCCCTTCAGCGGCGCCATCCGCATTCCCCAGATGCCGGATGCCGCCGTGGGGCAATCCCTCACCATTGTCTACGACGGCCCCCGAGAGTTCGCCCTCCAGGCCCTCACCGTGGAAGTGGACCAACATGGCAGGTGAATGTACAAGGTGTACAAAGTCAAAGTACAAATTGAAAACAATGCCGCGCCGCATGGCGCGGGGGTACGTAAAAGCCCGTTCGGCGGCATGCCGAACGGGCTTCCAAAATTCCGCGCGCGCCAGCGCGCCTAACTTATGATTTGTACATTGTACATTGTACTTTGTACATCCCCTTATGCTCCCCCCGCATTGGCCATGTTCTGGAATTCCTTGGGCAGGAAATTCTTGAAGCGGCCCTTGTCGATGGCCTTCATGTAGGCCTCTCGCGGGGAGACGATGCCCTGCTGGAGCTTCTGCCAGATGGCGTCGTCCATGAACTGCATGCCCAGCTGCTTGCCGCCGATGATGACGTCTGCCAGCTTCTGGGTGGCACCCTCACGGATGATGGCGCCCACGGCGGGCGTGGCGAAGAGAATCTCGTTCACCGCGCAGCGCCCCGGCTTGTCGCAGCGCTTCATCAGCAGCTGTGCCACCACGCCGCGCAGCGAGCCCGCCAGCATGGTGCGCGCCTGCGCCTGCTGCTCCGCCGGGAACACGTCGATGATACGGTCGATGGTCTTGCGGGCGTTGTTGGTGTGCAGCGTGCCGAACACCAGCAGACCCGTCTCCGCCGCCGTCAACGCCAGGGAAATGGTCTCCAGGTCGCGCATCTCACCCACGAGTACGATGTCGGAGTCCTCGCGCAGGGAGGCGCGCAGGCCGTCCGCGAAGGACGGGCAGTTGGAGGGCACCTCACGCTGGGTGATGATGCTCATCTTGGACTTGTGGACGAATTCGATGGGTTCCTCGATGGTGACGACGTGGCGGTTGAAGTTGGAGTTGATGTAGTCGATGAGAGCGGCGAGCGTGGTGGACTTGCCGGAGCCGGTGGGGCCGGTGACGAGGACGAGGCCTGCGCGCATCTCCGCGAAACGCTTGACCACGGAGGGAATGTTGAGCTGCTCCAGCGTCATGATGTCCGTGGGAATGAGACGGAACACGCAGCAGTATCCGCGCTGCTGCTTCATGTAGTTGCAGCGGAAGCGGGAGTGCTCGTCCATCTCGTAGGCGAAGTCGGCGTCACCCTCGTTCACGTACTGCTCCCAGAGCTTGGGGTTGCAGATGGGCTGCATGAGCTCCACCATATCCTCATGCGTGAGGATGTGGTCCTCGATGGGCGAGATATCGCCGTGCACGCGCACCTTGGGGGGCTGGCCTTCAGAGAGGTGGAGGTCGGACCCGCCCATTTCCACGAGCGTGCGGAAGTACATGTCAATCTTGTTGTCCATATTGGTGAAAGGTTGGTTGGTTGTTGCCTGCGCGGGTTAAGCCTCCGGGATTCCGGTGAGGGTGTTTTCCGGGTGCTCCTTGAGGAAGCGCTCCATGATGACCTTGTCGGTGGCGCGGGCGTCGCATTCCTCTGCGGAGATGATGTTGCGCAGGTAGAGGTCCTGCAGGGCATCGTCCATCAGGCGCATGCCCTGAGCCTTGCCGGTCTGGATGAGGCCGGGAATCATGAAGGTCTTGCCCTCGCGGATGCAATTGGCCACGGCGGCGGTGTTCACCAGCATTTCCAGGGCCATCACGCGGCCGGAGCCGTCCTTCTTGGGAATGAGCTGCTGGGAGAGGATGCCGCGCAGGGATTCCGAGAGCATGATGCGGATGTGCTCGCGCTCCTCCACGGGGAAGGCGTCCAGGATGCGGTCCACCGTTCGTGCGGCGGAGCCGGTGTGCAGGGTGCCGAGCACCAGGTGGCCCGTCTCTGCCGCCGTGAGCGCCAGGGAGATGGTTTCCAGGTTGCGCATTTCACCCACCATGATGATGTCCGGGTCTTCACGGAGCGCGGCGCGCAGGGCGCGGCCGAAGGATTCCGTGTGCTTGTGCACCTCTCGCTGGTTGACCTGGCAGGAGGCGGGGTCGAACAGGAATTCGATGGGGTCCTCCAGCGTGATGATGTGGTCCTTGCGGTCGGAGTTGATGAAATCGATGATGGCGGCCAGGGAGGTGGACTTGCCGGAGCCCACGGCACCTGTCACCAGGATGATGCCGTTGGTGAAGCGCGTCAGCGGAACCACGTACTCTTCCGGCAGGTTGATCTGCTTCATGGTTTTCACCTTGGTGTTGATGATACGGAAGCAGAGGTCGAAGCCCAGGCGCTGCGACACCACGGAGGCGCGGTAGCGCGCGTAGGCGTTCTGGTACGCGAAATCCACGTCGCCCGTGTCGTCCAGGCGCTTGCGTTCACCCTCCGAGAGGAAACTGTCCACCAGTGCCACCGTGTCCTCGCGCGTCAGGTACGGGGCGTCCTGCCACATGGGCTGCAGGTTGCCGTAGCGGCGCCACGTGGGCGGGTAGCTCGTGGGCAGGTGAACATCGGAGCAGTCCGCGTTCACGCCCTGGTTCAGGTAATCGTCCACCCGCAGGGAGAGGAGCACCATCAGGTAGCCGCCCTCCTGGTTGTAGATGTAGGCGTGGTATTTTCCGGTGGGGGCCTCCTTGATGAAGTCGACGGCGCCGTGCTCGGCGAGGATGGCGCGTTCCGCCTCGGAGGTGCAGCTGTTCACCAGGGCCTCCATGGCCTCGGCGCTCATCACTTCGGCGTCCGGCGTCACCGGCGCGTAGGCCGGGGCCTGCATCAGGTAGGGCTGCAACCCGGTTCCCAGATACACGGAAGGGCTTGCCACCTGCGCCGCCAGGCTCAGGTACGCTTCCACATTATCGTAGATATAGGATGTGTCGCTCATTGGTCGTTCCGTGTAAACTAACACATTTTCCGCACCTTTGCGAGCTAAAAATCATATGGGGCGAACAAAAAGGGGTGGTTGCCGTATCTTGTGCGCGCATGAGGGGTTGGGGCGGGCAATTGTGGTTGACGTGGCGTGGCGCGCATGGTAGAATTCCGCCCACGGCGCGGTGTGTGCCGAGCAGAACCAAAGCAAGACGTGAGAACAAGGGAAAAGATCATGGACCTCACAGAATACCTGCCGGGCTGGCTGAAGCTGCCCCGGTGGCTAATCGAGTGGGGCGAACGCCGCCTGGGGTTCAGCAATTTCAACCAAGCGCACGACCACATCGAGGAGGATTGGGAGAACGGCAGCACGGAAGATTTCTTCACCCTTGCCTGCAAGCACCTCAACCTGAACTTTGACTTGGAGGGCGTGGAGAACATTCCCGAGGAGGGGCCGTGCGTGGTGACCTCCAACCACCCGCACGGGCTGAGCGACGGCCTGATGTTCGGCGCGGCGGTGATGCGGCGCCGCAAGGATGTCCGCATCGTGGTGAACGATTTCCTGTACTGCGTGCGCGGCATGCGGCCGTATTCCATCACGGTGAACGTGTACGGCGGCAACGAGGCCAAGCGCGCCAACATAGCCGGCATGAAGGAAATGCTGGCGTGGCTGCGCGAGGGGCACTGCCTGCTGATTTTCCCCAGCGGTTCCGTCTCCTCACTCTCCCTGCGCGACCGTGAAATCCAAGAGGACCCGTGGCAGCCCAACATGGCGAGCATCATCGCCAAGACGCGTGCCGCCGTGGTACCCATGCACATCTCCGGCCACACCGGCTGGTTCTTCCAGCTGGTAACGGTGCTGGCCAAGAACATCCGCCCGAACTTCCTGCCTCGCGAAATCAAGCGCGACGGCCGCATGCGCCACCATATACGGATGGGGCGCGCGATTCCGCCCACGCTGCTGGCGCATTTCAAGGACTCCCAGAGCCTGATTGACCATCTGCGCCTGCGCTCATCCATGCTGCGGTATGAGACGGTACCCGCGCCAAAGGGGCAGGACACCCCGGCACCCGCCACGCCACCCTGCCCGGTGGACGCCCCGGAGCCGCCGGAGCTGTTGCAGGAGGAAATCGACGCGCTGCCGGAATTCTGCCGCTGTGTGGATGGCGAGAACGGCGGCATGCAGGTGTATGCCGCGGAGGCGGAGCAGATACCCCGCCTTCTGCATGAAATCGGCCTGCAGCGGGAGAACACCTTCCGCGCCGTGGGCGAGGGAACCGGCACCGCTTGCGACTTGGACCAGTACGACCCGCACTACATCCACCTCATCATGTGGGATCCCGCCGCCAAACGCCTGGCGGGTGCCTACCGCATCGGCCGAACGGATTTCATCATCCGCAACATGGGGTTGGATGGCCTGTACAACGCCCAGTTCTTCCGCTTCGGCAAGCCCTTGATGGAGGTCATGACCCACGGCCTGGAGATGGGCCGTGCGTTCATCACCGCGCCCTACCAGCGCCAGCCCGGCTCGCTGGACACCCTCTGGATGGGAATCGCCCGCTACCTCCTCAAGCACCCGGAGTACCGCTATCTCTACGGCACCGTCAGCATTTCCCAGGACTACACGGACTACTCCCGCCGCCTTATCCTGGGCTGGCTGCGCGCCAACTGCATGGAGGAGACGCTGGCGCAACACGTGACCGCCAATTTCCCGCCGGACAAGCTGGCCATGCGCGCGGAGGACATGGCTCTGCTGCGCAGCGGGCTGGAGGATGTGCGCATGCTCAACATGATGGTGGTTGAGGCGGAGCCTGACCGCAAGGGCATACCCGTGCTGCTGCGCCAGTACCTGCGCCTGAACGGCAAGATGCTCTCCTTCGGTATCGACGAGAGTTTCGGCGGCGTGCTGGACGGCCTGGTGCTGCTGGATTTGGAAAACACCACCGCCCGCTTCCTGAAGCGCTACATGGAGTCCGCCTCCTGATGCGCGCTTTCTCTCACCTTGTAGCTTTTGAACGGATGATGCACGGAACGGACAGCAGGGCGGCAGTGTTCGGAACGCTTGTCACGCTCTGCCTCCATGGCGCGCTGTGGGCGCAGGACACCGCACCCGCGCCCCTGCCCCAGGTGCCGGAGGAGGATGCCAAGCCCCAGAAGCTGCAGCTGCCCGCCGCCCCGCCCCTCACGGACTTCCCCAAGCTCGCCGCAGCCGCGGACGAGCCGGTCCCCATGCCCGCGTTCACGGAAGAGCAGGGCACCATGCAGCCGCCCAACGACGAGCGCCCCGCCGCGCCCACGCTGGCGGACCTGGCCGGCTTCAACATGCTGGCCGGGCTTTCCTCCACCCCTTCCATCCCCACCAATCTGGCCGTGGAGAGCCATGGCGCCGACATACGCTACGATGCCGCCCACAACACCATCTCCTACCAGGGCAGCGCCGAGCCCATCCACATTGTCACCGACAGCGGCGCGGACATCTATGCCGGCGGCGTGGCCGCCAACCTGGAGGAGAAGGTGGCGGAGCTGAGCGGCCCGCTCACCCTCTGCCAGGGTGAAATGATGATGCGCGGCACCGGCGGGGCCTACCGCTGGGAAAGCGGCACGGCAGAGCTCACCGGCGTGCGCGCCAAGGTCAACGGCCTTATTGTGCGCGGCTCGCGCGTGGAGTACGGCAAGGACGCCCAGGGGCGCCACCTCGTCACCATCCATGATGCCTATGTTTCCACCGAGGACGTGGAGGAACCCTCCTCCTGGGTGGGCACCGGCACCCTCCGCATTGTGCCGGGGGACTACGCATCCCTATCCCGACTGAGCTTGGCCACGAGCAGCCATGATGTGGCGGTGCCCGTGCTGGGCTGGTTCTCCTTCTCGCACTCCCTCAACCCCAAGGAGGGCTATATGCCCTCCATGGGCACGCGCTCCTACTGGGGCTTCTATGTGCTCAACTCCTACGGCGTGCTGCTGGGCAACCGCCGCGTGGAGGGCATCATGCCCACCGCGGATTACCTGGCCACCCTGCACGCGGATGTCCGCACCCGCCGCGGTTTCGCCTTCGGGTTGGATTTCCAGGATATCGCCATGGCGCGCCGCCACGAGGACTTCTCCGGCATCAAGTTCTACTATGCCCCGGACCGCGGCTACATGATCAACCCCACGGACGTTCCCCGAAGCCGCATCCGCAAGCAGCGCTACTACGGCTCCATGCAGGCCGGCTGGGAATTCATGCCGCAGGCCGACCCCTCCGCCCGCTGGTCCGCCGTCACCAACGTCACCGCCGTGAGCGACCGCTACATGCTGCGCGACTTCTTCACGGGGCAGTGTCAGGTCAAAGACAAGCCGGACAACACCGTGCGCGTGGTCCGCACCTCGCGGCTGACGCAGTCCATGCTCTACACCCGCTTTGCCCCCAACAACTACTACGCCACGGACGAGCGGGTGGAAGGCTCGTTCTACCGCGTGCGCACGCCTCTGTTCGGCACGCGCATCAATTACGAGACCCGCAGCGGCGCCGGCATCATGCGCCAGTACATCTCCCCCATCCAGCGCATGGAGTATGAGAACGCCCTCTCCCGCTACCGCGAGGGACCGGAGAAGGAATACTACACCCGCCTGCTCAATACGGACGCATATGCCCGCGTGAACACCACCCACGAGTTCACCACGGATTTCAAGGTGCTGCGCTTCCTCAACGTCACGCCCAAGGCCGGCGTGGGATATTCCGGCTACTACGGCGTGGGCGGCATCGGCTCGGACAACCGCTTCATGGGCTACCTCGGCTGCGATTTCGATATCCGCCTGCAGCGGCATTTCTCCGGCTTCCACTGGGATAGCATGGGATACAAGGGCCTCACCCACGTGCTGCGCCCGTACACCTCGTTCTCCCACATGGCCATCTCCTCGTCCAATGCGCTTGTGCCGCGCCTTGACTGCTGGTCCACCACCATGGGTGCCAGCACCTCCGCCCCCATGGCCATGGACCTGTGCAGCTTCACCGGCATTGATGGTTGGGGCAAGAGCTCCGTTTGGAGGTTCGGCATGCAGAACACCTTCTCCTCCGTGCAGGACGGTGAACGCAGGAACATCCTGGACTGGCACGCGTTTGTGGACTACAACGCGGACAACCCCAACTCCGTGCGTGACTTCTCCAACCTGTACTCGCTGGTGCGCTTCAACCCCGGTGACACGCTGAGCCTCCGCCTGGAGTCGCTCACCCCGACCTTCCGCGGCGGTGAGGACTTCCACCAGTACAACGTTTCCCTTTCCCACATGCCCTGCGCCTGGTTCGAGTACACCTTCGGTGTCCGGTACATCGAGCACCACCCCATCCAGCAGGACTCCAACCAGCTCTACACGCAGGCCAACCTGCGCATCAACGAGTGCTACACCCTGGCGGGGCGTGCCTACATGGACATCACAGAAGGCCGCAGCCCGCTGCAGCAGCTCTCCCTCTTCCGCAACTCCGGTGCCTGGTACGTCGGCGTCAACGTCTACATGCGCGACAACGGCGGCAAGCGCGAATTCGGCGTCGGGCTCGCCTTCACGCTGGAAGAGACCGGCACAACCCTCCCCGTTCACCTCTACTAACCCCACACCACCCATGGCTACCAATATCCGCCGTATCGGCATCATCCAAAACGCCCCCCTCCCCGGGGATTTCCCCAACAACCTCCGCGCCCTCGTACAGGGCTACCGCGACTGCATCGACCACGGCGCGGAACTCGTCATTGCCCCGGCAGACGCGCTTTGCGGGCTGGACCCGCAGGACCTGGCGGAGCGTCCCTCCTTTGAGGAGCAGACGCAGCGCGCGCTGGATGCCCTTTCCTCGGAACTGGGCCACGCCCCGCTCATCCTCGGCGGTTACCGCCGGTTCATTGCGGACGACGAGCTGTGGGACGGCATGCTCGGCGAGGACTGCGAGGATGACACGGCGGCCGCGGAACGCCGCCGCGCCGCGCTGGTGCCGTACCTGCTGGAGCAGGACACCGTCACCGAGCTGGAGGACAGCGTGGTGACGGAAATCGACGGCGCGCGCGTGTTTGTGCGCCTCGGCGAGCGGGAACTGCTGCCGGAGGGTGAGGACTTCGACCTCATGGTCCACATGGCGCTCCAGCCCTGGCATGCCACCGCCGCCGCGGATTTGTTCGACAACATGCGCTGGGAGGCCACCACCAACGGCGTGCCCGTGGTCCTCTGCGCGCCCGTGGGCACCGCCGGGGGCGACATCTACGGTGGCGGCTCGTTCATCGTCTCCGCGGAGGGCAAGCCGCTGCTGCGCCTGCCGTTCTTTGCGCCCGCCGCCAAGGTGGCGGATTTGGAGAAGGGCCGCCCCTGCGCCGCCCTCCCGGAACCGCGCGACCTCCTGTGCCGCGCGCTGGAACGCGGCATCGCGGACAGCGTCCGCAACCACGGGTTCACCGGCGCGTGCGTGCCGCTGGACCACCCGAACGGCACCCTGCTTGCCGCCCTCTGCGCCGCCGCGCTCGGCACCTCGCACGTTTGCGGCCTCTCCTTTGCCAAGGATACCCCCGCCGCCAAGGAGCTGGGCATCACCGTGCGTCGGCTGGATGCTCCTGCGGACGACAAGATGCCGGAGGCCACGCGCGCCCGCCTGTGCGCCGCCATCGCCACCGCGGCTGCGGAGGAACTGGGCTACATGCTCATCTGCCCGCTCGCGCGGCAGGATATCATGATGGGCAACTTCACCCTCTATGCGGAAACCTGCGGCGGCCTGGCCCCCCTCGGCAACCTGTACGAGATGGACCTCCACATGCTCAAGGCATTCATCCAGGAGGAACACGCCGGGCTTTTCGGCGCGCTCACCGAGCCGCACCACCCGGAGACAGACCGCATCATCCATGAGCTGGTGGACCGCAACATCCCCGCCTCCGAGCTTATCCACAACACCCCGCTCTTTGAGGAAAACGAGGTGCGCCGCGTCCAGCGCCGCATCATCGCTTCCGCTCTCAAGCGCACCCAGCTCCCCACCATCCTCCATGTGGATTCCCCCGCGGAGCAAATCCACGTTCCCACCACCCACCGCTTGAACGACTGACCAGGCGTGTCTTCTGCGCGCCGTTCCCCGTCCTTTCTGCTTGAAAGGGCAGGGGGAATGTGGTAGTCTTTGCGCGGTATGAAGATTTCTTCTGTAATGACGATGTTGGCACTGACAGCCGGGGCCCTTTATGCAGGCACGCTGAAGGAGGATGCGGATTCCCTGAAGGTTCCGGAGCGTTTGGCTCCCGGTGTTTCCAAGCTGGAGATGCCCAAGGTGGAGGGTGCCGAGGTTTCCATCCTCGGCGCGGACTACGAACAGATTATCGATAGCAACGGCAACGTGGCGAAGGTGCTCCAGGATACGCCCGTGCGCGTGAGCTTTGAGCTGAAGCGCGGGGACGAGAAGGCCGTGAGCAAGGACTACATTGTCACGGTTTGCGCCAAGGAGCCCGCCGCTCAGGGCGCCAACCCCAAGCCCAATGTCATCCCGGAGATCCTGCAGTGGCGCGGTATCGCCGGCACGCGCACCGTTGAACCGGTCCTCCACATCGGCAAGGATGTGGATGGGCTGGATGCCCAGGCCCTCCTCAAGGATTTTGCCGCGGTGACGGGCGGCGAGTGGAAGCTTGACCCGGAGGACCGCGCCAGCGGCGTCCGCCTGCGCCTGGGCAATCGCCCGGAGCTGGGCGACGAGGGATACCGCATGATCATCAGCGAGAAGGGCGTGAACATAGACGCCAACACGGCCAAGGGCCTGTACTGGGGCACGCGCACGCTGCTGCAGATGCTGCGCCAGAGCCCGCAGCTGCCCTGCGGCGTGGCGGTGGATATCCCCCGCTACAAGCTGCGCGGCTTTATCCTGGATGTGGGCCGCCTGCCCGTGCCCTACCAGTACCTCAAGGATGTGGTGGACACCATGGCCTGGTACAAGCTCAACGATTTCCACATTCACCTCAACGACAACTTCATCTTCCTGGAGGACTACGCCAAGGCCCAGAAGGACGGTTTCAAGGAGGCCTACACCGGCTTTCGCATGGAGTCCGATATCAAGGGCCCGGACGGCGCGCCGCTCACCTCGCCGGATGTCTCCTACACCAAGAAGCAGTTCCGCGAGCTCATCGACTACGCCAAGGCGCGCGGCGTGAACATCGTGCCGGAGTTCGACGCCCCCGCCCACGCCCTCTCCTTCACCCGCGTGCGCCCGGACCTGCGCCTCATGAACAACAACCCGCGCAGCGCGGAGGAGCTGGATGCCGCCAAGCCGGAATCCGCACAGTTCATCGGTGAGGTGTGGGACGAGTACCTGCTGAAGAACGAGAAGCTGGGCCGCCCCGTGTTCGACGGCTGCGTGGTGCACATCGGTGCGGATGAGTTCAAGGGCGACAGCGAGGACTACCGCAAGTTCACGGATGCCGTGCTCAAGCACATCCAGGACCGCGGCTACACCCCGCGCCTCTGGGGCAGCCTCTCCACCAAGAAGGGCAACACCCCCGTGCGCGCCAAGGGCGTGCAGATCAACCTCTGGAACCGCGGCTGGTACCAGCCGGAGGAGGCCATCGCCGCAGGGTTCGACATCATCAACTCCATGGATGTCCACCTCTACATCGTGCCCTTTGCGGACTACTACCGCATGGACCGCAACCACCCCTGGATGTACGACCACTTTGTGCCGCACAACCTCAGCGGTGTGGATGTGCCCGCCGGCCACCCGCAGCTGCTCGGCGCCGCCTTCGCCGTGTGGAACGACATGATTGACCTCAAGTACCGCGGCTACGGCAGCGTGGATATCTGGAACACCATCTCCGATTCCGCCAACGTGATGAGCCAGAAGTTCTGGGGCAAGGAGGACGCCCCGCGCTCCTACCAGGACCACGTGGCGCTCGTTAAGCAGATTGGCGGTGCCCCCGGCTGCAACCCGCTCCACGCCACGGACAAGCCCGTGACCTGCGAGGACGCGGATGCCGCAGCCTGCCTCAAGAAACTCGCCACCCCCGCCGTCGGACCGAACTACCATGTCACCATGGATGTGCAGTTGGACCAGGCCGCGCCCGGTCAGGAGCAGGTGTTGCTGGAAGGCCCCACCGGCAAGCTCTTCGCCGCCATGAAGGACGGCACGGTGGGCTTCCGTCGCGACGACTCCGTGGAGTTCTCCTTCGGCTACACCCTGCCCGCGGGGCAGAAGGTGCAGCTGGAACTCGTCGGCAAGCCGGAATCCACCCAGTTGCTCGTCAACGGCCAGCCTGCCGGAAAGCCCGTGGTCGTGCGCACGCATGACGAGAAGGCGGAGCCCATCTCCACCTTCATCCTGCCCACCCAGAAGCTCGGCAGCTTCCAGGGCAGCATCTCCAAGCTCAAGGTGGAGCGCTCCGCCCCGCAGAAGTGATGACGGACGACGCCAACAGCTCCCTCCCGCCCGTCCCCGGGGACGGGCGGGGGGTCTTGCCCCTGTGGGGTGAGGCCCTGCTGTACATCGGGGCGCTCCTGCTGTGCCTCGGTTTGGGGCTGCTCTGTCTGCCCCACACGTATCTGCACGACACCGTCCATGCCTCCACTCCCGTGGGCGCGGTGATGATGGCGGCGTTTTTCTTCGGCGTTCCTCTGGTGACGTCGCTGGCATATCTCTATTTCCTGCCGGGGCGCTCCACCGCGTTTCTGTTGTGCATCGGCGTGCTGGTTGTCGCCAGCTACGCCTTGGGCTTTCTCATCTACCCGTGCGTGGCGGGCGGACTGCTGGATTTGGGCGGGGATGAATACGCCGGGATGCTTTTCCTCCCATTCATCCACCAGCTGTTCCTCGCCGTTCCTTCACTGGTGCTCACCCTGCTTCTCACCTGCAGGCTTTCCCCCGCACGCATGCCCGCTGTCAACGCCTTTGCCGCCCGCGCCATCCGCGCCACCGGCATTCTTTTCATCGTCTCCCTGGCGGTATCCGGCGTGTACACGTGGGTGTGCGCGGCGTAGTCTCCAATTGTCAATCGTCAATTGTAGATTGTCAATTCAGGCGGCATCCCGGGCAATTCCTGACCCAATGCCCCGGTTCGGCTTCCACCAGATCCGGCACGCGGTCGGTGAGGCAGAGTTCTGGGTGGCCGATGGTGTTGCGGGGTTTGAAGGCGCAGCCGCGGATGGGTTCCCGCAAGGTGGGCGGCAGGCCGGGGATGGTCTGCAGGGGCTCGCCCTTTGCCTTGGCGGCGGGGATGGATGCCATCAGGGCGCGCGTGTAGGCGTGCAGCGGGTGTGCCAGCAGTTCCTCCGCAGGCGCGGATTCCACGATGCTTCCCGCATACATCACCTGGATGCGGTGCGCGTACTGCTTCACCACGCCCAAATCATGGGTGATGAGGATGACCGCCGTGCCCAGCTCGCGCTGCCGCTCCGAAAGCAAATCCAGCACCTGCTTCTGCACGGTGACGTCCAGCGCGGTGGTGGGTTCGTCCGCTATCAGGATTTCCGGGCGTGTGATGAGCGCCATGGCAATCATGACGCGCTGGCGCATGCCGCCGGAGAATTCGTGCGGGTAGCAGCGCGCGCGCTTGTCCGGCTCCGGGATGCCCGTGCGGGCAAGCTCCTCCACCGCTGCGCGTCGCGCCTCCTTCCACGTCATCCCGTGGTGCAGCACCAGGGGCTCCGCCACCTGGTCCCCCACGGTCATGCAGGGGTTGAGGCTGGTCATGGGGTCTTGGAAGATCATGGAGATGCGCCGGCCGCGCAGCTTGGACATCTCCTTTTCCGTGATGTGCAGCAAATCCATGCCCGCGAACATGGCGCGCGACTCCGCCCCGATGACGGCGGGAGGGCAGGGCAGCAGACCCATGAGCGCGGAGCAGGTCACCGACTTTCCGCTGCCGGATTCACCCACGATGCCCAGCGTTTCCCCCGCGTGCAGGTGGAACGATACATCGTTCACCGCGTAGTTGATGCCTGCGCGGGTGTGGAACTCCACGGATAGGTTGCTGACGTTGAGGATGGGTTCAGACATGGTTCACTTGCGGCGGCGAAGGTTGGTGGGCAGGATTTTCAGCTTCTCGCGGTACTTGGCGATGGTTCGGCGCGCCACCGTGATGCCGCGCTCTGCCAGCGCGGCCTCCAGCGCGGCGTCAGACAGCGGGTGCGCGGGGTCTTCCTCCTGCACCAGACGCAGTATCTGCTGCTGCACGGCATCCGCGGAGACGGCATCGTCCTCCCCGGAGGGAAGGGCGGCGGCGAAGAAGCTGCGCAGCGCGTACACGCCGTGGCTGCAGCGGAGGTACTTGCCGCTCACCGCGCGCGACACGGTGGAGACGGCCAGACCCGTGTCTGCGGCCACGTCCTCCATGCGCATGGGGCGCAGCTCCGCGCGGCCCTTGCGGAAAAAGACCTGCTGGCGCGCCACCACGGCCTGCGCCACGGCCAGGATGGTGGCCTGGCGCTCCGCCACGGCGCGTATGACCTCGCGCCCTTCCTTGAAGCAGCGGGAGAGGTACTGGCGCACCTCCGGCTTGTCTGCCTGTTCCGCCATCATCTCGCGGTATTCCGCGGAAAGCTCCAGTTGCGGGATGTTCTCGCCCGTGAGCCGCGCAACATAGCGGCCGCTTTCGTCCGCGTCCACCACAATGTCCGGCTCGATGATGTTGCGTTCGGTCTGTGCGAACCCGCTGCCGGGGTCGGGGTTCAGGCGCGAGATGCGGTAGGCCGCCGCCTGCACGTCGTCCTCCGTCACGCCTAGGGCGCGTGCAGCATCCGCATAGCGGTGCCGCACCAGCGCGTCCCATTGCTCCTGCAGCACGCGGACGGGCAGGGCGTCGCTCGTCTCGCCCGCACGCCGAAGCTGGATGAGCAGGCTCTCCCGCAAATCCACAGCCCCCACGCCCGCGGGATCCAGCTCCTGCACAGCCTGCAGCGCCTCCTGCAACACGTTGTCGGGAATCCCCTCCCGTGCCGCGATTTCTGCCGGAGGCTCGTCGAACATGCCGTGCGTGTCCAGATACTGCACCAGCGTGAGCGCCGCGGCCTCCACGGGCTCCGGCAGGCCGCTCTGCCGCAGCTCCTCCTCCAGGTGGGAAACAAGCGTCTCTTCCGCCTCCAGGGTATCCATGAACTCGCTGTGCCGCCGCGTGGCGTCATGATCCACCGCGCCGGGAGAATCATCCTCCTGGGCTTCTTTGGGGGAAACCTCTTCCAATGCGGGATTGGCGGTCATCGCCTGCGTCACCATCTGGCGCAGCTCCATATTGGTGGCCTGCAGCGCGCGCATGAAGAACTGCATGGAGGCTGTCGCCACCATGTTTTGTCCCATGCCCTGCCGCATCTCTCCCATGCGCACCTACCTTACCAAAATCCCGGTATTCTTTCAAGCTCGGAGTCCCCTGTTCCCGCGCCGCTCGCGGGCTGGGAGACGATGCGGCGGGTCCAGCGCGTCTTGGTTGGGGGGTCAATCCTTACCGGGACTGGCGGTATTTGTTGAGCAGGCCCTGCAAGCCGCCGCTGGCTGCGGCCTGGCTGTAGAGCTTGCCCGTCTTCCAGTCGTCGAAGGGGAAGCGCCCGGCATTGGGCATGGCGTTCTCCGTGCGGAGCACGCGGTACTTCAGGCTGTTGCGGGTGAAGTAGTCGTATGTGTCGTCTGCACCGTAGTACATCATGCCGGTGTAGGTGGAGGGGTCTATCGCCGTCATGGTGGAGGGGGTCAGCAGTTCGGAACGGCTGATGGTGGTGACGGGCATCAGGGAGCAGGATGTGAGCGCCACCGCGGCTACGGCAAATAGAAAAATGTGCTTCATGCCGCGCATCATAGCACCGCAGACCTCTCTTGGAAAGCCCGAAATAATTCGTCTCATAGGCCTTTTTTCTCGATTTTCCCCGTTTATTTCTTGCCAAAGCATGCGAGGCGCGATACTCTTACAGAATGATTAAGACACTTCATTTGATTTTGTTGGGTGTCAGTCTCCTGCTGGCATCATGCAGTTTCTCGCAGTCCAGGTTGAAATCTGAAAGCGGTCTCTACGATGTGCCGCTCACCCATTCACTGAAGGTAGCGGTGGATGGATACTGGCTGCCGGACCAGCCGTATGATGCCCCTGCCGTGGGCAGCATCTATATTGCCCCGCTAGATATGCACCTGGTGGAAAAGGGGCATGAGGAGTACGTTCCCCTGATGCAGAAGCAGATGCACGACTACCTGACCAAGTCCATTGCGTCTTCTATCAGCACCAACAAGCTCATCAACAGGTGGACGCTCACGGACTCTCCGGAGAAGGCCACCGTGCGCATGGATTTCTCCGTGGTGCGCTTCCGCACCCAGCGTCCGGGCCTGCGCGTGGCATCTGAGGTGGGCGGCTACTTCATACCGGTGCCCGGTGTGTCATCTGTGGTGTCCAACTTTGCGGAGGGTGATATCTGCATTGAGGGCACGATGCGCGACGTGAAGACCGGGCGCCTGCTCATGGCGTTCAAGGATTCCAACCGCGCCAAGGCCCGTCTGTACAGCGCCAACGCCTACAAGCGCTCCGGCACGGCGGATGCCAACCTGCAGCTCTGGGCCAAGAAGATGGGAGAATTGCTCACCATTGGCGGCGAGTACCGCGCCCAGGGCAAGAGCCTGAAGGATTTCATCAACGAGCGCAGCTACGCCAAGGGGCTTTACCAGCGCCGAACCGCGTATTGAGTTTCTGCGGGAGTTGCCGTGGAGGAAGCCTCCCCAGGGCCTATAAATGTATAAAGCAAGGCCCCGGCACGGAGAACCGCACGGGGCCTTGGGGGAAATACGCTTGCCGCGGCGTTACAGCGGGCAGTGGTCCTTCCACTTGGCAACCAGGGAGCCGTGGCCCTCCGTAATCACCTTGCCGGAGGCATCCATGATGATGGCATGGGGAATGCCGTTGGCAGGCTTGAAACCGGGAATCACCTTGGCATCCGCCGATTTGGCGATGATGCAGGGGAAATTGCCGTGGTACTTCTTCATGAATGCCTTGGCGGTGGCACCATCGTTGTCGTGGCTCATCAGGATGAGCTCCACCTGCTTGGTTTTGAGCATCTCCTTGTACGCCTTCACTACATGGGGCATCTCCTGGTTGCAGGGGCCGCACCAGCTGGCGGATTCCAGCAGAATGTAGTACTTGGCATTCGTGTTCGGCTTCTTGCCGGTGGCAAACTTCTTGATGGTTTTCAGGGCATCGCCGATTTTGTTGCCCTCCGAAGCAGCGGCTGTGGAATTGCCGCCTGCGTCCTCGGCATACGCGGCAGGCACGGCCACCACGGCTGTGAGGGCGAGTAGAATGGTCAATAGTGTCGTTTTCATGGCGGTAGTATAGTAGTCTCACGCACCTATGTCAACACATACCGTACAGGGGTGTTTGTGAAGCAACCTGCATCAGGAGGCCTGGGGCTGCGGAGGGCGCGGGCGGACGGGTACGGCGGGCTTGTCCACGGTCTTGAGACGCCAGTTCTCCAGGGCGGGACCGCGTCCCTTGGTGGCCTCGGCGGTGTCGGTGCGCACAATTTGCCAGTAGGGGATGCCGTGTGCACTCTCAAAGCCCGGCAGGGTTTCCGGGCTCACATCCTTGCGCAGCACCACGGGGAAATCCGCTCCGTACTTCTTCATGAACGCCAGGGCGGTCTCCGGCTTGTCGTCATGGCAGATGAGCAGAATATCCACGGCGGCGCCGCTCTCCTTCATGTCCTTGTACTCCTTGACCACGCCGGGCATCTCATAGTTGCAGTTGCGGCACTGGGAGCCGGATTGCAGGTAAATGAAGAACTCCGCCTTGGGGTTGAGTCGCTTGGGGGAGATGTAGGGAAGCTTGCCCAGGGCTTTTTTCAGTTCCGGCGAGAACGCTTTCTTGCCGGCCTTCTTCTTGGCTCCCTTGGCGGATTTGGCGGGGGCCTCGTCCGGCGCGGCCCCACCCGGCAGCGGAGCCATGGTGAGCATGCATGCCAAACCTATGAGGGAAAAGAGAATTTTCATACCGTGTATCCTGTCAAATGCTTGTCCGTATGTCCAGCACAAAGTGCCCTTGCTGTCCCTGGCTCACTTGGCTGCGGGCTTGTCCTCCTTGATGCCCGTGAGTTCCCGCCACTGGGGAATGACGTGGAAGGCGTGGGCATCCTTGATGACCTTGCCGGAGGCATCCACAAGCGTGGCGTGGGGCACCGGCTTGGAGTAGGTGAAGCCGGGGAGCTTGGCCGCCTCGTCGGATGCCACGTACTTGCGGTCCACCTCCTTCCAGGAAAGGATGCAGGGCATGGAAACATTGTACTTGGCCATGAAATCCAGGGCTTCCTGGGGCTTCATGTCGGCGCTGGTGAAGATGATTTCCACCTTGCCTGTAGCCTTCATGGCCGCGTACTGCTTGGCCACATCGGGCATTTCCTGGTTGCAGGGGCCGCACCAGGCGGCGGACTGCAGGTAGATGTAGAACTCCGCCTTGGTGTTGGGTTTGGTGTCGTTGATGAAATTGATGGTCTTGAGAGCCTTGCCCACCACGGTTTCAGGGGCTTTCTTCTTGCCCTTCTTTGCCTTTTTCGGCGCTTGGGTGGCGGTATCCTTGGAAGCCTTGGGGGCAGGGGATTCCTGGGCGTGCAGGGCGGTGATGCCGGAAAGGCACGCGCATGCGGCCAGGGCTATGATGGTTTGCTTGTTCATGGTATGGTACAGGTGGCGGGTGCAGCCGCCTAAAGATAAGCACACAACCCGCCGAATGGCAAGCGCGCAACGCGGAACATACGGAAAAAATGCATGTGCCCCCATGAAATCCGGGCTTGTCAACACCGGGCGCGGCGGGATATACTGGCTCAGCGCAGTCGTTTCTCCCGATACAGCATGATGAACACAATCGCCCGAGTCTTTTTGTCCAGCGCGCTGCTGGCGCCCGCCGTCCTGGCAGCCGATGCCACCGTGTACGACACGTTCGAGTCCTGGTCCACCTTCCGCATCCCGCGCGTGCCGGGCATTGAGGTGAAGTCCCACGGCGGCTTGAATATCCGCTACTTCTACGTGGAGGACGCGGATAAAAAGCCGCAGCTGCTCATCTATTCCGCCTTGGAGCTGAACCAGGACCACGAGGGTACGCCCATGCGCGGCGTGGTGGCGGGCAAGGAGATGGACGGCAAGCACGCCAGGCTCAACAAGGGGCTCACGGGCGACCTGTACGACTTTCCCTGCGGGGCAGAGGGGGCCAAGTGCCGCATCATCATCTACGACGGACCGCAGAAGGCCGCCATCACGGATATGATTGCTCGCATGGAAATCATCCCCGGCAAGGCTGCCAGCGCGGAAGACAAGCAGAAGGTGGAGGACTACTACTGCAAGATCACCGCCGCCAACACAGAGCTGACGCGCGCCCTGGAAAAGGTGAAGGATGCCAAGACCGCGGCGGCCTGCCTGCCGCAGGTGCGCGGCCTGGTGCCCAAGCTCAACTCCCTGGACCGCGAGTTCATGAGCTTCCGTAAGCAGCACCCCTGCGCGGAGAACATGAGCCTCATCTACCACATGACCTCTGTGATGCCGGAGAAATTCCGCACCCAGAGCGCCAAGGTGCGCGAGCAGCAGAAGAAGGAGGTGGCCCGCATCATGAAAGCGGCCGCCTACGGCAACGATGAACTGCTGCGCCTGCTGACAGCCCTGTAACCCCCCTGTCGGCCGGCAGGGCGGTGCGCCGTGCCTACTTGAGCGTGAAGGTGCCGGTGGCCGTGTACTTGTCGGCCAGCAGCAGGCTGTACTTTCCGGTCTGCTCCATGCGGCAGGTGCCGGATGTGGGCGTCTCGAAGGTCAGCTCATAGCGTTCGGCATTCCATGAGCTGCTTTCGTATCGCTCCTCCAGCACGGCCGTGCGCTTGCCGGTCTTGGTGTAGGTGCGGGTCTTTTTCGCCGGCTTGCCGTCCAGCTCGTTTGTCCGGGATTCCGCGTGCTTGTTGCCCCATTTCCACTGCACCGTGTAGGACGGCGGTTCGCTGCCGAACGGGCCTTGCGTTTGCTCGGTGGCCACGCCGTCAACCCATTTCACCCAGGCGGGCGCGGAGAACGAGAAGGTCTTGCCCTTGATGCTGGATGGGGCTTCCCATGCGCCATCGGCGGATGAAGCCTGTTGGGGCATCCCCTGGGCAGACACTTGCGGCATCTTGATGGCGGTGAAATCGTAGAAGTAGTCGTTCCGGCCCTTGGTGCAGTCGTACCACAGGCGGCCCGCCTTTTTATCGCGGAACTCTTCCTCCTGGTATGCCTTGCCCGTGGACTTGATGCCACAGGCTAGCAGCTTTCCCACCGTGAATACATGCTCCCCGGTCCCCAGCGTCAGCTCGTTCTCAATGTCGCTGCACTCCAGTTCAATCAGGCCGGTGCCATACCCGTTCAGGGCATCGTCGGAGTCCGTGATCCATATTTTTGTCAGATGGTCGGTTTTATCATCCGTCTCCGCCCCCCACAGGGTGGTTGCATGCTTTCCGCCGCCTTCCCCGGAAATGCCCAGCGAGATGATGTAGCCATCCTGGATGAGAGAGGTTATTTTGTTCGCTATCTTCAAATGGACGTCTTCCTTGGGTCCGTTGTACTCAAGGTTGTACACGGGTTCTCCGCCATGCTCCATCCAGGCCGGGTCGAACTGCCGGATGTCGTAGTGCTCGGATTGGATGTCCATGCCGGAATAATAGCCGCCCCGGCCGATTCCCGGTTTCGGGGTGGGCTCCACCTGGGGAACAATGCCTTTGATGTACCAGCGGATGCCGGCTTCTGCCGCGCCGGAGTCGTTGACAAAGCTCTTCTTGAACAACTGCCAAAGCTCTTCCTTGCCCGTCGGGGCTTTTTTGTTCAGTTGGGCGGCGCCGGGATTCTGCCGATGCCACCATGCCAGGATATCCGTGGCGGAGGCGGCCCAGCACAGGAAGCCATCTCCGCTGTTTCTGTCGTTGTTGAAGTAGCCGCTGCTTCCCTTGTTTTTCCCCACTCGCACCTCATTCTCGAATTCGTTGTACTGCGCGTTGCGGGACTTGTCGACATCCACCCAGCCGCCGTTCGTGTCAACTCCCTTCACCCAGTATTGCTTGGCGAACGAGCAGGGCGCGAGGGTGGCGAGTAGTACTGTAAGTAGTGTCTTGTTCATTGTTGTAGGGAAATCTGCTTGTGCGGTGTCTAAAACTGCTGAAAAGCTTGGCTTCCCATTCTACCATTTCCCCTTGCCGGAGCAAGCAATAAATACGCCAACTCTCCAAGTCTGATATAGCCGCGCCTTGCGGGGCGTCTTCCTAGTACGGAAAAGCACCCACCGGGCCGAAGCCTGATGGGTGCCGATATGATACACACAAGAAAAACTTGCCTGTCACTTCCTCCGCCGGCGCGCGCACAGCCCGGCAAGCGCCAGCAGGCCCAGCGTGCCCGTGGTGGGTTCAGGGACTTCGGGTGCAGCTGCCAGAGTTACACTGAGCCTCGCGTTCAGCATAACATCTGTACCGTACTGGGTGGCATACGCAACACTTTCTGGGGTGATGATTGCCTGAAGCCCCGGTATAGAGAACGCTCCGTCATCATCGCTCAGGCTGAACGTGGTGATACCTGCCAAACGCTGCAATTCCGCCTCACCTGTATAAAAACTGAACAAGGGATTGTTGTTGTAGTTTATATCCATCAGAATGTCAACATTCGCCAAGTTGATAGTGAAGGGAGTTCCCAGAGCATTTTCCAAATCAGATACCCCTGCGCTTCTCTTGAGGATTGTCTCACCCAGATTGATTTTAATTTCATCAGGGTTTAGGGTCAGGCTCTTGTTACTCATACTGATGGTGGAATAACGGCCAGACCCCCACCCGGAATTGTCGGCATCAGCCGCACCGCTGTAGGAATTGAGAGCATCATCGATACTGAACACCAACGTGCCGCCGTTGACAATAAGCTCATCTGTATATGTTTGCCGCACGGGAGCATTGCCGACAACCAGCGTGCCTCCTTTTTCCAAGGTTACCTTGCCAAACTGGCCGCTTCCTTTCAGCGTGCCACCATCGTTCACGGTGGCCTGGGTAAAGGCTTGCTGGCCGCTGTTGTTTTTCATTTCGGCAACGCTGCCGCTGTTCACGGTGAGCTTAGTCGCCGTGCCTTGGTTCTCCAAGCGGCCTCCGTCGCTCAGTGTCACCTCGCCAAGGGCGCCCTTATTCAAGACAACTCCCGCCTGTATGTCCAAGGCACCTGTAGCCGTGCCGCCTTGAATCTCCAGCGTGCCCGCACCGGCCTTGGTCAGATTCTGGCCGCCGGATATCTGCTCCACCGCCAGCTTGGACGCATCCGTCACGTTGACGGTGTTCACTCCGGCGCCGTTCAGGAACAGCGTCCCGGCGGCATGCTCTCCCTCCACGGTCAGCAGGCGGCTTTGCGTTCCGTGGCTGTCATCAAAGACAATGTCGCGCACCTCCTGCGTGCCGGACAGCGTATAGCCCTTGCCGTTCACGCTCTGCTGCAAGATGATATCGTGAGTCTCGCTGTCTTGGTAGTTGAAGTAGTGGATATCATTGCTCAGGCGGGAGTTCAACACGGTAAAGGACATGGCCGTGTACTCTCTCTTGTAGCTGGTCTTGGCCAGCGTCTGGGCACCCCAGTAATCGGTGGTTTCATGTACGGCAACCTTGGTCAGGGCAGTTTGATAGTCGTCGGAATCCGTCAGGTAAAAGTCGGTGATAATCCTGTTCTCCTCATCATATTCCACACCCCACAGGGTGACGGAGTGCGCGGTGGTTGGCTCTGCATCGGGGGAGCTCCAGTTGGGGACAACCCACGACAGCTCCACGCCGTATCCCTTTTGAATGTATCTGACGAGATCCGCGCTTAAATCGTGGACATTGTTGTTATAGTTGTCTACATCGAGAACCTTCAGGTCCATCATCTGCACCCCGGGGGCATAGCCGTACGGGGTATACAGGGAATCGGCGTAATAGCCCGCCTTCGCCGGGTCCTGCCCGCCTGCTCTCGGCGGTATGCTTTTGTTGCCGATGCTGTATCTGCCGTCAATCCACCAGTGGAGGCCCAGCTCGTTGAGACCACCCACATTCGCCCAGGTCTGCCTGTACTGGTCCCAGATATCCTGCAAATCCGTGGGAGCGGTCTTCGGCAGGTTGTCCGGGTCCTGCTGGTCCTGCCACCAGGCAACGATATTGCTGCTGGAAGCCGCCCAGCACATCTGGCCGTCATAGTCTCTATCAGCTCCCTTGTTGGCATCATACCAACCGGTGGACTTGGAGAGGTCGTTCGCGTTAATGACAACACCCGTTACGCTAATCGTCGTGGTGGAGCCCAGGGTTGTTGGCGCCAGCAGCGCAGCGGCCAGGGCTATGAGAGACAGGGTTCTTTTCATTGTTGTCCGTCGGTTTAAGGCGGGCGTGTTACACAGAGCCCGCGTGATTCTATCGTTTTTTTGCTAGGGAAGTCAAGATAATTGTTCCTGCTCAACCGTTTTTTTACGTTGGACGCAGGTTCGCACCCAACGACAATACAAGCGGCCCCACCCGCCGGAGCGGATGGGACCCTGAGTAAGTCGTCAGAGAGAGTGTGGTGAGGGTTACTTCCTGCGCCTACGGGCTGCCAGGGCCGCAAGCGCCAGCATGCCCAGCGTGCCTGTAGTGGGCTCCGGAACAGCGGCGGGACTGCCGCTTGTCCCGGTGGTGAGCACAAGCGCATCGTTCACCATCTTGTAGGAGAACTTGGGGGCTGTCAGCGCGGTGGGTTCCTTGGTTCCTGCACCATCCTCAAGGGAGAGCGCAAAGCTGGTCTGCTGGGCCAGCGCCGCCAGTTGGTCTTCCGAGAAAGCCCCAGACTGTAGACCGGTGGCTAAGGTAAGCTCCAGCGTGCCGTTGGCGGTGGTAAGGCTGTTGGCCGCATCAGCGCTCATGGCAATCACGATTTCTCCGTTTTCGTTGACAACGAAATCGTTGCCATTCATGTTGATGGTGGAGTATGTGCCGGAATCCCAGCCCACATTGTCGCCCTCGCTGGCTCCGCCGAACCCGGATACACAGAACACCAGCTTGCCGCTGTTGAGGGTAAGCGCACCCTCATAGTCCTGGTGGCCGGGGGAGTTGCCTACAATCATTTCACCGCCGTCAATGGCCACCATGCCGAAAGTGCCGCTGCCCTTGAGGGTGGCTCCTTCATTCACCGTTGTGGTCAGGGTCATCACGCCGTCATTGACATGCACTCCGGAGTCGATGGTGAGCGTGATGGCTTTGCCCTCCGCGCCTTGCACTCGGGCACCTTCGGAAACGGTGAGCTTTGTATTACCCGTGAGCTCAACGTCCTTGCCGAAGATGAAGTCGCCTTCCTTCACGCGGATTTCGCCCTTGAGGGACACGGCATCCGTCACCTTTGCGGTTCCCTTGCCGGTCTTGTCCAAATTGCCCTCACCCGTGAGCTGGCCGAAGGTGGCGGTGTTGCCCTCCGTCACTTCCAGCGTGTTGCCATCTGCCGCGTTAATCTTGATTTCCTTGGCAATGGTGTCCGTATGCTGCACGGAAAGCGTGCGGGTTGCACCTTCCTTTGCTTCAAAAGTAATGGTGCCGGAAGTCTTGCCGCCACCGTCCACGGCTTCACGTTCCTCTGCACAGGCAATCAGGGAGAGTTTGCCGTCTTTCAGGGTAATGTCACCCGTGGAAATCAGTTCGCCAGCCTCGTTCTTGGCGGTTACGGGGCTGTCCTTGTCCAGCGCGTTGCGCAGGTCGTACTGCAGCTCATGCTCCCCGCCGTCGTAGGTGACGTTCAGGTAGTGGGAGAACAGCCGCTCGTCCTCCTCACCATCGAAGGTCAGCTCGTAGGTGTCGAACTGGATGCCTTGGGTGCGGATGGCGTTGAACGCGCGGAGGTCGCCGTAGCCCGTGAAAGTCTGGAGTTGCACATTCTGGACATTACCGGTGTTCTTCAACTCCTCCCCCAAGCTGGTGGATTCCAGATAGCCGTTCCTAACACCGCCGGGGTTGTTGTCCGTGTACCACATCTGGGTGAGTCGGCCATTCTCGTCTGTCTCAAAGCCATACGCGGTCAGTACATGGTTGGCGGTGTAGAAGGTCAGTCCCCAGCCCTCGTCCACAAGGTCGAGAAGTCTGCTTTCCTTTTCCAGGTAGCGCACGCGAGCCTCGGCTATGCATTCTTCGTCGTCATTCACGCGAACGGTGGCCGTCATGGAATGATTGATAATCATGATATACTCCGTGTTGTATTCCTCCATCTGGCCCTTCAGGTGGGGGAAGTAGCCATGGAAATCCTGGTTCTTGGCAGTCCATGTGCTGCTGAGGAAAGACTCCGCGTATGAGGGCAGCTTTCCCCACAGCCAGTAGTTCATGGCATAGCGGGGGTAGCCGCCGTCCTTCACGAACATGGGGCTGAGAGTCTTCCATAAATTCACCCCGCGCGGAGTGTCATGCAGAATCAGCGCTCCGTTCTCCTCAACCCGGTCCTCCCACCAGGCCAGCGCGTCGGCAGCAGATGCGGCCCAGCATTGGTTGGTGGCGTAGGAGTCGGCATCATTCTTGCTGAAGGTGTACGCTCCGGCGTCAACCACCTTGGGATAGTTGTTGCGAAACCATTCGTCTGGTGAGTCGTTGTCGTGGCACACCACACCTTTCACCCAGTGTTCCGTGGTGGTGGTCGTCGTTTCGGCCATGGCCTGGGGGCCTGCTATCATTAGCAGCGCGAGCAGCGTCAGGGTCTTTTTCATCGTTGTTGTATTGAGTTTTGGGTTTGTCTTTGTTTTTTACTGATTCAAGGCTAGCCTTGACACACACGTATACAGTATTTGGAATACTGTAGCAAGTCTAAAATTCGCCGAGCCTTAATTTTTCTGAGGAGAGGAAAGTCTTTTTGGAAGAGGACTCCTTAACCCCAGCTTGTAGGTGTTTTTTGTTTCTTTATGGTAATCAACATTTTACGATATATGTGAGGTGCTACAGTATTCCAAATACTGTATCCTCGCGTCTCTAATGGGGGCTCTCTCCCTCTCTCTAACCTCAAACAAGAAACAAAACTGATGAAAAAGACCCTGACGCTGCTTGCCCTGCTCATGATAGCAGGCCCCCAGGCCATGGCCGAAACAACACCCCCTAGAGAAGTATGGTGGACCGGTGTAACCCACGACCCCGAGACCCACAAGATGGAAGGGGCAATTACTACCTACAAGCATTATTATGCTGGAGATTCCGACTCCGATATGTGCTGGGTTGCGGCTTCCAGTAATGTCATTGCTTGGTGGCAAGACCGAGTGGAGCAGAACGGGGCTCTTATTATCCCCAAAGATGCTCCGCGCGATTATGAAGTGTTCGAGACGGAGCGTCACCTGTGGCCGAATGTGGGCGGCTACGAGGGAAGAGCCATACAAATGTGGTTGACTGGCTCCAAGCCTTTACTTTTGTCTCAGACTGAAGCTACTACGCTTGGACACGAATTTCAGGGGTATTATCCGCGCCTGGCGGGGGCTGCCTTGAACTCAGCCAACTACATGAGTACTTTCGGAGCAAATCCCGACACGATGCGGCAAAAGCCAATCTACAAACAGTACGAGTACACGATGATTCAAACGTACTCATTCCTGCCCAGCAACTATGACATAGACGCCCCTGATAAAACCCGATACCAATGGGCTTCTGAGAAGATTGTGGAGTTCATGGAGAACGACTGGGGTGTTTGCTGGGCAACGAACACGCATGCCATGACCGTGTATGGCGTGGAATTGGACGAAAATGGGTTAATCACCAAATTCTTCAATTCCGACAATAACTGGCCTTCTACGGGCTATGGGTACTATTCTGAATTGGGTATTAGAATGGGCACCGACCCCAACAACTACGGCAGCATGCGTACTGACTGGCCAGGCAGCGCCCCGACCCTCTCCAACATTTGCGCCATTCGCACTACAGGCATCCGCTTCCTGGACTACGATGTGCGCGTCGGAAAGAACCTCGTGGATGATAATGAGTTCCTCTTCTCCCATTATTGCAACCTCATTGTGGACGGAGAAGAAGACTATGTGCTTCAATACGACTTGCGTGATGCCAAGGCTCCTGATAGTCCTGTAGAAGCATTGCGGGTGGAATTGGCAACTGAAGATGACTGGTTGTCCAGCTACGAGGTGTTTACTGATGAGGAAGTGCCTACTGGCGACCTGAACCTGCGCGGCGGTAAAGTGACGCTGGTGAACTGTGCCGAGGATCGCGTCAAGTTAGATGGCGGCGGCAAGGTGGCGGGTATTATCCGCTTCCAAGATTCTGTGGTCAAAGGTACTACTGATACCATACAGGACGCCAACCGCACGCTTAAAGTTGACCGTACGGACACCATTGCCAAGGAAATCAACCTGAGCGCCACCAAGGGCACCAACACGCTGGAAGTGACGGTGGACAACAAAGCCACCTTCGGCAAGCTCACGGGCGAAGGCAATCTGGACAAGACTGGCAAGGGTGCCGCAGAGGTTACGGACTCCGTGTCCCTCAAGGGCGAAATCCGCGTGAAGGAAGGCGACTTCATCTTCGGCAAGGACGTTGAGCTCACGGGTAATACAAAGCTCACCGTTTCCGAAGGTGCCCGAGTGCAAGGCGCGGAGGGCAAAGCCATCACGCTCACCATCGACTCCGGAGTGCATGTCAATGACGGCGTGATGACCCTGACCACAACGGTGAATGAAGGAGCCACCCTCAAGGGTAGCGGCACTTTCGCAGGTGTTACCATGAACGGAGGCACGCTCATCGTGGGCAACTCTCCCGGCCAGCAGACCTATACGGGGGACCTCACCGTGAACCTGGGCGACATCGTGTTCAGCGTGGACGGTTGGAACGCGGCTGACGAGGATAGCGCAGGCTGGGACAACGGTGTGTATTCCAATATCAATATGGGCAACAACGCGTTTACCGTGGGTAACGATGGGAATATTATCATTGCCCTTAGTGACGAGGCTAGCCAGGCCCTCACCATGGGCACCGGTGAGCTCGATTTGACGCTCATCAGCAACATGGGCAACACACTGAGCGAGGATGAGCTGCAAGGCCTGATGCTGCGCACCTCATTTATGCTCTCCGGGGAACAAAAGGGCGCCCTTGATACCCCGTTGGCTTTGGACTTGTCAAAGGCTGCCTACATGATGCGTGACAATGCCCTCATCCTGACGTCGCTTGCAGGAACCGACAACCCGGTACCCCCTGCCCCCGTCCCGGAACCCACGACAGGCACGCTGAGCCTGCTGGCGTTGGCTGGACTCTGCGCCCGCCGCCGCAGGAAGTAAACCTCTTTTCTCAGGAAATACATCAGGGCCCCATCCGCTCCGGCGGATGGGGTTCGCTTTTATCCGATTTACCGACATAAGCTTGACGTAGGCCGAGTGAAGGTGGTAGAATTGTGTATTGAAACAAGCAACCAAACTTATGAGATGCTCCTTATTCACCACCCTGCTCACCTCCTTACTGGGCAGCGGCATTGCTTTTGCGAACACGGCGGTTGAGAACTATGATAAAAAAAACAGCCAACTCGGCGAATATGTATACGGGGTATATGGCCCAGAAGATGAAGTCGAGGGTGGGAATCTGCACATTTTTGAAAAAGAGGATGCCGAGTTTCCAGGCATAGCGCACGCTTACGGTGGCTACGGCTGGATGGTATATAACAATACAGTCTCCATGGATGGAGGAACCGTTTACGAATCTCTCTATGGCGGTTACGGAACGGCAGATGTCTACCAAAACAAAGTTGTCCTGACCGGCGGCAACACTGAAAAGGTTGCAGTATATGGTGGCTTTGGCTATCGTAGTTTCCAAAATGAAGTCGTCCTTGCGGGCGGCAAATATGATGAGGTCTATGGTGGCTACGGGACGGATGAGGCTTTCGGCAATACTGTTCACCTAGTGGGTAAGGGGTTCGCCGGGAGCGTGTCGGGCGTGGAGGTAACGGGGGCTGAAAGCCATATAGGGAAAATGACAGTTGACTCACTCAATGGCGAGACAACTCGAAGCGGCACTATCGATATCTACGGCACAGGAATTACGGTTGGCAGCCTAGGCGTGTTCGACCATGTCCACTTCCACATGGTGAACGGGCAGGAGAAGAGCGATGAAGCAATGATTTCGGTACAAATGACCACGTTCTACATTCCTCCTGAAACGGAAGTTACATTCGATGCCGTTGGGGCAATGGATTGGAAGCCGGGCGATTCCGTGACCTTGGTCAATGCCAAATACATTTCCGCGAGCCAGGAATACTTGGAGAAGGAGTACGACATCTACCGATATGTTGACGCGAATGATGCAAAGACCTTGGAGACGGCTGAGCTGTTGGCCACCGCTCATTTGGAGCTTGAGCAGGGTGGCAAGGTTCTCAAGCTGGTGGTAGACTCCACCGTCCCGGAACCCACCTCAGGCACGCTTTCCCTGCTGGCCCTTGCTGGTCTCTGCGCCCGCCGCCGCAGGAAGTAAACCTCTTTTCTCAGGAAATACATCAGGCCCCCATCCGCTCCTGCGGGTGGGGTTCGCTTTTACTCTACTACCTATAAGCACCCAGAAGGAAAAATGTACGACAAAAAAATCACTTCAAAACCGAATATTTCCTCTTCATAGCGACAACAGACGTAAATACAACACATTAAGAATTGAACTTTTTTTCACTTTAATAACAAACGCTTGACAAGGCATGCGGGAGTGATAGTATGTGCGCGAAACCATGGTTCACCACCTGGCGCAAAAGATCGGGTTTAAAGGGACCCGGCGCGTTTCTTGTGGATTCCATGGCTTTTAGAAGCCCGCCCAGCAGTGCATTCTTGCATGCCGGAGGCATTAGGCATGACTTGCAATTCAAGCTGGACTGAACCGCCTCTCGTTTGGTAATTGGGAAATGTGCGCTCAATTGCGAGTTTCTACCATCTCGGGTTAAGTTTGAAGCGCGGACTCGCCGCGTGCCTGGAAGGAGGATTTTCCACTTTTCCACTTGGGGGCGATTGGGCTTGACCCTCAGTATGGAAAACTCTTATACTAGCATGGGTGCGGTTCACCTGAAGATTTTCCGTGGCACGTACCTATAACAACCAAAAGTCGCCGACCATGAAGAAAACCATCTTCACAATGATGCTGGCCGCCGCCCTCACAGGCGGGCAAGCATTCGCAGATTCTGCCTATACCGTAGTCAAGGAAGACCTCGGATATGATGCCCTTTTTTTGATAGCGAGAACATACAAGTACACGTCTGAATTAGGCGACATTGACGGGATGAGCCTCACTATCAGGGCTCCAGAGCAGGCTGAAATTGGTCGGGATTTGTCAGAATACAAAGTTATCGTTGCATACCGCCAGACAATTGATCCTAATCTAGGTTTAAAGACAGGAAAAGTCACAAACAATTCCCTTGTGATGAAGGGGGGCGCAGTCAACAGACTCTGGGGCGCAGCCACCTATGTCAGGGTATCTGTAGCCGATGGAAACAGCGTTGTGATGACAGGAGGCACGGTTTTTGATTCTGTTGTAAGTGGATATAGCGAATACAGCAGAGCATCGCAAAATGCAGTCTATTTGGTGGGCAAGGGAGGGAAAGCAACCATCCGGGGCGTAGAGTATACCGGCAGTGATGCAGGCATTCAGATAAAAGGAGAAGTTCAAGTGGGGGCTGGAGCTTCCTCCACAAGCAACGCCTTGGACATCTACGGCACGGACATATCTATTGGCAGTATCAACACCGCTTACACCCAGATTCTCAACTTCCATATTGCAGAAGCCCAGCTCTCTTTGGGGAGCACCCCCATGATTACGCTGGCGAAAGAGCTTGACCTGACCAACTTCCTCATTCCAACGGATGAGGCTCCCTCCCCGGGCTTGGCCCTTTCCTTTGATGCCATGGATAACATGAAATGGAAGCCCGGCGCATCCGTGACGCTCGTGAGCGATGCGCTCGGCATTAAGATTGACGACTCCCTGCTCAACAAGGAGTACAACATCTACCAGAACGGCAAGCCCGATACCGTGGTGGCAACCGCCAAGCTTGTGTTGGAACAGGGGCAGGATACAACCCAGTTCCTGAAGCTCGTGGTACCCGGCAACGTTCCCGAACCCACCACAGGCACCCTTTCCCTGTTGGCTCTGGCTGGCCTCTGCGCCCGCCGCCGCAAGAAGCAAGGCTACAAAAGATTGTAAACTCGAAAGAAGTCGCAATTCCATTTCGTCTTTATGTTATTGGGGGCAGACTTGATGCTCTGAACTTTTTAGAATCATTACAAAGAAACAGATTGACGCCCTGCCCTCTTTCGCGTAGTATCGCAGCCGACGTACCCCATCTCAGGGCAGTCAATCCAGAAATATGAAATACCTGCATATCACCCTTACCCTGCTGGCAATCGGAACAACCCTTCCCATTCAGGCCGACGACGATTACGAACCCGCCATCAACCGCGCGGCAAAATACGGCTCGGCCAACGAAGTGCAATCCATGCTGCGCTCCGGGGCCAATGTCAACTCCAGGGACGATGACGGCGAAACCCCTCTCATGGAGGCAGCCAGCCATGGCAACCTCGAGGCGGTACGCGTTTTGCTGTCCGCCGGGGCCAGAGTCAATGCCACTGACGACGACCGGGAGACCGCGTTGATGAAGGCGGCCGACCACGGTTACGTTGAAATTGTGCGCATGCTGCTTGCCGCCGGAGCCAATCCGCGGATGCGTGATGACGACGGCGAGACGGCTATGGACAAGGCCCGGGAAGAATACCATACCGAGGTTGTTCGCGCCCTGTCTCGGTAAACAAGATAGATAACACCCGAGAACACCCTTATCCGCCCATGATCCAAACATGGGCGGATTTTTTTGGCACGCCGATTCCCTCCGCCTCATCCAGGCGTTCCGAACAGGGTGGCATTTTCCCTGTTGACGCATCATCGGAGCCGTGGTAGAGAGCCAGTTGCAACCCAACCCCATTGGCAATGAAAATTACCCCATGCAAAAAAGCCAAGAAGCCGTCTCTGCCGCCCGCGAAGCCCGCACCTACTGCCCGGAGGTGTTGTCAACGTCCTATGGGACTCATCATCGGGCCAATTCAAGAAGACCTCAAACGCGAAATCACAAGCTGGCTAAACGCCCTGCACAAGGACACAGCGTGGCTGGCAGAGCAATGCCATGTGACCCCCAAGACCGTTGAACGCTGGCTGATGCCGTGGACACACATTCCTGCTACCCGTGAGAAAAGGATTCGCGAGCTCATGAAGGAGTACCCTGCCCCGCAGCAGTGATTCCGCTCTCATCAAGCCCGCGGTGAAAAGAAGGCAGGCGGCGCGGAGCCACCTGCCTTGAAGAGAGGTTGAACCGATATGGCGCGGCGCGTCAGAATTTGCGGCCGAAACCAAGACGCACGCCGTGGAAGAACTGGCTCTTGGTCTTCACCGTTTCCCCATAGGAGGAGAACTTGGTGCGCGCCGTGTTCACCGTCACCTGGTAGGCGCAGAATACATCCCAGCAGGGGTTGATGGCGTAGCGGAGCCCCAACTCCAGGGAGGCGGCAAAGCCCACGGTGGAATTGGTGTAGGAGCGGGTGCCGTATTGCTCACGATCATAGCGCTGGTTCTGGGGCACTCCCATCTGCATCTCCGGCACGTAGTACACGGGGTTGTCGTACACGGGGGAGTCGGTGAGTTCCAGCTTGTCAGAGCGGTTGGTGATGCCCACGCTGCCGCCCACATGGTAGGAGAGGTTGTCCGTGATCTTGTGGGTCATGCGGTATCCGGGCATAATGGTGAAATTATGCGCGCGGAACTTGGTGTTCAGGCCCTCTCCCAAGCCCCAGGTGCGGTCGCCCCAGTTATAGCCCACGCGCAGGAAGAGAGCGTGGTTCTTGAACCAGCCCATAGCGGGAAGCTGGCGGACGATGGTGATGTCCGCGCCAAAGGTGTTCACCTTTTTCTGGCGGAACATATCGGAATCATCGAACGGTTTGCGGCCCCAGCTGTAGGAGCCCGCCACCTCCCAGGACCACACGGAGTCCTCACACGGGTTGACAACGGTCGGGGCCACTGGGGGCGGCGCGATGATCGCCTTCTGGCCGCCGAACGTGGGCAGAGCCAGCATAGCTGCAAGTATGATTGTTTTCTTCATGATGGTATCAAGTTATGGTTCGTTTAGCGTGAAGGAAGTCTCCACAGTTCTATCCTATCGGATACCGCACGCCCTGTCAAGCATTGTGGAACAATCAATGGCAAGAATCACCGCATGGCGGCAGGGGGAGAGCACTTGCGGCGGCGCCTCATGCAGAGCGCGGCAAGTGCCGGCAGGCCCAGCGTGCCCGTGGCGGGTTCGGGAACTTTTTGAACCGTCAGCATGAGCATCGTCTTGTCCTGGTTCAGCTCCAGCCTGGCGGTTGCCATGATGATTTGATGAGGATCCCCGTTCTGGTAAATATTGTATTCCTTGGCCAACAGTTCAGGGGCAATGCTCATGCCGTTTTGAGACTCCACCAGCGTAACGGAATCACCGGGCTCCCACTCCATGCAATCCAGGGCATCAAAGGAAAGCGTCAAGTCCCTGGACAGGTTGAGCGTATCGCCCAGCGTCACCATGGGTGCGGCCTCGGTCAAGAGTCCGTTCATCAAGTGAAAGTTCAGGGCAACCCGAGCGGTCAGGCCGGTGCCGGAAATCTGCGAACCGTAGATGTCGATGCTGTCGCAGTAACCCACGGTGCCGCAATCCAGGGCCCGGCCGACAATGTCTTCCACGCCTTCGATGGTACCATCAAAACCCGCCCCGGCAAGGTGAATCCTCTCCGCAAGCTGCAGAAAGCTGGCCGTTCCGCCGGACATGATGATGACATTGTTCTCATATTCCACATTGGTGGAATGCTGGCTATAGGCACGCGCCGTTCCCACATTTCCACCGGCGATGAGAACCTTGTTGCCCTTAATCTCTCTGGAATTGAGGAAAGCCGCGCCGCAGACGTTTTCAACGGAGCCGCCGGTCACGATGGCGGTGTTGCCTCCGACATCCCCATTCAGAGAATACCCGCCAACAAGATCGCGGGAAATCTTCCCTCCGCTCAAGGTGACGGTGTTGCCATCGGCGCGGCCATTCTGCGTGATTCCGCCGTAAACCTGAACAGCCCGGCTGTCTCCGCCGATGTCGACGGTATTATTGTAGACATATCCATTTCCATACGCACACCCGCCTGCAATCTGGCCGGACATTTCCCCGCCCGTCATAACGACACTGTTTCCCTGGGCAATCCCTCCATTTCTGACGTATCCGCCCGCCAGCAACTCTGTCACCTTGCCGCCACTCATGGTGACCAGGTTGTCATAGGCGGAAGTTTCGTTTGTCGCATACCCGCCTACCACTTGTTTCAAGGCTTCGTAGGCAGCATCTTCCTCATCGTAAATCCGGAGATTGGCATGAAAGGCACCCGGACTCTCCTGGGCCGTGACAGCAAATATGTGATTCGGGGCGTTGTCTTCTGCAATTTCCTTGTCCTGGCTGTACCCGGTATTGGCCAACGCGGCGCTGCAGCTGCCCAGCAGGGCGGCTGCAAGCGCAGCGTTGAATAATGTATTCTTCATAACCGTTTCCCTTGCGGCGTGGCCGCCTAACTTATGATTTGTACATTGCACTTTGTCCATTGTACATCTCACTTGCGGCGTCTTGCCGCCAGGGCGGCAAGCGCAAGGAGGGAAAGCGTGCTTGTGGCGGGTTCCGGGGTGGGAACGAGTGCCGTGAACACGGGCTTGCCGTCGACCAGGCTCATGGTCTGGCTCCAGTTGCTGCCCATGAGCAGGGTGAGGTTCCTGGCGGTTTGTGGGTCAATGGTCACATCGGTCCCGAAGTCCATACCGATGCCGTTCACGCCGGGGTCGAAGCCGGAGGGGAGCTTCAGCGCGGAGGCATCGAACACCACGTTGTTAAACTCCACATCGCAATGGAAGAGGTCTTGGAGCTTGAAGTAGTACACGCCGTCCACCGGGTTCTCACGGTCGAAGTAATCCTCGGAGAGCTTGATGGTGACATCCTTGAGGGTGATGGTGTGCTCTCCCACGTGAATCTCGTTGTTGGCGGTGATGGTCATGCTCTCTATCAGGAGGTTCGCCTCGGATTTGATATAGAGCCCGTCTGCCAAGCTGGCCTGCCT
Organism: uncultured Verrucomicrobiales bacterium; assembly: GCA_937905985.1. Lineage (GTDB taxonomy): Bacteria > Verrucomicrobiota > Verrucomicrobiia > Verrucomicrobiales > Akkermansiaceae > Akkermansia. Next base: position 1,193 of record CALCWC010000001.1, on the reverse strand, counting down.
GTCCGTTCCGGCAATCAGGCCATCCGACACGCTCACCTTTTCCAGTACGGCGCCATCCGCGTATGTTCGGGTCTTGATGGTGGTGTTTGAGCTTACAAAATCCGCATCAATGGCAGAGAGTTTACCCAATTTGATAGAACCGGAGAGGGTATGGCCTGTCCAAATAAGCTGTGCCCCGTCCTCCAAGGATATGCTCCCTGTGCCGGTGAGGTCGACGGCTAGCAGGTGGAGCCAGTTGCCGGCACCTAGAGTAAGACCGCCGGAAAGGGTGCCGGAACTGATAAAGGCGTCATCTCCAATCACATTGACGGAGGCGGAGAGGGTCTTGCCCTCGAGTTTAAGGTCGGTACGTTCGCCTAGGGTAATATTGCCCGTGAGTTGCACGTCGTCATCGGAGAAAACGTTGTGCCAGATGAAGCTCGTATTGTCCGCAAGAATGAGATCTCCGGAAATTGTGCCGGAGCCACTGATTTGGGCATATTCGTTCAGGATAACGGAGTTGGAGATGTCAATATCCCGGAGAACAAGCATGGCATCGCTGCCTAAGATGATGTCGCCCGGGCCATCGATGTCGCCCTTCAGAACAAGAGTCAGCGCCACCTTCACGTAAAGGTCTTTGTTAATGCTACCATTGCCGATGCAGGCGTAGCTGCCGTTCAGGATAATGTCGTTTGAAATAGCACGCTTGCCGAGGTCCAGTTCAGCATCCGTGCCCAAGGAGATACTGCCCGTGAGTTGCAGGTTGGCTTCATCGCTCCAGGTGAAGGATGCGCCGTCTGCCAGATTGAGGTTGCCGGAGACGGTGCCGCTGGTTATGTGGGCAGTGCCATTCACGTTGACGTTGTTGGATAGCGTGCACCCGCCAAGGTTTAGCGTACCCCCCATCAGTGTCACATCACCGCTGCCCAAGGCATTAGCGTTGCCCATCACCAGGGTGCCGCCCTTGATCAGCGTGCAGCCCGTGTAGTCGTTGGCGGTTTGGATGGTTAGCTCGCCCTCGCCTTCCTTGGTGAGCTGCATGGTGCCGGTTAGCTTGTTCCCTTCACCGATATCACTGCAGAAGAAGTAGTAGTTGTCCGACTTCACCAACACGCTTGAGGGTGCAAGCTCACCTGACAGCGAGACAAACCCGTTGCCGGTGTCGCCGAACACAACGTCGTTGCCATTGGCATACACGGCATGGGCTCCATTGA